>NZ_CP126162.1:0-300000 GCF_030127105.1 Haloarcula pelagica | reverse complement strand
CTCGCGCGGAGGTCGCCGACGCGGTCGCCGCGACCGACCAGGCGGGGATCGATCTGAAGATGGTCACCGGCGACAACGTCCGGACGGCCGCGGCGATCGCCGACTCGCTGGGAATCGGCGGGGCGGTCATGGAGGGCCGGGAGATCGAATCGATGACCGACGAGACGCTCAGGGAGCGCGTCGAGTCCGTCGATGTCTTCGCCCGGACTTCGCCCCAGCACAAGGTCCGCATCCTCCGGGCGCTCAAGGACAACGGTCACGTGGTGGCGATGACCGGCGACGGCGTCAACGACGCGCCGGCACTGAAAAACGCCGACATCGGCGTCGCGATGGGGGTCCGCGGGACGGACGTGGCAAAACAGGCCAGCGACATCGTCCTGCTCGACGACAACTACACCACGATCGTCGCCGCCGTCCGGCGCGGGCGTGCAATCTTCGACAACGTCTGGAAGTTCGTCGCCTACCTCCTGAGTGCCAACGTCGCCGAGGTCGCGCTCGTGTTCATCGCGTCGCTCGCGGGGTATCTCGTCCTCCCCGCGGTCCAGTTGCTCTGGATCAACCTCCTGACCGACGGGCTCCCCGCGGTCGCGCTCGGGACCGACCCCGAGAGCGGCGCGGTCATGGACCGGTCGCCCAGAGACCCCGACCGAGGGATCGTCGGCCGGGGGATGCTCGGCCTGATGGCCGGGACGGGCACCGTCTCGACCGTCGTTATGTTGGGTCTGATGACCTATACGCTCGACGGCGCACCTTCGATCACCCCGTACGCGATGACGATGGTGTTTACGGGCTTCGTCCTCATCGAGTTCGTGAAACTGTTCGCGATCCGGTGGCTCAGGGAGACACCGACGTTCTCGAATCCCTGGCTCACTCTCGCGGTGGCTGCGTCGCTCACGCTCCAGTTGGCCGTCCTCTACACGCCGCTGAACCGGTACTTCGGAACCGTACCGCTGGGAGCAGCTGACTGGGCGGTCCTCGCCGTCGTCCTCGCCGTGACGGGGCCGGCGTATCTCGCCGTCGCAACGGCAGTCAGGCGCTTGGCGCCGAACCTGTAGCGATCACGGGTCGAGCGTGATACTCGACCGCGTGCTCCCTACTCTGCCCCCGAGGACCGCGCGTTGATCGCGAACACGGGCATCGACGCGTGTCTGACCACCCGTTCTGTCGTGCTCCCGAGGAGGAACCGGCTGAGTCCGGTCTGGCCGGCGGTACTCATCGTCAGCAGATCGATCCCGTTGGCGGCGGCGTAGTCGAGGATGTCACGCGCGGGGTATCCCTCCCGGACCTCGGTTTCGACAGGACACCCGGCATCCTGGATACGGTCGGCGGTCGACTCGACGGTCCGCTGGCCGTTCTCGCGCAGCGTCTCCAGCAGTTCGACCGGTGCCGACTGGTCCGGGCCGCCCGAGACGGCGCCGAGGTCGACGACGGTGAGGACGTGGACGGTCGCATCGAAGGCAGTCGCCAGGGCGATGCAGTGATCGACGGCGACCCCTGCTCGCTCGCTCCCGTCGGTCGGGAGGAGGATGTCGTCGTAGCCGGTGACGGGTGCGTCGTCCTCGCTCGCTCTGGTGGTGAGGACGGGGACCGGCGACTGCCGTAACACGTCCTCCGTGACGCTCCCGGCGACGAAGCGGCGGACGCCGGTCCGGCCGTGGGTCCCCATGCTCACGAGGTCGACATCGTGGCTCTCGACGAACTCCAGAATCGCCTTCGAGGGCCGTCCCTCGACGACGTGTCCCTGCACCGAGTCGCCGTCAGCGAGGGCCTCGACCGCGTCGATCGATTCGCGCCCGCCGTCGCGCAACCGGTCGACGTACTCCTCGGAGACCCCACCGGCGTTGATCGGCCCGGCCGCGGCGTCCACGTCGACGACCGCGAGGACGTGGACGGTCGCGTCGAAGGCGTTCCCCAGTGCGAGCGCGTGTGCCGCCGCACGGAGCGCGTGGTCGCTACCGTCTGTCGGAACGAGGATCGTATCGTACATGACTGAGCCTCAGTGGCGGGGTGAACACTCCCGCCCGTGTTCTGACCGACGCTTCGCCGGGACCGCTCATAAGGGTTCGCGTGACGATTGACTGGCACGTCCCACCGTCCGCGATACATCTCTCCAGCCATCCCTCGACTCGATCACCCCTCGTCACAGGCTCCCGGAGTCGGAGACGGGTTTATAGGCACCGCCGTCGTATCGAGTCATATGGGCGACACGAAATCGATCGAGATGGACCCGGCGACACAGGACGAACACCTGGGGACCGGCGGGACCGGGGTGCTCTCGTTCTCGGGCCCGGCGGCCGACGCGCCCCACTCGGTCCCCGTCTCGTACGGGTACGATCCGGACGAGCGGGTGTTCTACTTCCGGTTGGCCGTCGGCCCCGACAGCGAGAAGGCGTCGCTGCTCGATCGGGCCGTTACCTTCGTGGTTCACGGCGAGTCCGACGACGGGTGGTGGAGCGTCATCGCGCGCGGGGAGCTCGAATCGACGGCGGCGGAAGCGACCGCGCTTGACTCCCTCGCCGGGCTCGAACGGGTCGATATCCCGCTCGTCGATGTCTTCGACACGCCGTTGCGTGTCGTCGATTTCGAGTTCTGCCGCCTCGTTCCGACGGCACAGACCGGCCGGCGAGAGACCGGCGGTGAGATCTGATCCGGAGACAGGCCGCCGCTGGCCGTCTATCCGGGCAACACCAGATTGACGAGCGCGACCACGAGCCCCGCGAGCCCCATCCTGATCGCGGCGACGTACCACCGCTGTCCGGAGATCGACCCCATGTAGGCACCGAACGACGCCAGCACGCAGATTCCCAGCGCGACCGCGGCGACGGCCGCCTCAGCCATCGTAAACACCGTCCCCTCGACGACGAACGGGGCGAGCGGGACGACGATTCCGATGATCGGGCCCAGGCCGCTCATCACCGCGTGGAGCAGTCGCGCGCCGCGGTGCTGACGCTGGATCTGTGTATCGTCCAGATCGACCAGCATGGCCCGTTCCATCCGGAGGATGTCCGCTTTCGTCTCCGCACGCTCGATCTCCCAGACGCTCCAGACCGCCGAGGTTCCCAGACCGACGGCCGCACCGAGGCCGATCTGGATGACCGTCGCCCCGTCGGGGACGCCCGAGAGGACCGCACCGACGACGATCCCGATACTCGTCAGCGTGCCGTCGAACCCGTTCGAGATGAAATACCGTCTGGAGATCGATCGGATCTCCTCTCTCCCCAACAGGGTCCAGAGCCTGGAAACGAGTGAGGGCACGCGTCTCAGTCCTGGGGCGTTGGCCGGTTCTCGACGAGGTACTCGCCGAGTGCGACCTGATCGACAGAGTGGACGGTCGCACCGATTGCCTCGACAGTCTCCTGGATCTCGTCGAGCGACAGCGACGCCCCCTCAAATGTCAGCTTGACGTTCTGTACTTCCTGGTCGTGTTCGATGAGCGTCGCGTTGACGCCTTCGACGCCGCCGACACCGGCGAGTTGCTGTGTGAAGTCGAGCAGTTCCGGGTCGTGCGGTTTGAGCACATCGAGGACGAGTCTGCGAACTGGTGCCATACGCTCGTCTCCGACTGGAGTGCACCTAAAACCCTGCCTGCGCGTGGTTCCGGCTCACCAGGCCACAGCGGGGGAGGTCGGTGTTCCGACGGAATCCCGGATGCAGTTTCCAATCGTAACCTACTCGACCGCGCCATCCCTCCTTTCACGGACGCTGCCTGAGCTACTTCCCCCGGGGACACATCGATCTCGACGTATGACCGCTTCCGACAGCCCGACGATCACACAGTTTACCGACCCGATGTGCACCTGGTGTTGGGGTGCGGAGCCGATCAGGCGCCGCCTCCAGACGGCGTACGGCGATCGGTTGACCCACCGCTTCGTGCTGGGCGGGTTGATCGAGGACTTCGAGACGTTCTACGACGCGGCCAACGACATCTCCGATCCCGAGGACGTGGGTCCACACTGGCTGGCGGCCGCAGAACGTCACGGGATGCCCGTCGACACGGAGATATTCGAAGTCGATCCGGCACAGTCGACCTACCCGGCGAGTGTCGCCGTCGCCGCCGCCCGACAGCAGGGGTGGGAGGCCGGCCACCGATATCTCCGTCGCGTCCGCGAGGCCTACGCCACGGAGGTCCGGAACGTGAACCGGCCGGCGATACAGCGCGAGATAGCCGCCGATCTCGGGCTGGATATCGGGGCCTTTCGGGCGGCGATAGACGACGGGACTGCGCGTGAGGCGTTCGAAGAGGACCTCGCGCGGACCCGGGAGGCCCGCATCGGTTCCTTCCCGACGTACCGGCTCACCGGCCCGGAGGGAACACGGACACTGGCGGGATTCCGGTCGTTCGAGGAGCTAGCTGACACGCTGGAGACAGTCGCACCCTCCCTGGAACGAACGTCGCCCCCTGCTGTCGAGCAGTTCGTGCGGGAGTACGGGCCGGTCGCGACACAGGAGGTCGCGACGGTGTGTGCCCTCTCTCACGGCAAGGCGACACAGACCCTCAAGTCGCTGGCGGACCGCGACACGCTCGTCCGTGAGCAGCGCGGAACCGGCGTCTTCTGGCGCGTCCCTGCCGAGAGTACCGGCTGAGCGTGGTACCCGTCGCCCCGCCGGGACTGGGCGCCGATCCACGAAGCCGACGGCACGTGAACATAAAATAAACAGTGTTTCTCCCACTCTCGACGATCCATCTCGAACGATTCCCGTTCCGGCGGCCAGCCGGTAGCGAGGCCCACAGAGCCGAACAGGAACTCGACTGAGCCGCGTGCTGTCACCGCGGCGTCCCGATTTCGGGCACCGAACCTGCTTTTGTTTACGTTGCCTGAGATATATCCCGTCGGTCGGCGACGGACCAGTCGTGATGTCAGCGACCGATCGCAGACACGTACGGACCGTATCGATCCGCTCGACCGCGCCACATCGACAGCTCGCCGTCCGGGGGGGCCTGGTAACGGTGTTCGACTCGGCACTCGCCGGCTGGGCGTTCCTGTTCGGCAGAGCCCTGTTCGCAGTCGTCGTCGGATACCTGGCACTGGGGAACTTGCTGGACCGACAAAACGCCGTCGGCTACGCCCGAAGCAAGGGGGGTTCCCGTCGCCGGGGTCACCGTTCCGGTCGGGAGTCTCCTCCTGCTGGCCGGGTCCGCCTCGGTGGGTGCCGGCGTCTACCCGGCCATCGGGTCGGTGACGATCGTCGCCGTGTTGACGCCGATCACCGCAGCGATGCACGACTTCTGGACGATGGAGGGACAGGACCGACAGAACGAGCAGATCCACTTCCTGAAGAACGTCGGTCTCCTCGGTGGCGCGATGGTGTTCATGGCGCTCTCACAGACCACGTGGCCCGTCGCCGTCGGGATCGGGCTCTGAGGGCTGTCACCTCCCGGACGCGTGCGACGACCTGGCCGTCGGAGCCCCGCTGCTGCCCCACCGACCCTGGGACTCGGTGAACTGGATTTCACAGGCCCCTCGCGGCGTCGCGGTCGGGTTCTCTCTCGGTCCGTCACGGTTGGCCCCGGGAGGGCGGGGTCTGTCGTCTCTGCCGGCGACCATCGACATCCAGCGGCGAGTGACCGAGCACTGGGCGAAATACGCTTCACAGAGCCTTTAGGTGGTTTTCGGCCGTCGATAGCTGTATGTTCCGACCCGGCGATCGACGGCACAGTGCACCGACCCGCTCACACTGCGACACGGCGCTTCCCACCGTCGGTCGTGTGGTGTCGCTCCGCGCGGGGGTGAACTGGGCGTGACGGCAGAGAGCGACCGGCGGCAGGCCTCGATCGAGGCCCACAACGCCCGTGCCTGTCCCGTGGTCACGACCATCGAGGAGATCGGGACGCCCTGGCGATTGAACGTCCTCTACGCGCTCGGGGACGGCGAACAGCGGTTCAACGACCTCAAGCGGGCGACCGACGCTCGGTCGAAGACCCTCTCGGACGCCCTCGACGCGCTCGTCGACGCCGATATCGTCGAGCGGCGGATGGAGGCGGCCGCGCCGGTCGCCGTCTACTACAGTCTCTCACAGAAAGGCGAGGAACTCGTGCCGGTTCTCGACCGCCTGAGCGACTGGGCGACGCGGTGGGGCAGGTCGGTCCCGGACGACGCCTCCGGTCGGATCCACGAGCCGTGACGAACTCGTTCGGTCGGGGCCGATACCACGTCGAGACCGACTGGTCCTGTCTAAGTATAGCTATACCGTAAAACTACACGGTAATTCTAACATCCTCTCACGGCTGATGGCCGAGCCGGCCGACGTGGATGCGCTGGGCAGGGTTCGAACCTGCGGTACAGCCCTGGAGGGACTGTGTGTTACGCTACACCACCAGCGCCTACTCGGTCGTCGGACGCGGATGGTATTGTTACGACCGAGTTACCGCCGGTATCGGATCCCTTCGGCGGCGGTTACCGGAACTGACGGCTCGGTGACCGATCGACTCAGTGCTCGGCCGGCGACCGAAGCGCTCACAGCGGCGGCCCGGCGACCAACTGTTATGTTCACCGGGCCGTACGGTCCGGTATGGAGACGCGACCGCTCGGCGACACCGGACACGAGAGCAGTGTCATGACCTTCGGTGCGATCGCACTCAACTGGCTGGAACAGGAGGGTGCCGATCACCTGGTCGAACTGGTGTTGGACCACGGCGTCAACCACTTCGACGTGGCGCCGACCTACGGCGACGCGGAGCTGAAACTCGGGCCGAAGCTTCGCCAGCACCGCGAGGAGATCTTCCTGGGGTGTAAGACCCAGGAACGGGGATACGAGGGAGCGAAACGGAAACTGGAGCGGTCGCTGGACCGACTCGGCGTCGACCGTATCGACCTGTATCAGGTTCACGGCCTGGAGTACGAGGACGAACTGGACGAGATCACGGCCGACGACGGCGCACTGCGGGCGTTCCGTGAGGCCCAGGAGGCGGGACAGATCGGCCACATCGGCCTCACGAGCCACGGCAACCCCGGGCTGATCCAGGACGCGATCGACCGAATCGACGATCTGGAGACGCTGATGTTCCCGCTGAACCCCGTCGTCGTCGGCAAGGGCGACGCCGAACACGACTACGAGGGCGTCTTCGAGGCGGCCGAGGACGCCGGCATCGGCACGCTCGGGATCAAGGCCTTCGCCAAGGGTCGGTGGCCCTCGACCGACGAACTCCCGGAGGCGGACCGCCCGTACGCGAACTGGTACGAACCGGTCGACTCCCCAGACGAGATCAGCGAGCGGTTCGACTTCGCCGCCTCGCGCGGGATCGACACGGTCGTCAGCCCCGGCGACCCGAAACTGGTCGCGATGGTGCTCCACGCGGCCAGCCAGTACGACGGCATGGACGAGGCGGCCCAGCGCTCGCTCGTCGAACGGCTCCGCCACGACGAGAGTCCAGTTCCCGAACAGCTCCACCACTGAGATGGACGTTCCCGAGACGGTGCGGGCGGCGCTTTCGGACGTACCCGTCGACGGACGGGTGTGTCTGGAAGCCGGCGCTGGCGTCGGCAACACGACGGCCGGCCTCCTCGACGCCGGCGCGGCGACGGTCTACGCGGTGACGAACGACCGAGCGCACGCCCGGACCGTCCGGCGACGGATCGAGCGTGGTCACGACAGACTCCGGGTGCTCCACAGCGACCTCAGATCGCTCCCGATAGCGGACGGATCGGTGGAACTGATCACGGCCCACGGACTCTGTAACGTCCTCCCGCCAACCGATCTCGACAGAGTCGTGACGGAACTGACCCGCGTCGCTACCGGGGACTGTCGGCTCGTCGTCGACGACTACGGGCCGCTGCCGGACGACGCGGCCGTCGGGGAGCTGTTCGGCCTGGAGAACGCGGCGGCGAGCGCGGTCACGGGACGGCCGGCGCTCTCTTTTTACCCCTCTCAGGCGCTGCGTCGGTGGTTCGAGGGAACCGGCTGGGCGTTCGAACGGGAGCGGACGCTGCTCGATCCGGTCCCCTGGACGCGGTCGCATCTCGACGCACACGCCGGGGTGATCGAGGCGTTCGCGGCCGCCGAGGAGTCGGCACACCTCCGTGCGATACACGAGCGAGCGACGCGTACAGTCGAGGAGATCGGGAGCGAGTCCGTCGGCCGGATGTACAGCCTATCGTTCGTCCTCTCGGTGGACTGACTCGGCGCCTGGCCGTCCACCGACACCGACTCAGTCGACCACGACGGCGTCGTGCAGCCGGACGACCGCTGTCAGCACGGGGAACGTCCAGGGCTCGTCGGCGTAGAGGTGTGTACACAGCGACTGGCCGTCGATCCGTGACGGCGAGAGACGGCCGTGGACCACGGCCTGTCGGTCCCGGACGATCTCGTCGAGGCGGGATTCGAACTCCTCGCGGTACCAGTCCTGAATGATCACGTCGTCGAGGGAGGTGACGATGTCCTCGATCGCCTGCCGGGCCGTCGCGAGCGACTCCGTTTCCTCCGCGAGTACGTCGATGTAGCGTTCCCGGTCCTCGATCGATCGGTCGACGGCCGACAACAGGGCCGACCGTTGGGCCGGCGTCACTCCCGTCGCGGTCGTGCCGACGACCGCCGCGGCGGGGTCGCCGAGTTCGGCCAGCATGTGGTCGGACAGCGACTCGTCGTAGACTGCCTCGTAGTGGGGGACGCTCATGACCGTCGAGCTGAACGCCTCACGCAGGCGTTCGACGTGATCGTGGCTATCGTCGACACTGACGACGGACCGCCGGAGGGTCGCCGGTGTCGCCGCGATCGGCTGGATGTCCGCCACCGCCGTCCTGAACTCCGCGAAGGCCGACTGCTCGGCGGCGAGTTCCTCGCGCTCCCGCGATATTCTCGCCTCTGCGTCCGCGATAGGCTCTAAGACGTGGTGTTCGAACACCCTGAGATACTGCCGTGGGCCGCCGGGGAGGGTGGTCTCGACCATACACTGATATGCGATAGCATGTAACTAAAATGTTTGTTTTACATATCTCTCCGTAGCGGAATATTCCAGACGATAAATGGATGATAGAACACTCAAATTTCGGAAACAAACGCTGGCGGCAGATCGACGGTCGAAACGGTCGGAGACCTCATGGTATTTCAACGTTCGGCTCGAATGTCATTTATGCCTGACGACTGGACTCGCCGCCGATACCTCGGCGTACTGGCCGCCGCGGTCACGGCAGGCACCGCCGGATGTTCGAACGGACCCGAGAACCGAACGCCGACGGACACGCCGACTGGCACGCCGCCGGCCACCGCCGGCGACACCGATCCGTCGGGGACACGAACGGCGACCCCGACGGCGACTGCGCCGAGAGACCCACCCGAGTCAGTCGGACTCGAACCGCTCACGACCGACCTCTCGGCGCCGCTGGATGTCGTTTTCCCGCCCGACCTCGACGCACGGTACATCGCACAGCAGGGTGGCGTCGTCGCCAGACACGGGCCCGACGGACTCGCGTCGCGGCCGTTTCTGGACCTCCGGGACGCCGTCACGACCGGCGGCGAGAAGGGGCTGCTTGGCCTCGCGCTGCACCCGGAGTTCGCACGGAACCGCCGGTTCTACGTCCGGTACAGCGCGCCCGGCCGCTCTGGGCTGCCCGCCGGGTACAGTCACACGTTCGTCCTCAGCGAGTTCCGCGCGACCGAGGACGGCACCCGCGCGCGCCGGGACTCCGAACGGACGCTCCTGGAGATCCACGAGCCCCAGAGCAACCACAACGCGGGCTCGATCGCGTTCGGCCCGGAGGGCTACCTCTACGTCGGCGTCGGCGACGGCGGTGCCGGCGGCGACCAGGGTCGCGGTCACGTCGCGGACTGGTACGACGCCGTCGGCGGCGGCAACGGACAGGATGTCACCGAGAACCTGCTGGGCAGCATCCTCCGGATCGATGTCGACGACCGGGACGACGGCAAGGCCTACGCAGTCCCCGACGACAACCCGCTCGTCGGCCGGCAAGGGCTGGACGAACAGTACGCCTGGGGGCTGCGCAACCCCTGGCGGTTCTCGTTCGACGGGACGGACTTCTTCGTCGGTGATGTCGGACAGAACCGCTTCGAGGAGGTCGACCTCGTCGAGCGTGGCGGCAACTACGGCTGGAACGTCCGCGAGGGTACCCACTGCTTCCAAGCGTCGGACTGCCCGTCTCGAACGCCGGATTCGGTCCGCGGCGGCGAACCGCTCCTCGACCCGATCATCGAGTATCCCCACGAGGGCGCGCCGGTCAGCGGCTACTCGGTCATCGGCGGCCACGTCTACCGCGGGGACGCGCTCCCGGGACTGCGCGGCCGCTACGTCTTCGGCGATTACGTCGCCCAGGGGCGTCTGTTCCTGGCGACCCGTCCCGACGATGACGGGCAGTGGCCGACCGAGCCCCTCCCGGTCGCTTCCGGGGACACCGGCAAGCTCGCCCGGATCAGGTCCTTCGGGCGCGACGCCGACGGAGAACTCTACGTCGTGACCAACGGCGAACCCGAGGCCGGTCTCCACCGGATCGTCCCGGCCGGTCAGTCGTCGTAAGGCCAGTCGCCGGTCAGGCGCATCCCCGGGGCGGTGTCCTCGGCTTCCAGCCGGCGGGCGACTCCCTCGGGCTCACGCCGACCGGGCTCGAACGCCTCGCTAGCGAACTGGACGGCCAGTTCCGTCAGGAAGACGGCCTGCTCGCGCAGCGTCCGAACATCGAGTTTCTCCAGCGTGTCGGCGTGGGTATGGGCCCACCCGCGCCCGGTGTCTGTCGTCTCGCTCATCACGTGACAGCCGGGCACGCCCCACTGGACGAACGGCCAGTGGTCGCTGTGGGGTCCCTGCCGGGGCGTCTCCGTCGTGTCGTGGTCCAGTCGATCCCCGACCGCCTCGACGGCCGCCTCGATCTCCGGGAAATCGTGGGTGTGAAACTCCAGAGTTCGCCCGCGGACCACCCCATCGAAGTTGAGGACGGCGTGGACGGTGTCGAGGTCCCGCTGGTCGCTGAGACACTCCGAACCGACCAGGCCGACCTCCTCGGCGCCGAAGGCGACGAACTCGACGCGCCGATCCAGTTCGTCCTCGCGGGCGGCGAGCGCCCGGGCGACCTCGACCACCATCGCCGTCCCGGCGCCGTTGTCGAGCGCGCCCTCCGCGATGTCGTGGGCGTCGACGTGGCTCGTCACCAGCACGGCCCCGTCTGTGTCCGGCCCGAGTTCCGCGTGGACGTTCTGGCTCGTGGCCGGCGGCGTCTCGCAGTCGACGCTGACCGTCAGTTCCGCCCCGTCGTAGCGACGACCGAGCCGGGCCCCGACCTCGCTGGCGACACCGACCGCCGGTACCGCGCCCAGCGCGTCCGCCTGGGTCCCGACGCTCCCGGTCGGCGGGAGCATCCCCTCGACGTGGTTCCGGTAGACGAAGCCGGCGGCGCCGGCCTCGACCGCCCGGTAGTACTTCTCCCGGCGGTGGATGTACCGGTCGTACCAGCCCGGGATGTCCGAGCGGGCCATGACGATCTTGCCGGCACAGTCGGTCTCCTCGAAGTCCGCCGGCAGCCCGTAGCCCAGATCGACAAGCTCCCCGCTGGCCTCGCCGGCCGGCGACCGCGGGAGGGCGATGACCTCGTGGTCGGCCGCGGCCATCGGCGCTCCACCGGCCGAGATACTGCTGTCGCCCCGCTCCCACCCCTGGATGTCGAACGGCTCCAGCCGGGCCGACCGGGCCTGTTCCGCGAGCGCGTCGCGGGTCGCCTCGGCGGCCGCGCGCTCCCCGTCGCTGCCGGCCATCCGGTTCCCGATGTCGACGAGTCGCTCCAGGTGCGACCAGCCCGCGTCGCTCGTGATCGTCTCCCCGATCCAGGTCGTGTCTGTCATACTCTGACGTGTGCGCCCGGCGGGTTTGAAACCACTGGACGGGACAACGCTTTCACGCGGCCGGTCCAGCACCCTACGTGATCCGACCCTACGAGACTACCGACGCAGACACGCTCTGGGAGCTCAAACGCGCCTTCGAACTGGAACTGGGGACTGCGACCGGCGAGGAGGGGAAGGCGGCTGCCTACCGCGAGAAACTCGACGACGACTACCGGGCGTCGTACCTCCAGTGGGTCGACCGCTGTGTCGCGGAGGCCGAGCGGACGGTCCAGCTGGCGGTCCGAGACGGCGAGGTGGTCGGCTACGGCTTCGTCCTCCCGGAGTCGATGGCCCACGTCTGGGACGCCGCGGTGTTGAACGAACTGTTCGTCGCCGAGCAGGCCCGCGGAACCGGTGTCGTCGACGACCTGCTCGGGGCCGCGGTCGCCGTCGCCCGCGAGCAGTCACTTCCGCTGGACCGACTCGTCCTCGATGTCGACCCGGACAACGACCGCGCCAGAGCGGTGTACGACCGCTGGGGGTTCGAGCCCTGGGGCGAGATGGTCGCCCGCGACCTCACTGCGGCCGACCCCGTCGAGTGAGTCCCCGCTCGCCGAGAAAGCGGCACGACCTGTGCGGGAGCGACCTGATTTGTAGCTCCGCCCCACAGCGGTAGCCATGGAGCGGTCGCGTCTGCTGACCGCGGCTCTGACGGTCGTCTGCGTGACAGCCGTCACGATGGCGGGCGTCACGCTGCCCGCGACGGTCCAGCAGAACCCGGGGACGGGCGACGGGGCCGGCGTGGGCGGCCCCGGCGAGGGTGCGGGCATCGGGACTCCCCGGCGGTCGGTCGCGGCGGCGGGCCAGCCGTCACCTCGCCGGCCGTCGCGTGGCTGCTCACGCTGCTGTCGGCTGTGGGCGTCCTCGTCGTCCTCGCGTACCTCGCCGTTCGGTGGCGGCGGGCCCTCCGCCTCCTGGTCGCGCTGGGTCTCGTCGGCTCCCTCCTCTTCGTCTCTGCCCGGTTGCTCTCCGGGGGTGGAACGGGCTCGATGGCCGGGCTCGGCCGCGGGGCACGACCGCTTTCGGGCGCCCCGGGCGGGGGTGGCACCGGCGCCGGACTCCCGGCGGTGCTCGTGGCGGCGCTCGCGGCCGCAGTCGCCCTCGCGCTCCTCGCGATCGGGTTCGTCGCGGTGCGCGGGGAGCCAGCGACGCGACCCGAGCCGACCCCGACGGACTCGTCGTCGGAGCTGACCGCGGTCGGGGAGGCTGCCGGCCGCGCGGCGACTCGGATCGACGGCACGGACTCGCTCGACAACGCCGTCTACCGCGCCTGGCGCGATATGACGCAGTTGCTCGATCTCCGCGCGCCGGCGAGTTCGACGCCCCGGGAGTTCCAACGGGCGGCGATCGACGCCGGGATGGAGCCCGACGACGTGCGCGCGCTCACCGCGCTGTTCCGGCAGGTCAGGTACGGCGACGAGGCGCCGTCCGCCGAGGACGAACGGCAGGCGATCGACCTGCTTCGCTCGATCGAGGGCCGCTACGGGGGCGAGAACGGTGCGTAGGCGCGAGTGGCTCGCCGGCGCCGGTCTCGCCGCGTTCGCACTCGGAGTGATCGCCCTGGCCGCACCCGGCGTCGTGGGGATCGGGGTTCGCCGGTACGTCGTCGCACTGGCCGGGCTGCTGGCACTGTGGCAACTTCTCAAGCTCGCTCGTCGCCGCCTCGGCGCGTCCCCGCGGACCACGGCGACACCGGACGTGGCTCGGACGCCGCCGATCGAACCGCCAGGGCGGTCCTTCGATGCGGTGTTCGACCGCTACGGCGACGATGTCGACGCGCTCGGCGTCCGGGGTCGTCTCCAGACGCGGCTGGCCCACCTGGTGACCGACGTTCTCGACCGGTACGGGGACGACGCCACGAGTCCGGGCGACGCCGTTCGATCCGGGAACTGGACCGACGACCCGGAGGCGGCCGCCTTCCTCGGTGGGCTCGACGCACCGTCACCTGGTCTGGGAGCCCGGATCGCCGACCGCCTCGGGGGGCGGACGACGTTCCAGCGGCGCCGCGGCAGCGCTGTCGCCGAACTGGTCGCCCTCGCAGGAGTCGACACGGCGGGAGACACGCCACGGCGCTCGTGGCCGCGCCGACTCCGCCGCTCGCTGGGCGGACTGGGCCGGTCGCCCGACGCGAACGGCTGGACGACGGCGCCGTTCGACGGCACAGTCACGCGACCGACGGGGAGGTGGCACGGGACGACCGTGGTGGCGATGGCCGCCATCGGCGTCGGCGTGTTGACCGACACGCCGGCGCTGCTGTTCGTCGGCGCGGTCGCGGTCGCCTACGCCGGCCACGCGCGCCTGACCGCGCCGCCCGACCCGAACCTGACGGTCGAGCGCGCCCTCACGCCGTCCGACCCCGACCCGGACACCCCAGTCGAGGTGACCGTCACCGTCGGAAACGAGGGCGACCGTCTCCTCCCCGATCTCAGGCTGGTCGACGGCGTCCCCCGGGGACTGTCGATCGCCGAGGGGGCGGCGACGGCCGGCACTGCGCTCCGCCCCGGGGCGGAGATCACGCTGGAGTACACCGTCACCGCCCGCCGCGGGACTCACGAGTTCGGTCCGCTCGCGGTCCTCGCCCGGGATACTGCCGGCGCCCGTGAGGTCGAGACGACGGTTTCGGTGACCGGGGACACGGACCTATGTTGCCGTCCGCGGCTGGGTTCGCTCGACCGGCCGGTACCGACCCGGACACACGCGACACGCCGGGGCGGCCTCGTCGAGACCACCGAGAGCGGCGCCGGGACCGAGTTCTTCGGCGTGCGCGAGTACGAGCGGGGCGACCCCCTCGCCTGGATCGACTGGAACCGCCTCGCCCGCACCGGCGAGTTCGCCACGCTCCAGTTCCGCGAGCAGCGGGCGGTGACGGTGGTGTTCGTCGTCGACGCAACCGACAGCGCGACCGTCGGTCCGCCCGACGCCGACGAGACGGCCGCCGAGCGCTGTGTCGCCGCGGCCGGCCGACTCGTCGGAACCGCTCTCGACGGCGGTAACCACGCCGGCCTCGCGGCCGTCGGGGCAGCGGACTGCTGGCTGGCGCCGGGTGCGGGCCGGTCCCACCGCGTCGCCGCACGGGACTTCCTCGCTCGGACGCCCGCGCTCGCTCCCGGACGGCACGGCGATCAGCCGTCCGACCGGTGGGCCAGGACCCTCCGACAGCGCCTCCCCGAGGACGCACAGGTGGTCGTCCTGTCCCCGCTGTGTGACGACCGGATCGCTACGGGCGTGCGGCGCCTGCACGCCGACGGGTATCCCGTCACGGTCCTGAGTCCCGATCCGACGGCCCGCCGATCCGACCCGGAGCGGGTCGCCGCCGTCACCCGTCGACTGCGACTCAGCGACCTCCGCGCCGGCGGGGTCCCGGTCCTCGACTGGGAGTGGGACGACTCGCTTGACGTGGCACTTGCCGACCGGAGGGCGCGGCGATGAGGACCGACCGCCCACAGGTCCGGCTGAGCACTGTCGTCGCAGTCGTCGCTGCCATCGCCGTGGTCGCGGGGACCGGTCGCTACTCGACGCTCGCGCTCGGCAGCGGCCTCCTCGGGTTCGCGCTCGTCACGGTGGCCGTGCTGACCGAGCGACAGGCGCTTCTCACTCTCGGCTGTGCTGGTCTCGTCGCCGCTGTCCTGGCCGCCGGGGCGGGCCGCGCGCCGACACTGGTCGTCCTCGCCGGGACCGTTGCGGCGGCGGTCGCCTGGGACAGCGGCCGGACGGCGCTCACACTCGCCGATCAGCTCGGACCGACCGCCGATGTGACCCGACTGGAACTCGTCTCGATCGGATCGACACTCGCCGTCGGCTGTGTCGCCGGTGCGTTCGTGTGGAGGCTCGCTCGCGTCGAACTCGACCGCGCCCCGTCGGTCGCACCGCTGTTGTTGCTCGTCGCGGGCATCGCGCTGGCTGGCGCCCTCTACTACCGCGGCGACGCCCACAGTGAGTGAGCGGACCACAGCGTACAGGAGTCACGCGACCGTACGTCCGGTATGACCGACGCCTCGGCCCCCGGTGAAACCGACGGACTGCCGCGCTACCTGAAAGTCATCATCGCCCTCGCCGTCCTCGTCGTCCTGTTCGTCGTCGTGATCGATCTGCTGACGTTCGCGAGCGCGCTGTAGGGGCGGCTGGCGTCACTGAACGGCTCCGAGTATCGGTATACGTTTTCGGTGACGTACGGGTGGTGACCTGTTGGTTACGCCGATATAGTATTGTAAGAGTTGAGCAAAACCGTTATAGCCCCCTCTCTGCTACGTAGAATTGTAATGAAAATCCACGGACGCACACAACTGCTGGACGGTGAGTTCGATGTTCGGGCTTGAGCAACTGAGCGGGACCCCGCAGGCGGTCGCGCTCGTCGGTCTCGTCCTGCTGGAAGCCGTCGTGTTGTACGTCGGCTACGGCGAACTGGAACGCGCGCTCGGGCCGGCGTTACTGCGGGCCATCACGGAGCGATGATGGAACTGTTCGGGACGAGCGTGCTGTTGCTGGGGCTGTTCGTCGGCTTCGGCCTGCTCATCGGCATCCTGTTCGGCTTTTTCGGCATGGGCGGGTCCTTCCTGGTCACGCCCGCGCTGCTGGTCATGGGCTATCCCACCCGGGTCGCGGTCGGGAGCGGACTGGCCTTCGTCTTCGGGACCTCGGTCATCGCGACGCTGAAACACCGCGACCTCGGACAGGTCGACTACAAACTCGGGATCTCGATGATCGTCGGCACGACAGCCGGCATCGAGGTCGGCAAGGAGATCGTCCTCCACCTCGAATCGCTCGGCCTGGCCGGCGGGATCATCAGCGTCACGTACGTCGTCTTGCTCGGCGGCATCGGCGCGTTCGTCACCTACGAGGCGCTCAAGGGCGGCGACGGCGGCGGCGTGAGCCACGACGCCGACGCAACGGCAACACAGGACATCCCCGACATCGCGAAGAAGATCCAATCGTACCACATCCCGCCGATGCTCTCGCTGCGTGGCGGCATCACCGCCTCGCTGTGGCTCGTCCTCGCCGTGGCCTTCGCGACGGGGCTGTTGTCGGGCTTCCTCGGCGTCGGCGGCGGCTTCATCCGCATGCCCGCGTTGTTCTACCTGATCGGCGTCCCGGTGCCGGTCGCCGTCGGGACGGACCTGTTCGAGATCGTCTTCTCGGGCGGGCTGGGATCGCTCCTGTACGCCCAGTCCGGCGGTGTCGACCTGAGCATCGTCGCGCCGCTGCTCGCCGGCAGCGCGCTCGGTGCACGACTGGGCTCCGCAGCCACCGACCTCGTCGATGAAGAGGAGATCAAAGTCTACTTCGGCGTCATGCTGTTGCTCGGCGCCGCCGCGGTCGCACTGCGGCAGCTCGGCGAGACGTACGCCGTCGACGTGCTCAACACGGTCAGCTTCGTCATCATCATCGGCGCGGCGCTACTGGTCAGCGGTGCAGTCGTCTCCAGCGCACTCGCGGCGCTGCGGGAACGGGACGACGCCGGCCACTCGACGAGCGCGGACTGACCGCGGGGACCGGCTACGAGGTCCTTTTCACCTGTCCGGCCCTCCAGTCGGGTATGCCGACGGTCTACATCACGGCACCGCCCGACGCCGCGCCACGGATCGCCCGCGAACTCGTCGAGGAGCGGTTCGCGGCCTGTGTCAACCGCGTCGACTGTGCGTCGACGTATCGCTGGGACGACGAGATCCACCAGGACGACGAGGAGATCCTCCTGGCGAAGACGACCGCCGAGCGCTACCCGGCGCTGGTCGAACACGTGGAGGCCACCCACCCTTACGAAACGCCCTGTATCGAGCGGTTCGACGAGGCGGAGACGGTCCCGCTGTTCGCGGAGTGGCGCGCGAACGCGACCGACGGATGACGACGTATCGGATCGTCGAGACCGGCCAGCGACTCAACGGTCTCGAACTGGACCTGCAGCTGCTCTTCGGGACCTGGAGCGTCCGCGATCGCGAGGGCGAGACGTGGCACGTCCGGACGCGGGACGGCGAGACGTTGACGGTCACGCCGGTGACCGACTGAGCCGTCGGATCGAAGCGGTTTTGTGTAAAAAACCCATTTATGCTATCGAAGATGCTTCCAATCGACCCGTCAGCGATCGATCCGGCCGACATCGGCGAGAAACGCGCCACACTGGAGATGGACCACGAGACAGCCGTCGAACACGTCCGCGAGGCGTTCGCGGACGCGGGCTTTGGCTTCCCGGTCGAGTTCTCCCCGTCGGAGTTGCTCAACGAGAAGGTCGACGCCGACCGCGATCCCTACTACGTGCTGGGCGCGTGCAACCCGGCGGTCGCCGACCGGGCGCTTGACGCCTCGGACAACAGGATGGGCGGGCTGTTCCCGTGTAACGTCGTCGTCTGGCAGGAAGAACCCGGTGTTCAGACAGTCTATCACGTCAGTATCATGCGGATCGCCCGACTGACCGGGATGGCCCCGGACGACGACGAGATGGCGGATATCATCGCACAGACCGGCGAACTCGTCGAGGAAGCCTACGAAAACCTCTGACGCATCGATTCCGAAAAATCAGGAACCGTACTGCTCGATCTTCGCGACGAGGTCGCCTTTCTGCTGGACCCCGACCATCTGTTCGACGGACTCGCCGCCGGCGAACAGGACCAGCGTGGGGACGCCCCGAACGCCGTACTCGGCGGCCAGTGGCTGGTTGGCGTCTACGTCGATCTTCGCGACCGCCGCACCGGTCTCGGCCGCGATCTCCTCGACGACCGGCGCGATCATCTTACACGGGCCACACCAGTCCGCGTAGAAGTCCGCGAGCACTACGTCGTAGCGCTCGACGGCCTCCGAGAGGTCCTCGCTCGATCCGATCTGGATCGGCTCGGCGGGGGCGTCGTCTCCCGACTCTTGCTCGGACTGCAGGTCCTCGATCTTCTGTTCCCGGATCTCCTCGATCGGCTCGTTGTCGCTCATCGTCGGTGCTAGGGGACGTGCGTTCTTAATTGTTTTGCAAGAAGCTTACAATACAGTCCGACCGTTACCGTGCGACCGCTACTGCTCCGCGGAGGCCGTCTGTGGCTGGTCGTACTTCTCCCGGAACTCCTGGATCAACTGCCCCATCTTGGCGTACCAGTCGTTGAGCATCCGCTGCATGTCCTCGGCCATCTGGTCGGGATCGGTCGGATGGTAGACGTGGTAGTAGCCGCCGTGGTCGTAGTTGACCTGTTCTTTCTGGATGAACCCAGCGTTCAACAACCGCTGGACGGACCGATACGCAGTCGAGTGGTCTCGGTCGACTTCCTCGGCGATCTCCTCGACGGTCATCGACCCACCGGCGGCCGTGATGTGGCCGAAGATCTCCCGATCTAGCTGTTTGAGCCCGTGGAAACACTCCAGCAACCCCTCACACTCCATATCCTGCTGGAGGTACTCGCTCATCGAATCTGGCATGTATGGGTGTACGTACTTCTCTGGCGAGTATAAATGTGTGGGGTTGATGCATTACTGCACCGACCCGGCGCCCTCGTCGGGGTCGCCACCACAGGTCCGCGGGACTGCCACCGCCTCGGCCCGTCGAAATACATTCCACCCTCCGGGGCGAAGCGGGTACCGAACCGATCATGGATCTCGCGGGCACGTGGCTCGGTCAGGACGAGGCAGTGCTGTTACTGACGGTGCTCACGCTCGCGACTGTCGGGACAACCGTCCTCTTCCTGATCTCGTTGACCGCCACGCGCCGACGGCAGACCCGTCCGTACCTCCTGTTGACCGGCGCGATCGGTCTCCTCATGGTCCGGTCCGTCGTCGGCATCGGCACGGCGCTGGGCCGGGTCCCGATGCCGGTCCACCACATCGCCGAGCACACTTCGGACTTCCTCATCGCCGTCCTGGTGCTCGCTGCGATCTACTCCGTCGGTGCCCGCTTCGGCGCGGAGTGACTTTCGACGGGTGCACCAGACCGCCTTTTCGGGTGTAGTCCGACAAGATACCTATGCCATTTCGAACCGATCTGTCGGCGACCCGGCGCCGGGTTCTCACCGGCCTCGTCGGCGTGACACTCGCTGGCGGCGCGGGCTGTCTCGGAACTCCGGCACAGCAGTCGCCGGTTCCGTTCGACGACGGCTGGAGCTGCGACCAGTGCGGGATGACGATCTCCCAACAACCCGGCCCGGTCGGCCAGACCTACTACGCCGACGAGCCGTCGCTGGGTCACGACGGGCCGGCGCGGTTCTGTTCGTCGCTCTGTACCTACCGCCACCGGTTCGACACCGAGACTCGCGGCTGGACGCCCTCGGTGACCTACCTGACCGACTACAGCACCGTCGACTACTCGGTCCGGTCGGACGGGGGACGGTCGGTCATCTCACCACACCCCGACGCCGACGCTCTCGCATCGACCGACGAGCTGACCATCGCTGCCGGTACCGGTCTCGAAGGGGCCATGGGACCCGCGCTGGTGCCGTTCAGCGACTCCGCCGACGCGCGCACCTTCGCCGAGGAGTACGGCGGATCGACCCTCCCGGCGACGGAAGTGACCCGCCAACTGGTGAGCGGCCGCTGACCACGTTCTCGGCCCGCGGGAATTTGCGAAACGTGCATACCGCCCCGGCCGTACAACACGAGACAGAGTAATGTCCTCGGTCAGAGAACGGGTCCGCGATCACGTCCACGCGAACCCGGGCGTCCACTTCAACCAGCTCGCCCGTGACCTCGACATCGCGACCGGGCAGGCCCAGTATCACCTGCGGAAGCTCCGCCGCTCGGGCGACGTGACCGCCGAGGAGATCAGGGGACGTTCGCACTACTTCGACGACGGGTACGACGCCTGGGAGCGCCGCGTCCTCGGGCTCTACCGGCGCGAGACCGCCCGCGAGATCATCGTCACTCTGCTGGAGGACGGCCCCCTCTCGGCGGGGACCCTGACCGACCGACTCGGCGTCGCCCGGAGCACGATCTCCTGGCAGGTCTCTTCGCTCCGTGACGCCGGAATCGTCGAACAGCAGTACGGCGAGCGGGGCCGCGCCGTCGTCTCGCTCACCCGGCCCGACGAGACGCAGCGACTCCTCCAGGAGGTGACGCCGTCGCTGTCGGACCGCCTCGTCGATCGGTTCACGCGCCTCGTCGACGCCAGTCTCGCTGGCAGCGAGGAGCAACGGTAGTCGGCGGCCGAGACTGCCGTCGGCATTCAACGATACGCCACGGCTGCAACCGCAACCGACAGCGCTCCGACCGTCCACGTCAGGAGGCTCCCGACCGCGATCCAGGCGGGGACGAACCCGCTGTGACTCTCGAAGGCGACCGAGAGCACCTGCTGGAAGACGATCCCCCGGAACGCGCCGGCCGGCGTGAACGCCAGTGTCGCCCCGAGGCCGCTTTCGCCGACGAACCCTGCGCCGAGCCCGGTGACGACGAGCAGATCGAACCCCGCGACGACGGCGGCGACGCCAACGAGACCCAGCACGATGGCGCGACGGCGCGATCCGGCGACAGCCGACAGCGCCAGCGCGACCGCGAGCGAGACCAGCGCCAGCAGCGCCGTCAGCGACAGGAACCGCACGTACAACAGCGGCGAGTCCACGCCGCGGTGGGACGCGAACACCGTCGTCTCCGGTCCGGCCGTGGTCGCGACGTGGATACCCAGAACGACGAGCGGTCCGAGAACGACGACCAGGAGCGCGATCGCTCGGCCGGTGTAGACACCGATGACGTACGCCCACGGTGGAAGCGGGTAGGTCTCGAGCACCGCGAGTTCGCCCCGCTCGCGCGCGTCGACGACGGCCCGGTAGCCCACGGCGAACGCCACCGCCGGGACCAGCACCTCGACGACGACCAGTACGTCCACGACGGTCGGCACGTACCCACCCGAGGGGCCGCCGCCCACGCGGGCGACGCCGACGACGATCAGCAGCAGCGCGATCGACAAGAGGGCGTAACTCCGGGTACGAACTGCAGCGACCAGTTCGCGCTCGATCACGGTCCAGAGACGATCCGCGGTCCGACGGGGAGGACCGCTGGGCTCGGTCATCGATCCCCCTCCGTCGCGGACACGACGCCGGCGTCCCCGTCGAGCACCGCAGTGAACGTCTCGTGTAGCGGTCCGCCGGTCCGAGCCTCGATCTCGGCCGGCGACGCGGTCGTGACGACGCCGCCTGCCTCCAGAACGACGACTTCGTCGGCGGCCCGGCCGACGAGCGGGAGTTCGTGAGAGCTGAGGACGACGGCCCGGCCGTCGCTTGCGATGTCGGTCACGATGTCGAACACGCGGCCGCTCATCGCCGGGTCGAGCCCGCTGGCCGGTTCGTCGAGCACCACGACCGGCGGATCGCCGGCCAGCGCCTGGGCGATCCCGAGCAGTCTCGTCATTCCGCCCGAGAGGCCTTCGACCGGCCGATCGGGGACCGCGTCGAGGCCGACCCGTTCCAGGAGTCGGTCGGGGTCGGCGTCGACCAGATCGGCGTAGAACGCGATCGTCTCCCGGACGGTAAAGCCCGGCCTGAACGAGGGACGTTGCTGGAGGTAGCCGATCCGGCGCTCCGAGTCGGGGCCGTCGTAGTCGACGGTCCCGCTGGTCGGCGTGTCGACACCGGCGAGCAACCGCAACAGCGTGGTCTTGCCCGAGCCGTTCGGGCCGACTAGCGCGGTGATGCCGTCGGGATCGATCGAGACCGTCGCCCCCGAGAGCGCTGTCACGTCGCCGAACTCCCGGGTCAGGTCGGTCGCCGTCAGGAAGGGTTCGTCCGTCATTCGTCTGCCTCCATCGCCTGCGTCCGGTTGCGGACTCGCTCTACGACGGCGGGGTTGGCCGGCGAACGTAACGGCGCGCGGTCGACGATGCTGGCCGACCGGAACCCGGGCGTCGTCCCGCGGAGTTCCCGGAGGGCGGCCACGCTCGGCGCTTCCCGCACGACGACGGCCGCGTCCGACCGGTGGAGCCGCCTGTCGACGGGGTCGGTCGGGGAGTAGGGCCGGTCGAGCGTCGGGCCCGACCCGGACTGGCCGTACGCGCCGCTCCAGTAGTTACCCCGCCCGTCGTGCGTGTAGACCCGGAGCGGTCCCGGTCCGGAGACGGCGTGGCGCTCGTTGGCCACGAAGTCGTTCTCGACCACGCGGTTCGAGGGGACCACCGTCGAGGCCGCGACTCCGATCTCGTTGCCGTAGAGGACGTTGTGTTCGTACACCGACTGCCCGGCGTTCGTCGAGAGCGCACGGCCCGTGTCGACGACGACGTTGTGGGCGACGTAGCTCCGCGCGCCGGCCATCATGATCCCGCTCCCCGAGCGTCTGATGTCGTTCCCGACGACGGCGTTGCCCCGCGGGTTCGTCATCACCACGACGCCCGAATACAGCTGTTCGCGTGCGACGTTGTCCGCGATCAGCGCGCGCGAGGTGTACATCAGGTGGGTGCCGAACCGGCCGCCGTGGAAGCTGTTGTTCCTGACGACGGTGCCGTGGGCGCGGTGGAGGTAGACGCCGTCGCGCCCGCCCGAAACCGTCGCGTTCTGGACGACGAGACGATCGTGCATCCCGACGACGCCCATGAACCCCTCGTCCCACTCGTCGGTCCCGTCGACGGCGACCCCGTCGAGCACTGCCCCGGGGGTTCGACGGAGGACGAACCCGCTCGCCGGCGTCTCGACGGTGACGTTGTGGACGTACGGAGCCGAGACGTTCCGCGCGGTGACGCCCGCGTCGCTGTTGCCGTAGGCCTGCTGGACGGTGTGGTCCCACGCGCCGTCGTCCGACCCGTTCACGTCTGGCGATCCGAGCGTCTCGTTCCCCACGCCGTCGATGGTCAGGTCGACGAGCGCCACGTGGTCGGCCGACACCGTGACGACCGATCCGGTGCCGTTCCCCCGGAGCCGGGTCCCGGAGCCGGCCACCGTCAGCGGCTTGTCGATCGTCACGTCGCCGTCGTAGGTGCCGGGCGGCACCCTGACCGTGGTGTTCGCCGGTGCGGCCTCGACGGCGGCCGCGAGCGTCGGTTCGTCACGCCCGACGACGACCGACACCGGCCGGTCGGCGCGTTCGCGTGCCGCCTGGACCTGGCTGTCGGCCCACTCGTGGCGTGGTTCGACCTGTGACCTGACCGCCGATGCGCGGTCGATGTCGAACGACCGCGACTGGAGCCCGTCCCAGCCGACGACCGACCCGCCACAGGCGTCGACGAACCGCGCCGCGTCGGCCCGCTCCGCGAAGGGAACGACGGGCGTCCCACCCGGCACCCGAGCGTCGCTGCCGACGACGTAGTGTGCGCGGTCGGCGGGGACCCAGTCCGGGAACACGTCGACCCGGAGCAGGCCGTCGCCGCTGCACCGCGGGTCGGCCCCGCTGTAGTCCGAGACGTAGACCGTCAGGGGATAGCCGAACTGCTGTTCGTGGCCGGGCTCTCTGAGCGCCGCGACCGCCTGCTCGACGCCGACGTAGCCGACGACGTACCGGTACTGCGAGTAGAAAACCTCCGTCTTCGGGACGCTCACGCCGCGCTCGTCGGCGATCTGTGAGTGCTCGGCCGAGAGCCCCCGCTCGACGGTCTCGTCGAACGGCACCGGTTCGGGTCTGGCCGACCCCAGGTCGGCCGCGAACGACAGCGCCACCACGGCGACGACGACGAGGACGACGCCGCCGCCGACCGCCCGCCGCGCCGTCAGTTCCATGCGTCGCATCTGATTGTCGTCGGGTCCGGCCGGGCTTCAGTCGTTCGTCCTCCCGGTCCCGCGACGGTCGCGGCTTTGTCGCGACCCGGTCGCAGTATCGCGGTTCCATCCCCGGGCCCGACGGTGTCGACTGCTCGCTTCGGACCGTCGATACGGGACTGCTCGATCATATCCGAATGCAGGGTGTCGACCGTCGAATACCATCTGGTACACCCGTCGAAACGACTCTGCCGGCCGCGGGAGACCGACCGCCCGTAGCGGAACGCGCCGACCGACCGTTCAAGACCGTGGAGGGACAACTCCACCTGTATGACAGATCAAGAGGTCGTCGACCTGCTCCGTGACGCGTACAACGACGAGATCGAGACCGTGATGAACTACATGACGAACGCCATCGTCCTCGATGGCGTCCGCGCCGAGGAGATCAAAGACAGCCTCCAGCAGGACATCCAGGAGGAACTCAACCACGCACAGCAACTGGGCGAGCGACTGAAGCAACTCGACGCGCGCCCGCCGGGCTCTGCCGAGTTCCAGATGCGCCAGGAGACCCTCCAGCCGCCCGAGGAGAGCACGGACGTACTGTCGGTCATCGAGGGCGTGATCGACGCCGAGGAGAGCGCCGTCGAGATGTATCGCGAACTCGCGTCGAAAGCCGACGCGGCCGACGACCCCGTGACGGAAGACTTGGCCGTGACCATCCTCGCCGACGAGGAGGCCCACCGGACCGAGTTCCGCGGCTACCGCAAGGAGTACCGCGCGGACTGACTCACACCGTCGCGACCACGACGAACGTATCGGGCCGTTCCATCTCGTGTGTGACGGTGAAGCCGGCGTCCCGGAACTGCTCGGCCGCGACTGCGGCGTCGTAGCGTTCGTCCAGTGGCGGCCCGGCGTCGCCAGTGCCCCGTGCCGTCCAGTCGGCGACGACCACGCGGCCTCCGTCGGCCGTCACCCGGTGAAGCTCCGCGAGGCTCTCCGGGGTCGCGAACTCGTGGAACGTCATCGTCGAGACGGCGGCGTCGAGTTCGCCGTCGGCGAAGGGGAGCGAGGCGATGTCGCTCGTCACTGGCTCGACGTTCTCCGGGAGCCCCTTCGATCGGTAGTAGTCGTGCATCGCCTGTTGCACGTCGACGGCGTAGACGGTCCCGACGAACGGCGCGATCTCGTCCGTGTAGAAGCCGGTCCCGCTCCCGAGGTCGGCGACGACGGCCTCCCGGCCGACCGCCATGTGTCCGATCAGTTCGTCACGGGAGCAGTACCGGAACCGGGAGACATCCTCCAGGTTGTCCGCCCGGTCGGCGTCGAAGGTGTGAAACCCCATCAGCGAGGCACCTCCGTCCCGCTCCGTCGATTCAGTGCCGGCGCGCCAGTCTGCCCGTCCGCGGCCTTCTCCATCGTACGCTGAACGGGGTGCCAGACGGCAAAGAAGCTTCAGGTAGCGGTCGGCTGGACGACGGCGCCACGGATGTCTGATCCCGCCGCTCGTCGGTAGCCAGATATGCCCCGCCCGCGTTGGCCCGGGCACAGACAGATGGACGCCGACTCCGCCCCCCGAGTGATCGCACATCGTGGCTTCGCCGGCGCCGCACCCGAGAACACGGTGCCGGCCGTCGAGTACGCCTGCCAGCACGACGAGACCGACATGGTGGAGGTCGACGCGGTGCCGACGGCCGACGGGACCGTCGTCTGCTTTCACGACCCACAGCTCCACGAGACCGACGACAGCCGCGGGATCACCGACGCCGACGGGACGGTCTGGGAGACGGCCACCGACACCGTGCTCGACGCACGCGTCCTGGGCACGCACGCGACCGTCCCGACCCTCGACGCCGTCCTCGCAGCGATCCCCGAGGGGGTCGGGGTCAACGTGGAGCTGAAACACCCAGGCCGAGCGGTCGCGCCGTTCGCCGACGCGCTCGCGCTGGCCGACCCGACGCCCGCCCGTGAGCGCTGGCAGCCCTTCGTCGCCGACGTGCTGGCGTTGCTTGACGACTTCGACAGGCGGGTGTTGCTCTCCTCGTTCTACGAGGGCGCGCTCGCGGCGGTCGACGCTGCCGGCGGGTACCCCGTCGCTGTCATCACTGGCGAGTCGATCACGGACGGCCTGACCACGGCGGCCCGCTACGACGCGGCCGCGATCCACCCACACTGGCACCACGTCTCCGGGGCGACCGAGCGCACGGTCGTCGAGACGGCCCACGAGCGCGGGCTGGCCGTCAACGCCTGGACCGTCGACACCTGGCACCGCGCCGCAGCCCTCGCCGACGCCGGTGTCGACGGCGTGATCGCCGACTACCCGGAACTGGGGGCCTGGCGCGATAGGCACCCGGCCGCGGACGACGGTCGGTAGCGCCGTTCCGGAACTGTCCTTTTTTTGCCGTGCGACGACGACCGGCGGGTATGCGAGGTTCGCGACTCGGCGTGTGTCTGCTGGCTCTGGTCGTTCTGGCCGGCTGTAACGGCTTCGGCGGGGCACCGGCGCCCGAGACGCCGTCCGCAACCGATGCCTCAGTGTCGGGACCGGCGGCCGTCCCCGGGATCTCTGACGGGCGGCTCACGGACCCCGCGGCGCTGCTGGCTGCCCACAGTGACGCGATGCTCGCCGCCGGGTTCGAGAACGACTACCGGGCGAACCGGTCGCTCGTCCGGGACGGGCAGGTCGTCACGATCGTCGGCCGCCAGCGGACGCTCGTCGAGTCGAACAAGACCGAGTACCGGTATCGAGTGACCTCCGGAGCGGGCGCACCGAGTTCCCGGTTCGACACCTGGGGTAATCGGAGCCGCCAGGTCGTGCGCGGCCAGGTCGGTGACACGGTCCGGTACTCCACCGGGCCGCCGGCGAGCGCCGCCGATCTCACCGGGACCGGCGCGCTCCGGTCACACCTTACCGCGTCGACCTTCGAGGTGGTCGACAGCCAGACCAGCGACGGCCGGTATCTGGTGACGCTGGCGGCGACCTCGACGAACGCGTCGGCCGTCCTCCCGGAAAACGGGACGGACCTCCGGAACTACGAGGCGCGCCTGGTCGTCGACGCCAGCGGCCGGGTTCTGCAGTTCGAGGCGTCCGGGACGTACACGGTCTCCTCGGGCGCGACGAGCGAACCGGGCGTCGTCGATGTCAGCTACGAGGTCCTCAGCCTCGGTGGCCGCGACATCGAGCGGCCAGCGTGGGCCGACACCGCGCTCGCTAACGCTTCCCAGTGACGGCCGCAGTCTGTTTGTCCCGGTTCTGACCCCGAGGAAAGCCTTACCGCCTGGACAACGTAGTCACCGATCGTGCCGTACGAACTGCTCTCTCACCCGGCGGACGTGAAACTCAGGGCACGCGGGGAGTCGCTCGACGCCGCGTTCCGGGCCGCCCTCGATGCCGTCTCCGCGATCGTCACCGACGGTGACCCGGTCCCTGCGGGGGAGCGACGGACCCGGCAGGTAGCGATCGAAGCCCGGACAGCCGAGGCGCTGTTGTTCGACCTCCTCGACCGGGTGATCCTCTTTCAGGATGTCGAGAATGCGGTCGTCACCGGGATCACCGGGCTCTCGATCCACCGGAGCGACGACGGGTTCGAACTGTCTGGGACGCTCGTCGGGGCGGCCATCGACCCGGACGAGCGAGCGATGGACCTCAAAGCACCGACCTACAGCGAGATGCGGGTCGTAGAAGACGACGACGGGTGGGTTCTCGAAGCCGTCCTCGATGTCTGAGCGCGTCGTTCCGTCCGGACTCAGTACGGCGGCGACTCCGCTTCGACCACGCTCGCGAGGTTCTGGAGTTCCTCGGTGAGCAACTGCAGGATGTCGTCCAGCGTGATGATCCCCGCGATCAGGCCGCTGTCGTCGACGACCGGGAGCCGACGGACGGTATCGGCCTGCATCTTCGCGGTCGCCTCGAACAGCCCCATGTCACCCTGAACCGTCGAGAGCGTCTCGGTCATGATGTCCGCGGCGGTCATCTCGGCCGGATCCCGCCGTGGTTCGAGAACGTGGATCACGAGGTCTCTGTCGGTGACGATCCCGATGGGCCTGTCGTCCTCTTCCACGATCACGCTCCCGACGTTCTCTTCCGCCATGACCGTCGCCACGTTACCGGCGGTCTGGTCGCCATCGACTGTCATCACGTCCGTTCGCGCAAGGTCTGAGACTGGCATGATACCTCACCGACACGATCGGTGCGGGGTGACATAACTCCACACGATCGTCCTGACACGGTCGGTCGCCGCGGCCCCAGGAGTAACCGGGTCCTAGCCACGCGGGAATCGCCGGTACGGGGCCCATCGGGAGCGATCTACGCTGTCGGCGAGTCCCGGTCCGCTGTCCGTTCCGACACGACGGTAACAGTCCGGTAGGGACCGGGAACGTGACCGCTAACTACGGGCCGGGGTCGCCAACGTCCCACGGATGTCCGTCGCAGACACCTTTCGCATCGACACCACGGAGCACAAGCCCATCGGATCGACGCTGCTCGTCGGCCAGGCGAACCCGGGGATGGCCGGCGTTACCGCCGTCGATCACCTGGTCCGGCACCTCGACGCGACGCTCATCGGCCACGTCGCCCCGAACGACCTCCCGGCCATCGCGCCGTTCGAGGACGGCGTCCCGCGTCACCACGGCCGGCTGTTCACGCACACTGGCGCTGACATGACTATCCTCATTGAGGAGCTGTTCGTCCCCGTCGGTGCCGGTCGCGGCTACGTCGACGCGCTGCTCGACTGGATCGAGCCAAGCGCCGTCGACGAGATCACCGTCCTCCACGGCGTCCCGTTCCCTCACGGACCGGAGGAACACGACGTGTTCTCGGTCGCGACGCCGGCCTACCGGGACCGCCGGCTCGCCGACTCGTCGCTCTCGCCGCTCCGGGGCGGCCTGTTGGACGGTATCGTGGGCGAACTGGTCACCCGGAGTCTGGACGAGACGGTCCCCGAAACGGGCGTTCTCATCACGCCGACGCATCTCCCCGGCCCGGATATCGACGCGGCGTTGCGGCTGATAGACGCGCTCGAAGGGCTCTACGACCTCGATGTCGACGAGACGGACCTCAGGACGTTCGGTGACCAACTCAAACAGTACTACGAGCAACTCGCCAGCCGGATGGAGTCCCGCGGTGCCGGCGGGAGCGACGTGAGTTCGGAGTATCCGGACGATCGGATGTTCATGTGAGGGCCGGCAGCGGGGACCGACCGCCGAGCACGGACATCAGTCCGGCGTCGACCCGGTGTCGGGTTCGGCGAGTGTCTCGCCGAGGCCGTCGTCTCGCACCATGCTGCTCACGTACTCCGCGATGGTGGCTCCCGACGGGTCGTCCGCGACACAGCGGGAGGCGCCGGAGGACTCCTGTTTCTCGACGATCCGATCCGTCCCGGTCACGTCCTCGAACAGTTCACGAAGCTGTCGGCACTTCACCGACTCCGCCCCTGTGTCTGACTCGACGGCCCCCGCAGACGCTGTCCGGGCCGGCCCGATCGGGTCCGTGGGCCGTTCCTCGCTGCTCATCTGCTCCCACCGCCGGGTCCCTGTCTGACACGGGCGCGCTCGCCCGAGCGCCGCCGTTTCGATAGGCTGATGTGCCGTCTCATCACACACAGTCTTGCTCCTGAGTTCCTCTTTAGTATGCACTCGATACGCGGATAAGCCCGCGCTACAGCCACCGCTCACTCCGTGGCGTCGTCCTCAAGGTAGTCGCCGCCGTACTTCATGAACACGTAGGAGAGTCCGAGCACGCTCAGGAAGGTGATCGTCGCCGAGACGGCGAGCGTTCTGGCGCTGTCGGGCACCTCCGGAATCACGAACCCGCCGCCGCCGTTCCCGCCGTCGCCGCCACCGTTCCCGCCGTCGCCGCCGACCTGGATCGTGCCGACCATCCCGGCGGACTCGTGTGGGATGCAGAAGTAGTCGTAGCTCCCGGCGACCTCGAACGTGTGTTCGTAGGTCATCCCCTCTGTGATGTCCCCGCTCTCCGGATCGCCGGCCCTGTAGCTGTTCCGCGCCGCGTCCTCGGAGTCGAAGTCGCCGCTCGCGAAGTACGTCGCCTCCTCGGGAATCTCCGCCTCGTAGGCCGTGACCGAGTGTCCGATGGCGCCGACGTTCTCCCAGACGACCGTATCGCCCGGTTCGATCGTCAGGTCGTCCGGGTCGAACACCAATCCGTCCGTCATCTCGACCGTGTGTGTCGTCCCTTCCTGGGCGGCCGCTGTCCCGGCCCCGGCTGCCAGTGCGGTCCCGAGCCCCGCCCGGAGAAACTGCCGTCTGTTCAGCGATTCGCCGGCTGTCATCTGTCGGTGGTGACCGGGACCGCGCTCGCTCTGTCGCCGAACTCGCCAGCACTCGTACTCTCGGCGTGCATAGCTTACCGATCGCTCTCCCCGCTCTTTGTAACGGACCGACGACCCGCCGTAAGGTGGCCCTATCGGCTACACCCGAACATCGTTACCGTCGAAGTCACTCCTCGTTCGACGCCACCCTCGCCGCGGCTCCGGTCAACCGCCGTTCGGACAGCCGCGACAGCGATCGGCCACCGACACTCTCACGCATACGACTCTGGACAGACCGAACGGGAACCTCCCAGCGCTACTTTAGATACCAAAATCGCGAACCCGCGGAAAAATATCGGCACCTCGATACGAAAAGATACACTCACGGTTGTTTTCTCGCCACTCTTCTTATAAATGCGAAATACGACTACGAAACCGTCGGGTTCGCTACTGTCGCCGGTCGTACAGCCGCCGAAACGCCTCCGCCGGGAACAGATACTCCACGCGGCTCGGTCGCCGTCCCTGTGACGTGTTCGTCATGGCTTCGATCCGTTTCAACACGCCCGCCTCCGCGAGTTCGTAGACAAACCGCTTGATCGTCCCCGGCGACAGCGAGAGCTCTGGGTCGATCGCCCGCGTGGCGCTGGCGACCGATCGCCGTTCGTCCGGCGGGATGTCGACGAGTTCACGCAGGACTGCCTGGCGGTTCTCCGGAAGCGACAGCACACGCCCGAGCGCCACGCCGTCGTCGGGGATGTCCTCGAACGCGGTGTAAATATCGGTGTCGGTGATCGTCGTCCGGCCCGCGTCGACTGCCCTGCCCGTCGCCAGCGACAGCGCCGTCAGCGCGTCGTGTGCGTTCCCGTCCGCCCGCTCCGCGATCTCCCGTGCCAGGTCGTGGTCCAGCACGTTCTCACTCAGTCCCAGCGAGGCACGCGCCATCACCACGTCCGTCAGGACCTGCTGTCGATACGGGTCGAACTCGATCGCGTCGGCGGTCAGTTCTGCGACCGGCGTGGCCCCGGGTGGCGTCCTGCCGACGGCGAGCCAGCAGAGGTTGTCCGGGAGCGAGTCCAGTCGCTCGACGAAACGTTCGACCTCGACGGTCGGTTCGTCGAAGTGGTCGATCGCGACGACGAACTTCGTCGTCCGATCCCGAAGCAGGGTTCGCAGCCGTGTCTCGAGGCGATCCGTGCCGACACCCCGCTCGGGGACCGACTCCTCGACGAGTTCGTCGAGCAGCGAGTGGTACCACTCGAACTCGCTGGTGATCCGGCGCGCGTCCAGATACACCACGACCGGCGACTCCTCGGCCACACGTGTCGTGGTGTAGATCACCGGGCGGGAACTGATCGGGTACCGGTCCAGGTGCTGACACAGCGCGGTGACGACCGCCGACTTCCCCGTCCCGGCGGGGCCGTGGAGATAGAGGTTCGGCGGCGTCCGACGTTCGAACAGCGGATCGAAGTGGTCGAGCACTCGCTCGATGACCATCGCCCGGTTGACCGGTTCCTCGACGTGAGCGACCGGGGACAGCGGCTCCCACTCGGTGACGAGTGTCGCCTCGTCGGTCGGTCGCTGCCGCCGCCTGATCCGTTCTTCTAAGTTCATCGCTCCGTCGTTGCCGGTGGCGTTCCGACCTTCCGGCCGGAGTCGATCGTGGTTCTCGTGGGTGGCTGACCGCTGTGTGGACACAGCACAACCTGTGGACCTCCCGCCCCTGACTCGGTCGAGCCGACGTGTGTCGCTGTCATGATCCTCCGGTCCGGAACAGCGGCCGCCGACGCTGTTCGGTCACTGTCCGATTTGTTTACTCGTACTCCTCATAAAGATTTCCGTCACCGTCGAACTCGGGCCGTCGCAGTCTCCACGCACGAAAACATTTATTACTAACACTTCCGACCACGGTCCGGCGGCTCACCCGTCGGTGATGATGACCGTGTCGATGACTTCGCCACAGGCCGGGCAGCGCGGCTCCGGGTCCTCCGGGCTCCCGTCCGGGACGAGACCGGGGATGTCCGTCCGACACTCGGGACACCTGACGGTATCGTGGCCGGGATACGGACAGATATCTGGCTCTTCGGGCGCCACGGATTAGCACTCTGTCTTTTGAAATATAACCGTTTCGTTCACCGCGAGGGGTCGATTTATGAGCCACGGGCCAGTGGTCCCGATATGGACCTGAGTGCCATCGTCGAAGATAGCTGCGCACGCGACTGGGAAACGGTCGACGCCGACACCGTCGACCCCGTTCGGTTTGCGGTCATCGGACTGGGCTGGTTCACGAAAGGGCGAGCCCTGCCAGCACTGGAGGCGAGCGACCGCTGTGAACCGGCCGTCATGGTCAGCAGTTCGACCGAAAAGGCCGAGCGCATCGCCGCCGAGACCGACGGTGCCGACCACGGGATCACCTACGACGAGTTCCACGACGGCGCCGCCCGCGACGCGTACGACGCCGTCTACATCGTCACGCCCAACGCCTTGCACCTGAAGTACGTCGAGACCGCTGCCGAGTTCGGGAAGGCGGTCCTCTGTGAGAAACCGATGGAGCGGGACAGCGAGCGGGCCGCCCGCCTCCGCGACACCGCCGCCGACGCCGGCGTCGAGCTGATGATCGCCTACCGGATGCACACGGAACCGGCCGTCCGCCGAGCGCGCGAACTGATCGCCGACGGCTACGTCGGCGAGCCGATGTCGGTCACCGGCGACATGTCCCAGCGACTGCTCGACCGCATCGACCCGAACCCCGACCAGTGGCGTCTGGACGCGGAACTCGCCGGCGGCGGCGCGCTGTTCGACATCGGGATCTATCCGCTCAACACCGCGCGCTTCCTGCTCGACGCCGACCCGCTGGCGGTCACCGGCAACACGTCCAGCACCCACGACGCGTTCGGCGAGGTCGACGAGACGGTCGCGTTCTCCGTGGAGTTCCCCGACGAGGTGTACGGCCAGTGTTACGCCAGCCACAACGCCCGCCAGTCCTCGGGGATCACCGTCACCGGCACCGAGGGCCAGGTCCGCGTCGAACCGGCCTTCTTCCAGGACCAGTCCCGACAGCTCCACGTCTCCCGTGGCGACGGCCGAGCGTCGGTGACCGTCGAGAAGGTCGACCAGATGTTGGAGGAGTTCGACTACTTCGCGGACCGACTCCGCGGCGACGCACCCATCCGCCCCGACGGCGACCACGGCCTCGTCGACATGCACGCGATGGAAGCGATCTACGAGGCCGCCGAGACGGATCGATGGGTCAGCGTCGACTGAAAAACGGCGCCGTACCGGAACTTACGCGTTGAAGCCCTGGTGGAAGCCGACGAGTTTCTCCCGGGAGAAGTGTTCGACGGCGTACTTGATACCTTCCTTCCCGACGCCCGAGTCCTTGAACCCGCCGTAGGGCATGTGATCGGCGCGGAAGCCACTGACCGTGTTGATGTTGACGCCGCCGGCGTCGATGGTGTCGGCCGCGCGTTTCGCGCGGTCGATGTCCTGGGTGAACAGGCCGGCTTCGAGGCCGTAGTTGGTGTTGTTGGCCTCCGCAAGTGCCTCCTCGAAGTCCTCGACGGTGATGACCGGGACCAGCGGGCCGAACGTCTCCTCCTTGGCCGCGGGCATGTCCGGGGTCACGCCCGAGAGGACGGTCGGCTCGAACGTCCGCGGGCCGAGGTCGCCGCCGTAGTTACCGCCACACTCGACGGTGGCGCCGGCGTCGACGGTCGCTTCGAAGAGTTCGACGACATCGTCGAACTGGCTGTCGTCGACCATCGAGGCGATGTTGGTCCCCTCCTCGAAGGGGTCGCCGACGACGAGATCCTCGCAGGCGTCGACGAGGTGCTCCACGAACTCGTCTTCGATGCGTTCGGGGACGATCACGCGCTCGACGCTGTTGCACACCTGGCCGGCGTTCGAACAGGCGCCGCCGACGACCTGGACTGCCGCCTGTTCGAGGTCGGTGTCGTCCCAGACGATCGTCGGGTCGTTACCGCCCAGTTCGAGCGTGAGCTCTTTCATCCCGCTGTTGTTGGCGAGGTACTTCCCGACCGGCGTCGACCCGGTGAAGGAGATGGCCTCGACGGCCTCGTGCTCTAGGATCACGTCGCCGGTCGCGGAGCCCGAACCGGTGACGATGTTGACCAGGCCATCCGGTACGTCGAACTCGACCGCGTCGGCGGCGTCGTCGAGACACTCGAACAGCGCGATCGAGGTCAGGGGGGTGTTCGAGGCGGGCTTGCCGACGACGGCGTTACCGGCCGCCAGTGCTGGCCCGACCTTGTGGACCATCAGGTTCAGCGGGAAGTTGAACGGCGTGATCGCCGCGACGACGCCCAGCGGCTCGCGCTGGGTGAAACAGTGATCGCGGGCGAAACCCTTCTGGGCGTCCATCGGGACGTACTCGCCGAACATCCGCTTTGCCTGCTCGGACGAGAGGTCCAGCGTCTGGACGGCGCGGTCGACCTCGCCGCGGGCCTCCGAGATCGGCTTGCCCTGTTCGCTGGTGAGGATGGTCGCGATCTCGTCGGCCCGCTCTTCGACCAGACGGGCGGTCTCGTGGAGGTACTCGTAGCGCTGGTAGGCCGACAGCTCCGACGCTTCGAACGCGGCTTCGGCGGCGTCGATCGCGTCGACGACCTGCTGTTCGGTCGCCATCGGGATCGACCCCACGAGGTCCCCATCGTAGGGGTGGATAACGTCTGTCCGCTCGTCGGCGTCGACCCACTCGCCGCCGATGAGCATCTGCTTGTCGAGGCGTGACGCTGCTTGCTGGCTCATACTCGTGGGGTGGGTCATCAGAATTATAAGTGTTACGCAGGCCCCGAACAGACGGGGAGTGCGCCCCGCTCAGACGCCGAAGTCCTCGACCACCTCGTCGAGGACCCCGACTTCGTTGTCGGCGCTGTCGTAGTCGCCGTGCGCCTCCACCTGGTCGGTGACGTTCCGGTCGGTGTAGTTCTCCGGTGCTTCGGGGGCGTGGGCGATCCCGGTGTGCCCGACCGCGTCGGTCTGGTCGATCGCGTAGTATCCCTGTCCTAGCACCGCGTCGTTGTCCGAATAGTAGTTGTAGAACTCGCCGGCGGCGTACTCGATAGCCTCGCCCCACCGCCTGTTCAGTTGGACCGTGTCGTTGTCGATGGCGCCGCCCAGCAGCGCGACCGAATCGACGACGTTCTCTCCAGGGGTGTGGTGTGAACCACCGGAACTGTAGAACCGGCTCACGTCGAGGTGGAGTTCCTCCAGCAGCGAACAGGTGACTCGCGCGCCAAGCGAGTGGGCGACGATCCGGACGGGGCGGTCGTCGGACTCCCGGATGTCCCGGATCCACTGGCCGAACTTGAGCGCGTTCCGCTCGGCGATCTCGCTCGCGTCGGCCCAGCCCACGTCCGAGTCCCAGGTGAACGCGACGCTGAGGGCGTCGGTGTAGCCGGCCGATCTGAGACCGGTCCGGGCCTGATCTGCCAGGTACCGCCCCCAGAGATGTGGGACGCTGTCGACGAACCCGTGGACGTACACCTGGATCTCGTCGGCGTCCCCGTAGCCGCTCCAGTCGCCCTGGAGGTCGTAACTCGTCGGCGTCTCGCCGTCGACGAGCGACACCTCACCGGGGTCCGACATGGGTGAGAAGTGGCCGTCCGTCGAGACTGTCGGGAACGAATCCGGGACCGATGGAGGCTTGGTCGTACTGATCTCGTCGACCGGCGGGAACCCCTCGGGGAGTCCCGTGTCGTCGCTCTCCTGTGCAGCGACCGACCCGGATCCGAGTGCGATTGCCGAGGCTGTGCTACCGACTGTCGCGAGGAAGCGTCGTCGTGAGGGCACGGGCTTTCTGTTGCCCGGATAGTATATATTGGTTGTGGTGTGATCACCACCCACGTACCAGATCGTCGACCTCGAATCTGATAGCTGGGGCCGAACTATTAAATACCACTATTCAGACGCCTCTCGTATGTCAGAGCAGACAGCGTCCTCCGACGACGGGGAGCGTCGGGTCCGCGAGACGGCGGTCGCCGTCGTCGGAGACGCGGCTCGCCGGTTCACCCCGGAGTTCGTCCGGCGACGGTACGCCGCAAAGTTCGCGATCTCGATGCTGGTCGTCCTCGTCGTGATCGCCGCGATCGGCACCGGCAGCTACCTCCAGATACAATCGGAACTACGTGAAGACACTCGGACACAGCTCCAGTCCCGGGCGTCGATGCAGGCCACCGCCGTCGGCGGGTGGGTCGAGGAGATGCAGGTCCAGACGCGGTTTATCTCCGCCGCCGAGCCGATGCAGGCCCAGCAGACCCGCGTCGTCGACCGCTACCTACGGGACGCACAGAACCTCGGCACGCTCGACATCCTCGCGGTTCACGTCGTCGACACGGACGCCGGCGAGGTCCGCAGCAGCACCGCCTTCGACCTGGCGGGCCAGTCCATCGCCGAGACCGACCAGCCCTGGACCCGCCAGGTCGAGTCGGTCCAGCAGTACGCCAGCGTCCCCTCCGTGGTCGCGATCAGCGATTCGGCCTACCAGCGGTCGAACGAGACCGTGATGGCCTTCGTCAGTCCCGTTCCCGACACCGACCGCGCGGTCGTCGTCGTGGGCTCGGGCGGCGCCCGACTCGACGGCGTCGCCGGCGGGGGGACCGCTGCACGGACGACCGTCGTCGATCCGAACGGCGATGTCGTCCTGGCGCCAGCGGGCGCGGCGAACGCGACGACGGTGACCGACAGCACCGCCTTCACGGCGGCCGCGGAGAACGGCACCGTCGGGGCGCTCGAACGGGACAGTCGGGTGCTGGCCTTCGCCCCGGTCGCACAGACCGACTGGGTGGTGACGGTCTCGCTCCCGACGAGTGAGGCCTACGCGATCGGGCGCTCGGTCGGGCGGAACGTCCTCGGGATCGTCCTGGGAAGTATCCTGGTGCTGGGCGTCGTCGCCACCGCGCTGGGCCGCCAGACGGTCGTTCCGCTGACGCGGCTCCGCCGCCGGGCAGAACAGATGCAGGCGGGCGACCTCGACGTGGAACTGTCGACCCGGCGGGCAGACGAGATCGGCCGGCTCTTCGAGAGCTTCGACGGGATGCGCACGTCGTTGCGCGAGCAGTTCGCCGAGACGGAGGCCGCGCTGGAGGACGCACAGGCCGCACGTAGCGACGCCGAATCGGCACAGGCCGAGGCCGAGGCGGCACGCGACCGCGCGCGGGAACTCTCGGACCAGCTCCAGCAGCAAGCCACCGCCTACGGCGAGACGATGCGGGCCTGTGCCGACGGCGAACTCCATCGCCGGCTCGACGAGGATGTCGACAGTGAGGCGATGGTCGAGATCGCGGCCGCGTTCAACGAGATGATGGACGACCTAGAGCGGACGGTCGCGGAGGTCCACCGGTTCGCCGACGACGTGGCGGCCGCGAGCGTCGACGTGGTCGAGCAGGCCACCGACGTGGAGGACCGCAGCCAGCAGGTCACGGATCGGGTCCGCCGTATCTCCGCCGGGGCGAGCGACCAGAGCCAGCGCCTCGACGACATGGCCGAGGAGACCTCGACCCTGTCGGCAAACGTCGAGGAGGTCGCCGCGAACGCCAGCGAGGTCGCCGACTCCGCACAGCACTCCGTCGAGCGCGGGACCGAGGGCCGCGCGGCCGCCGAGACGGCCCTCGACGAGATGGAGCAACTCCAGGCCCAGGCCGGCGAGACGGTCGAGCAGATGGACGACCTGGACGAACAGGTCCGGGCTATCGGTGACGTGGCCGACCTGATCGCCGAGATCGCCGACCAGACCACCATGCTCGCGCTGAACGCCAACATCGAGGCGGCGACCGCCGGCGGCGACGGCGCGGGCTTTGCGGTGGTCGCCGACGAGGTCAAACAGCTGGCCGAGGAGACCCAGGACGCGACCGACGACATCGCCGACCGGATCGCGGCGGTCCAGTCACAGACCGACCGGACCGTCGACGCGATGGACGAGATGCGCGACGCTGTCGGCGAGGCCTCGACCACGGTCGAGGAGGTGCTGTCGGCCCTCGACGACATCGTCGACCGGGTGGAAGAGACCGACCAGAACGCCCGCGAGATCGACCGGGCGACGGGCGAGCAGGCACGGACGACCCAGGAGGTCGCCGCCGACATCGACGACGTGGCCGAGATCAGCCGACGCGTGACGGACCAGGCCGAGTCCGTCGCCGACGCAGCCACCGAACAGAGCCAGACAATCTCGACGGTCACCGAGCAGGCAGAGGAGCTTCAGGACCGCGCGGCGACGCTCTCGGACCGGCTCTCGACGTTCGAGGTCGACGAAACGGCCGGTTCGTCCCCCGAGCAACGGGACTAGCACGGCCCCGTCGGTGTGTGGCGCCATCCCAAATTATAACTAAGTGCTCCTCCATGCGATAGGCATGAATCTCTCGGGAACAGTGGTTCCCATGGCGACGCCTACCCATGGGTCTCGGCGGTCGGTCGACGACGAAGCGGTCAGGCAGTTCACCCGACGGCTCGTCGACGGCGGCGTTCACGGTCTCTTTCCGGGGAGCTCGATCGGTGAGTTCCCCAGCCTGACGACGGAACAGAACCGCCGGCTGGTCCGGCTCGTCGTCGAGGAGGCCGACGGTGAGGCCGACGTGCTCGCGGGCTGTTGTGACACGAACGTCGACGCGGTTCTGGACAACATCGAGGCGGCTGACGCCGTCGGCGCCGACGCGGCCGTCGTCGTCTCCCCTTACTACCTGGGGACCACACAGCCAGGCCTCGAACGGTTCTTTACCGCCATCGCCGACGAATCGCCCCTGCCGCTGCTGTTGTACAACATCCCGCCGCTGACCGGTAACGAGATCGGCCTCGACCTGGTCCGACGGCTCGCCGACCACGACACTATCGCCGGGCTGAAAGACACCTCGGGCGACCTGACCTACCACCACCGGATCATCAGCGAGACGCCCGACGACTTCCTGATCTTCCAGGGCGCGACCCAGCTCGCGACGGCCTCGCTCGACCTGGGTGCGGACGGACTGATCGCCGGCCCGGCGAACGTCTTCCCCGGGGCGCTGGCCGAACTCTACGAGGCATACGCCGCCGACGACCTGCTGGAGGCTCGCCGGCTGATGCAGACTATCGTGACGCCGTTCGTCACAGCGACCAGCGACGTGCCCACGGCCGCGGGGATCAAACACCTCTCGGCGCTGCACGGCCTGGACATCGGCGAGCCGCTGCCGCCGCTGCCGGAACTGACCGACGACGAGCGCGCGTCGCTCCGGGCGACGTACAACCGGATCACCGAGCGGGTCGGCGAGCAGACGGTCTGACTCGGTGGGACCTTCTCGTGGTGCAGCTAACTGGCGAGCATAGCGAGCCGACGGCTGCTCGAACTCGGGACCGCGAAAACGGAGTGGTGCAGACTGGGGTGTCGGACTGACGACAGGGGCGCTTACGCGTTGTTGACCTCGCTGTCGATCTCTTCCTGGGCGTCGTTGAGCGCCTCCTCGGGCGTCTTGTTCTGGACGAGCGCGGCGTTGCAGTTGGTGTAGACGATCTCGGAGAACGTCGAGTACTGCGGGGTCGCCGGCCGGGCGCTGGTCTGGTCGACGATCTGTGCGAACGTCTCAAGCTGGGAGGCCTGCTCGTAGTACTCGTCGCTGTACAGCTCCTGGCGGACCGGCAGGCGGCTGTGTTCCAGGGCCATCGTCTCCTGGGCCTCCATCGAGGCCATGAAGCTGGCGAAGGCCTGTGCCGCCTCCGCGTTCTCGGAGTTGGCGTTGATAAAGAGGTTCCACCCACCCAGACAGGAGTTCTGGGCGTCGGGGTTGCCCTCGGCTTTGGGCATCGGCGCCACGTCGAAGTTGCCCTGGACGGCCGAGCCGTCCTCGTTCATCAGCGCGACGGCGTAGGGCCAGTTGCGCATGAAGATGGTGTTGCCCTGCTGGAACGTCTGACGGTTCTGGTCCGTCGAGGACGCCGGGATGGATTCGGGCGTGACCTCGTACTCGTGGATGAGGTCGACGGCGTGTTGCAGCGCCGCGATACCTTCCTCGGTGTTGACGACGAGGTTCCCGCTGCCGTCGCGGACGCTGCCGCCCATGCCCCACAGCCAGTTGAGCCACATGATCGTGAGCCCCTCGTTGGAGCCGCCCTGCCAGATGTAGCCGTTGAGGTCCTGATCGGACTGGTCTTTGATGTCCTGTGCCATGTTGACCAGTTCCATGTAGGTCGTCGGCGGCTCGTCGTACCCCGCTTCCTCCAGGAGGTCGGTGCGGTAGTACAGGGCGTTGGCGTCCGTGTGGATCGGCATCCCGTACATGGTGCCGTCGACGGTCACCGAGTCGATGGGCGTCTGGAGCATGTTCTCGGTGTGGCCCTCCGGGTCGTTCATCTCGGCGGCCCAGCCGTTCTGGGCGAACTCCGCGGGCCAGATCACGTCCATGTTCCCCACGTCGAACGACGACGACCCGGAGACGAACTGATTGACGTAGTACTCGCGTGTCGAGGAGGCGTCCGAGGGCGTCTGCTGGGACTCGACGTTGATGTTGCTGTTTGCCTCCTCGAACATCGGGACGAGGCTCCCGGCGTCGTTGCTGAAGTAGCCGGGGTAGACGTACGTCATGGACATACTGCCGCCGTCACCGTCGCCGGAGCCACCGTCGCCGGAGCCACCGTCGCCGGAGCCCCCGTCGCCGGAGCCCCCGTCACCGGAGCCACCGTCACCGGAGCCCCCGTCACCGGAGCCACCGTCACCGGAGCCACCGTCACCGGAGCCACCGTCGCCGCCACACCCGGCCAGCATCACGACGCTCCCGCCGGCCATCGTTTTGATAAGTTGCCGCCTGCGCTTGTCAGAGACTTCGTCTGTCATACACACCCACGTTAGAAACAACCCCTATTAATTGTTATTGTTTTTATTCCTACAAATGTGGGAAATGAAGGGGGGAACTCCGTCTCAGGCGTCGGCGATCTCGCGGACCTCGTCCCAGAGGTCGTCCTCGATCTCGACGGTCGTGGCGGTCCGATCGCGTTCGACCGACCGCTGGCCGGGGAGTCGGATCTCGTCGACGTGGGCGGCCTGTTCGCTCTCGGTCAGCGCCGTGAGGAACGAACTCGCCCGCTCGCTAAACGCCGGCGCACCCAGGGCTTCGGGGTCGATCGCCAGGAACAGGTCCCCCTTCGTGCAGGGGTCCTCGGTGTGGTAGGTCCCCGTCACGTCGGTCCCCATCGCGGCGCCGACCAGCCCGCCGGCCAGCACCTCGACGGCGATGGCGAGGCCGGAGCCTTTCGCGCCGCCGAAGGGGAGGATCGTCCCCTCCAGTGCCGCGGCGGGATCGGTCGTCGGCTGGCCGTCGGTGTCCAGCGCGACGCCCTCGGGGAGTTCCTGCTCGGTCTCCTTGTAGTGGAGGACGGTCCCGCGGGCGATGCCCGAGGTGGACATATCGAGGTTGAACGCCGGGTCGGTCGGGAGCCCGATGGCGATGGGGTTGGTCCCCAGCACCGGCTCCGCGCCGCCATAGGGCGGCATCGCCGGCTCGGTGTTCGTGATCCCGACGCCGACGTACCCCCCCTGGAGCAGTTGATCCGTGTAGTAGCCCAGCATCCCCAGGTGGTTCGAGTCGTGGACGCCGACCGCGCCGACGCCGAACTCGTCGGCCCGGTCCATCGCCTCGCCGGCGGCGGCGCTCGCGACGACCGGGCCGAGCCGGGACCCGCCGCTGATCGTGGCTGCGCCGCCCCGCTCGTCGACGACCTCGATGGTGCCGTCGGCGTCGACGTTGCCGTGCTCGATGCCGCGGACGAACCGCGGGAGTCGGAGCAGTCCGTGCGAGTGTTTCCCGCGAGCGTCGGCACTCACCAGCACCTCGGCCGTCTGCTCGGCGTCGGCGTCGGAGATCCCGTGTGCGCGGAAGGCGTCGGCCGCGACCGCGACCGCGCGCTGGCGGTCGATCTGCATTATGTCGACGGGCCGATCCGGTGGATGGCGAACTGGCTCTCGCCCATCGCCTCGCTGAGGGTGACCTTCCCGTTGACGATGTCCATGATCTCGTCCCACAGCTGGTCGGTCGCCCAGTCGATGCTCTCGTCGCCGACGAGCGCCTCGCTGACATCGACATCGGTCTGCTCGGGCACCCGCTCGGCGCTGTGTGGGTTACCGGTGATCTTCAGGGTCGGCATCACGGCGTTCGAGAGGGTGTGGCCCTGCCCGGTCGAAATGACCATGAAGTGAGCGCCGCCGGCGCCGATGCCGGTGACCGACTCGGCCCCGTGGCCCGGCGTGTCCATGATGTACATGCCCGACTGATCGGGGATCTTCGCGCCGTAGTCGATGATGTCCTGGATCGGGCCGTCGCCGGACTTGACGAGCGCGCCCAGGGACTTCTCCTCGATGGTGGTCAGCCCGCCGTCCATATTGTCCGGGGTCGGCTGGGCGCCGCGCACGTCGTAGCCGGTCGCCTGCAGGCGCTTGTCCCAGTGGTCGACGCGGTCGAGGATTTCCTGGCGCACCTCGTCGTTGACGGCGCGTTCGGAGAGTTCCTCCTCGCCGCCGAAGAACTCCGGCGTCTCCGCGAAGCAGCCGCGACCGCCGTGGTCGTCGATGAGGCGCCAGACGGCGCCCGCGGTGGCCTTGTGCTGGCACAGCCCCGACGTGGTGTCGGAGGTCGCACAGTTGATCCCGAAGGTGAGTTTCGACATGTCTGCCGGGACACGGCGCTGTGCGCTGGCGTCCTGGACCATCTCCTGTGCGGCGTCGACGGTCGCGTCCAGCGCGTTCATGACGCCTTTCTCCTCGTGGATGTTGATCGAGGCGCTCGGCCGGCCGGTCTCGGCCACGTCCTGTGCGAGTTCGTCGCCGTCGACGATCTCGCCGGCGTGGGCGACGACGACGGCCCCGTACGTGTTGGGGTGGGTCGCGTAGCCCAGTAGCGTGCGGTAGGTCTGGAACACGTCGGGCTTGGTCTGACAGCGACCCAGCGGATGCGTGATCGGGATCGCGTCGTCGACGATGTCGGCGGCGCGCTTGACCGTGTCGTTTGCGTACGGTGCCGTCGACACGATCACTGTGTGGTTGCGGATGCCGATACTGCCGTCGTCTCGCTCGTAGCCTAGGAATTCGGACATAGTTACTCGCTGATCGCCTCTACTTCCTCGTCGCCGGCCAGGTCACCGCGGCCGTAGTTGGACTCGACGTTGTGGACGTGGACGAACGTCCCCGCCGGGATGTCCTCGGTTGCGTTCCCGATGCTCTTGCCGTACTTCGTGATCGTCTCGCCGTCGGCGATGTCCTCGATCGCGAGCTTGTGTCCGAAGCCCACGTCGTCGATCATCTCGATCGTTCGCTCCTCGTCACCGACCGCGACCGTTACTGTCTCGCCGGCGTCCACGTCACGAAGCGCTGTCGCGACGTTGTCGGCTGGTTCGACTACTTCTAGATATCTGTCGGCCATACATGTCGGTTGACGTGCGCCCCCAGTTATAACGTTTTCTCCTGTCCCGCCGGCTCACAGCACGAGCGTCACCGCGCCGAGCGCCAGCAGGCTTACGGTCAGGAACTGGGCGAGCACCACCAGGATCGGCTTGAGCCCGGTCGCCCGGAGCTTGCGGGGGTTGAGTTCGAACCCCAGACCGACGAACGCGAGCGCGAACAGCCAGTCGCCCACCGTTCCCAGGGTCGCCTGGGTCCCGGCGTCGACGAGTCCGAGGTTGACGATGACCGCGACGAGCAAGAACCCGACCAGGAACTTCGGGAACCGATACCAGATCTCCGTGGCGTCGGTCCGCTCGCCGCCGCTCGTGTAGTAGACCGCGTACCCGACCGCGAGCACGCCGATGAAGGTGTTGCGGACGAGCTTGGTGATCGTCGCCCACTGGCCGGCCGTCTCCGAGACCGCGAAGCCGACGGCCGCGGTCGGACCGGTCGAGAACAGGCTCAGCCCGGCCCAGACGCCGAAGGTCCGGTCCGGGAGTCCGAGCGCCGACCCGACGATCGGGAAGACCACGAGCGTGATCGCGTCGAACAGCAACACGGTGCCCGCGGCGTAGCTGATGTCTGCCTCGTCGCCGTCGATGCTCCCGGCGACCGCGAGCACCGCCGAGACGCCACAGACGCTCGCGCCGGCCGCCAGCAGCGAGCGGGTCCGTGACTCGATCCCCGCCTGTTTCCCGACCAGTTCCACGAAGACCACACCGAGGACGACGACGCCCATCGCCAGGCCGACCACCTGTGGGCCGGTGCCGACGAGCTGGCCGACGGTCAACTGCGCGCCCAGGAGGACGATCCCGGTCTCCAGGAGGAGCTTGTGGCGGTCGATCCCGGCTTCGGCCCACTCGGGAACGCCGACCAGCGCGGCCACGGCAGCGCCGCTTGCGATGGCGACGACCAGCGGGCTCAGCGGCGTGGCGCCACCGACGACTCTGGCGATGGTGGCGAGCACCACCAGGACCAGCAGTCCCGGTACCAGTCTGCGGACCGCACTCATCAGAGGACCAGCGCCGTCGCGAGGACGATCGAGACGCCCAGCGCAGTGGCCTTCCAGCCCCGGTCGACGGCCCCGACTGCCCTGGCACAGCGGGAGACGAGCCGCTCGGTCCGAGTGCGCGTTCGCTTCACGTCCATATGGGTGAACCCGGGGCGCCCTCCTATATAAAATTTCACTGTCGACGCCGGCCGTCCGCCGATTCCCGCGGGCGCACCCCCGTAGTTTTATAACGAAAGACGACCCACGTCGGGAACGAATGGCAGACACAGTCGAGAGTTCGTCCGGGTCCGGCTACGAGGAGGGCTCGCGGCGGCAGAACAGATTACAACGGTATCGTGACCTCCGGTTCTCCGAGGAGGAACTGGCGGTAATCCTGCTGACACCGGTCGTTTCCTTCCTGTTGGCGGTGTCGTTCTACCCCATCTTCGACACAATCGTCGGGAGCCTCTATCAGGGGTACGTCCTGGAGATGAACCCCCGGGAGTTCGTCGGACTAGAGAACTACCGGAGCCTCTACGGCAGCGGCCCGTTGCTGGAGCAGTTCCTCAGCGGCGACGGCTTCTGGAACGCGCTCCGCGTGTCGCTCATCTACACGTTCGTCAGCGTGCCCATCGAACTCGTCCTCGGGCTCGGGCTCGCGCTCTTGCTCAACCGCGACTTCAAGGGCAAGTACTTCGCACAGGCGGCGATCCTGTTCCCCTGGGCCATCCCGACGGTCATCAACGCCCGCATCTGGGCGTGGATGTTCAACGGGCAGTACGGCGTCATCAACGACCTCCTCATCCGAATCGGCATCCTCCAGACGCCGTTCCCGTTCCTGGCGAAACCGGACACGGCGCTGTACTCGATGCTGTTTATCACCATCTGGAAGACGAGTTCGTTCATGGCACTGATCTTGCTTGCAGGGCTCCAGTCGATCCCGGACCACCTCTACGAGGCCGCGCGGATGGACGGCGCCTCGCGCATCCGCCAGTTCTGGGACATCACGCTACCCCTGCTGAAACCGACGCTGCTCGTCGCGCTCATCTTCCGGACGCTCCCCGCGTTCCAGGCGTTCGGGCTCCCCTACGGACTGACCGGCGGGGGTCCCGCGTCCGCGACGACGACGCTGGTCCTGTTCGACCACCAGTTGACGTTCAACCGCCTCAGCTTCGGCGAAGGCGCGGCGACGGCGACAATCATCACGCTGATCGCGGCCGGCATCGCGATGCTCTACGTCGGCACCCTCTACGAACCGGAGGTGCGCTGAGATGAGCTACGACCGCGACACCCTCGAAATCCGCAACTTCCAGTGGGTCGGCAAGAAGGTCGGCTTCTACGGGAGCATCTTCATCATCGCACTCGTCTCGGTGTTCCCGGTGCTGTGGATGCTGATCACCTCGCTCAAACAACCCGGGAACGTCGTCACGTTCCCCGTCGAGTACATCCCGCGTGACCCGACGCTCGCGAACTACCGCGCGGCCATCGAGGGGGCACCGTTCTTCCGGTACCTCCTCAACAGCGTCATCGTGGCGACTGGCACGGCCGTGCTGGACGTGCTTCTGGGTGCACTCGCCGGCTACGCGCTCTCCCGGCTGCGCTTCCGGTTCAAGCTCCCGGTCCTCCTGCTGATCCTCGGGACCGCGATGTTGCCCTTCATCGCCCGGCTGATTCCCCTCTTTAGCCTGGCGCGCTCGTGGGGCCTGCTCAACGACTACCTGGGACTGATCATCCCCTACGCCGCCTTCCAGTTGCCCTTCGCGGTCTGGATCTTCCAGGCGTACTTCAAGGAACTGCCCGACTCCTTAGAGGAGGCGGGCCTGATGGACGGGCTCTCCCGGATCGGCGTCCTCTTCCGGATCATCCTGCCCGTCTCCGCGCCGGCGATGGCGACCGCGGCGATCATCGTCTTCATCTACGCCTGGAACGAGTTCCTGTTCGCGCTGACGTTCATGACCGAAGACCAGATGCGGACGATCACCGTCGGGATCGCGCTCTACCAGGGCGAGTTCCAGTACCCCTGGGGGACGATCTCCGCGGCCGTGTTCATGTCCGTGATGCCGCTGATCCTGTTCATGCTGTTCTTCCAGCGGAAAGTCGTCGAGGGGCTCACGGCGACCGGAAAGGCCTGACTCGCGGACCGTCTTTTTCCCTTCGTCGTTGCCGCGCCCACTCGGACGAGCGACGACGGCCCGACCCGGAGTCCCCGCCCGCTCGGCTGTCGCACGGGCTATCGGCGCTTCTGCTCGCCGCTGCCACGGAGCGTCGAACCTCGAAAAGCCGAACGGCGCGCAGTCCTCAGTCGTTGACGACGTTCCAGGGGTCGCCGCCTTCTAGAACCGTGCGGACGATCTCGGTCACCGTCCGGCGACGCTGGTCGTTTGCCTCCTCGCTGTACCAGGCGACGTGTGGTGTGGTCAGTACCTTCGGGTGATCCCGCAGCGGGTCGTCCGCGGCCGGGGGTTCTTCGGGGAACACGTCCAGGCCGGCCCCGGCGATCTCGCCCGCATCGAGCGCGTCGGCCAGCGCCTCGCCGTCGACGATCGGCCCGCGTGCGACGTTGACGAAGTAGGCGTCCTCGTTCATCCGCGCGAAGGCGTCGGCGTCGAACATCCCCCGTGTCTCGGGGACCAGCGGGGAGTGGACGGTGACGAAGTCCGCCTCCGCGAGCAGCTCCTCGAACGCCACGAGCGTCGCTGGATCGCCGGCCACGTCGTCCTCGGTGAGGAACGGGTCGCTGGCGACTACGTCCATCCCGAGCGCGTCGGCGCGCTCGCCGACTGCACGGCCGATGGCGCCGTAGCCGACGACGCCGACAGTCCGTGTCGAGAGGCGGTGGATCGGCGTCGCAACGCCCCGGTCCCACCCGCCCGCGGCCACGTCGGCGTCGTAGGACTTCAGGCCGCGCGCGAGTGCGAGGTACAGTGTCAGCGCGTGGACGGAGACCTCCTCCAGACAGTAGTCGGGGACGTTCGTGACGGGGATCTCCCGCTCGGCGGCGGCCTCCACGTCGATGTTGTCGACGCCGATGCCGTACCGGGAGATCACCCGGCAGCCCGTCAGCGCGTCGATCGCCTCTTGGTCCAGATCGTACCGGAGGTTGATGACCGCGTCCGCCCGGGCGAGCGTCTCGTGGGCATCTTCGACCTCCTCGCCCACGTCGCCGGTCAGTTCGACGACCTCGGCGATGTCTTCGAGGCCGTCGCGTTCGATCGAGAGGTCCGCGAAGTCGTGGTCGGTCACGACGACGGTGTGTTCAGACATAGTGTGAAAGTGGTCTCGGGGACCTCAGATGATCAGGTCGTAGCCGTCGACGAGGTACTCCTCACAGATGTCCCGGTCGAGTTCGACGCCAAGACCGGGGCCTTCTGGCACGTCGATGTAGCCGTCTTCGAGGATCGGCCCGGAGCCCTCGACCCGGTTGCACATGTCGTTCCACCACGGCACGTCCCGGGAGTGCCACTCCATACAGAGGAAGTTCGGGATGGCCGCCGAGACGTGGGCGCCGGCGACGGTGCCAAGCGGCGAGGAGATGTTGTGCGAGGCGATCGGGACGCCGTACAGATCACAGACGGTGGCGATGTCGACGTACTCGCCGAGGCCGCCACACTTGTTCACGTCGGGCGCGGCGATGTCCATCATCCCTTCGCGGGCGGCGTTGTTGAACTGGTTTGCCTTCACGAGGTTCTCGCCGGTCAGGACCGGCATGTCCAGGGCCTCGGTGACGCGCTTCTGGGACTCGGTCTTCTCCGGCGGGACGGGGTCTTCCAGCCACGCCAGGTCGAACCGTTCGAGTTTCTTCCCCAGGCGGATGGCCGTCTCCGTCGTGAAGTTCCAATGGAGGTCCATCCCCAGATCGATGTCGTAGCCGATCTCGTCACGCACCGCCTCGACGAGGCTGACCTTGTGTTCGAGGGCCTCGTTGTCCATGCGCCGGTTGGCCTCGTCGTACTCGGCGTGGGTCGGCACGTCCAGGTCGAACTTCAGCGCCTCGAACCCCTCGTCGACGACCTCGCGGGCGGCGCGGGCGTACCCCTCCGGCGTGTACACGTCCTTCGGGTCGTGGTCGCGGGCCTCGCCCAGGGACTCCCCGCCGTGGGTGTCACAGTAGATCTTGATCTCGTCGCGGTACTTCCCGCCCAGCAGTTCGTAGACGGGCACGTCGAACAGTTTGCCCTTGATGTCGTAACAGGCCGTCTCGATGGCGGTGAAGGCGGCCTGCCCGATGCGGCCCGTGCCGGTGTAGCGCTGTTCGAGGAGTTCGCGGATGCGGTCCGTATCGAGCGGGTTCTCGCCTTCGAGGTCGACGTCCATGCGGCCGGCCATGTCGAGCGCGGCCTCGGCACGGAACGTCTCGCCCAGCCCGTAGACGCCCGAGTCGGTCTCGACCTTGACGATTCCCCAGGTGAAGTTCCCCGCGATCGCCATGGTCTTGATGTCGGTGATCTCAACGTCTCGCTCGGGTGGACGGTGGGTCTCGTCCATGCCCATGTCCCGCCAGGGGACGCCGCCGCCCTGCGGAATCCGGTAGTCCGGTTGGTCGTCTTGCGTCATCACCTGTGCAGTCGTGGATTGCCGGGTTAAAGATTGTGGTGAGCTACCCACGCCGGACGGTCGATTCGGCCCGGTGCGGTCGCCGATCCGGCCGCGCTGGCTCCCCTCGAAGGTCCACGCTCGCCCGGCCGCGCGTGTCTGCCGCCGACCGCCCGACAATCAGATCGACGGTCCCCGGCTCGACGACGAGTCGGCCCTCGCGGTCGTGGACGGCCAGCGCTGCAGACGGCATCTCGAAATCGACGGTCGCCCGGGCTCCGGCGTCGATGTCGAGGCGCTCGAACCCGACCAGTTCCCGCTCGGGCCGGACCGTCCGCCCGCCGCGGTGGCGAGCGTACAGTTGGACGACCTCGCTGCCGGCGCGGTCGGCGACGTTCTCGACGCTCACGGTGGCGGTGAGCGAGCCGTCGGTCCCGACCTCCTCCTGCTCGACTCCGACCCCGCTGTACTCGAAGGCGGCGTAGCTCTCCCCGTGGCCGAACGGGAACAGCGGCGCGCCCTCGGTGAAGACGTACTCGCCCCGCGAGAGGTCGTCCTGGCGGTAGTGGACCGGAAGCTGTCCCACCGACCGCGGGAGCGAGACGGGGAGTCGACCGCCGGGGTCGGTTCCCAGCAACACGTCCGCGATGGCCGCGCCGCCCTCTTGGCCGGGGAGCCACGCCGCCACCGTCGCGTCGGCCCGTTCGACAACGTCCGGGACCGCGAGCGGGCGCCCGCTGACGAGGACGACCACCATCGGCGTCCCCGTCGCCGCGACCCGTTCGATCAGTTCCGACTGCCGGCCAGGGAGGCCCAGTTCGGCCCGGTCGAGTGCTTCGCCGGCGGTTCCCGGCGAGTCCCGCTCAACGTCGATCCCCGACTGGCCGCCGACGCAGGCGACCGCCACGTCGGCGTCGCGGGCGGCCGCCACTGCGGCCTCGATGTCATCGCCCGGGTCCGCTCTGATCCCACAGCCGTGGGCGTACTCGACCCCGGCCACGCGCTCGCGCAGGGCCGCCCGCGGGGTCACCACGTCGATGCCCCCGGCTTCGTTCTCCGCGCCCGCGTAGGAGTAGTTCCCCAGCAGGTTCCGGCCGGCGTCGGCGTTGGGACCGACGACGGCGACCGTCGACGACGCCGACAGCGGGAGGAGGCCGTCGTTCTCCAGCAGGACCAGCGACCGACGGGCGGCCCGCCGGGCCAGCGAGCGGACCGCGTCTGTCTCGAAGGCCTCGTCCGCGCGTTCAGGCTCGGCGGTTGTCCTGGCCGCCCCGAACAGCCCCGCTTCGGCCTTCTGACGGATATGGCGCGTCACGGCGCGGTCGACCGTCGATTCGTCGACCTGCCCGTCCCGGACTGCGCCGACGAGGCGGTCGCCGAAACACTCGGTCTCGGGGAGTTCCACGTCGATACCGGCTTCGATGGCCTGGACACCGGCCGCGGTCCTGTCGGGAGCGACGCCGTAGTCGTCGGCCAGCATCTCGATGCCCCGGCCGTCCGAGACGACGGTCCCCTCGAACCCCCACTCCTCGCGGAGCAGCCCGGTCAGCAGTTCACCGTTCGCGTGACAGGGGACCCCGCCGACGGTGTTGTACGCCGCCATCACCGACGGCGCGCCGGCGTTGATACCGGCGCGGAAGGGGAGCAGGTCGGCGTCGCACATCTCGCCGAGGCAGGCTGTGGGCCGCGCACGGTTGCGCCCGCCCGCGGGCCGCCCGTGGCCGACGAAGTGCTTGAGCGTGGCGTCGACTCCGCTGTCTCCCAGCCCCGTGACGACGGCCTCTGTGAACGCGGCCGAAAGCGCCGGATCCTCGCCGAACGTCTCCTCGATCCTGCCCCAGCGCGGATCCACGCCCAGGTCCGCGACGGGCGAGAGGGTCGCTTGACAGCCCACGGCCCGCAGTTGCTCACCGACCGCCGCCGCGACCTCCCGTGCCAGTTCGGGGTCCCAGCTACTTGCCAGTCCGATGGCCTGCGGGACCGTCGCCCCGCGGCGGCCAGCGTAGCCACAGAGGCTCTCCTCGCGGACGAACGCCGGAATCCCGTGGGGCGTCTCCGTCCGGAGGAACGACTGGATGTCGGCGACGACGCCGGCGAGTTCGGTGGGGTCGAGGCCGCTCTCGCGCCCGACCCGAGTCACGCGGCCGATGCCGTGTGAAATCTCCGCCCGGGCGCGCTCGGGCGAGAACGCGCCGTCCTCCAGCAGCGTGCCGATCCGGACGGTCCCGAGTTGTGCGACCTTCGCGTCGAGGGACATCTCGGCGACGAGGTCGTCGATGGATGGGGCTGTCATGTGAGGTTCTGACTCGGTGAGTCGACGCCCATCGAGAAAAAGCCACGCACGACGGGGTAGTTTTATTACCGAGAGACGCCCCCACCCGATAGGATGACCAGCGAACGCATTACCGTCGCCGCCGTGGCCGACTACGAGGTCGACGGACAGCGGGTCCGGTTCGACTGCGAGATCGACGCCCCGGAGACGGTGACCGACCGCACCGTCCCGGTGACACTGACCGTCTACGACCCGCGGACCTTCCGCTTCGAACTGCTCGCGAACCCCGAGACCCACACCGACAGCGAGTACCCGCCCCTCGACACCGCGGCCGTCGAGACCGACGTGGCCCTCGATGTCGCCGAGGCCGAGGGGCGACTCACCGTCGACACCGGCGCTCTCTCGATCACGGTCGGGCTGGACGAGTGGTCCTTCTCCGTGGCCGACGCCGACACCGGTGAGACGGTCTTCGAAGAACAGCGGGCCGACCCCGACGTGTTCGGCCGCCAGCGCGTCGACGCCCTGGGCTTCTCCCAGGAGGAGATCAACCACAACCCCCGAAAGGTGACCGAGACCGGTACTTCCTTCCGGCTCTCGCCGGACGAGAAGCTCTACGGCGCCGGCGAGCAGTTCGTCGAGTTCGACCGCCGGGGCCGGGAACTGGACCTCTGGCACCAGGAACCCCTCGGGACCGAGACCGAGCGGGCCTACAAGAACATCCCCTTCCACCTCTCGACGAACGGCTACGGGCTCTTGCTCGATACGACCGCCCGGGTCCACTACGACTTCGGGAAGACATCGACCGCGTCGGGCACGATGTCGGTTGCCGACGACGACTTCGCGTTCGTCTTCTTCTATGGCCCCGACTTCCGGGAGATACTCCAGCGCTACACCGCCGTCACGGGCCGACCCTCCCGGCCGCCCAAGTGGTCTTTCGGCACCTGGATGTCCCGTCTGGGCTACGAGTCCCGCGAAGAACTGGCAGACGTGGCAGAGCGTCTCCGCGAGGAGGAGATTCCCAGCGACGTGCTCCACCTCGACCCGTTCTGGATGCGGGCGAACAAGTCGACCGACCTGGAGTGGGACACCGAGCAGTTCCCCGACCCAGAGGGGATGATCGACGAACTGCGCGAGGACGACTTCCGGCTCTCGCTGTGGGAACACCCTCACGTCCCCGTCGGGACCGAAGCCTTCGAGGAGGGGGTCCGTGAGGACTATTTCGTCACCGACGGCACCGGCGACGCCTACGTGATGGACAACACCTGCCAGGGCGACTACCGCGGGGCGCTCGTGGACTTCACCGACCCCGACGCCGTCGAGTGGTGGAAGGCGAAACACCACCGCCTGCTGGAACAGGGCGTCGCCGTCTTCAAGACCGACTACGGCGAGTACGTCCCCGAGGACGCCGTCTTCGAGAACGGCCAGAGCGGGAAGACGATGCACAACCTCTACCCGTACCTCTACAACGAGGCGGTCTACGAGGCCGTCGGCGAGGTCAACGGCCCCGAGGAGGCCGTCGTCTGGGGCCGCTCGGCCTGGACCGGCAGCCAGGCGTTCCCGATGCACTGGGGCGGGGACCCACAGACCTCCTGGAACGGGATGAGCGCGGCCCTGCGCGGTGGCCTCTCGGCCTCCCTGTCGGGCATCGCCTTCTGGAGCCACGACATCGGCGGCTTCCGGGGGACGCCCGACGACGACGTGTACACCCGCTGGGCACAGTTCGGCCTGCTCTCGTCGAACAGCCGCTGTCACGGGACCACGCCGCGGGAGCCCTGGGAGTTCGGCGAGGAGGCGCTCGACATCTTCCGGGAGTACGCCCGCCTGCGCTACCGGTTGCTCCCGTACCTCTACACGTACGCGGAAGTCGCCGCCCGGACCGGCCTCCCCGTCGTCCGGCCCCTCGTCCTGGAGTACCAGGACGATCCGACGGTCCACCGGATGGACACCCAGTACCTCCTGGGTGAGGACCTGCTGGTCGCGCCCGTCTTCGAGGCCAGCGGGACCCGGTCGGTGTATCTCCCCGACGGCGAGTGGCGCGATTACTGGACCGGCGAGCGCTACCCCGGCGGTCAGACCGTCGAAGTCGAGGTCGGACTCGACGAGATGCCCGTCTTCGTCCGGGCCGGCAGCGTCATCCCGGAGCGGGAACCGACCCAGTCGATCCAGCCCGGGACGCCTGCCGAGCTGGAACTGGACGCGACGCCGACCGATGGCCACGCTGCGGGGCGGTTCTACGACGCCGACGCGGACGCACTCGCGGAGGTCACGGTCGCTATCGAGGACGACACCCTCTCGATCGAACTCGGCGACTGCTCGGCCGACCGCGTGACGCTGACTGTCCGCGACGTGGCGCCCGAGAGCGTGGTCGTCGACGGCGATGCGCTGACCGAGACCGGCGACGACCCCGACGCCGGTGCGTGGGCCGATACCGAGGTCGGTGTGACGGTCGTCGTCTGAGCCACAGGAGGGGTGGATTTATTAATCGAGCTGTTGAATGATGCGATAACGAATCACGGTGACACAATGGGACGCCTACAACTGAACGATCTGACGAAAGTATTCGAATCGGGCGGCAACGACATCGTCGCGGTGAACGAACTGAACATCGACATCCAGGACGGGGAGTTCCTGGTCCTGGTCGGGCCGTCGGGCTGTGGGAAGTCGACGACGCTGCGCTGTATCGCCGGCCTGGAACGGACGACATCCGGCCAGATCCTGCTGGACGACCGGGACATCACACACCGCAAGCCCAAAGAGCGCAACATGGCGATGGTGTTCCAGAACTACGCGCTGTATCCCCACATGTCCGTCCGGAAGAACATCGGCTACGGGCTGAAGATCACGACCGACCTCGGCAAAGACGAGATCAACGAACGCGTCGAACGGACGGCGGAACTGCTGGAGATCGAGGAACTGCTGGCGAAAGAGCCGGGCGACCTCTCCGGCGGCCAGCAACAGCGGGTCGCGCTCGGCCGCGCGATCATCCGCGAACCCGAAGTGTTCCTGATGGACGAGCCGCTCAGTAATCTGGACGCGAAGCTGCGGACCACCATGCGCACGGAGATCCAGCAACTCCAGCAGGACATGGACATCACGACGATCTACGTCACCCACGACCAGACCGAGGCGATGACGATGGGCGACCGCATCGCTATCCTCGACGAGGGGGAACTCCAGCAGATCGGCGAGCCCCTGGAGTGTTATCACCGCCCGGTCAACCAGTTCGTCGCGGGCTTCATCGGCTCGCCGTCGATGAACTTCCTGTCGGTCCGTCAGGACGGCGACCGGCTGGAACACGAGCAGTTCACCTACGAGATCTCGCCCGACACGCAGGACGCGCTCGTCGACGCCAGCCAGAACCTGACGCTGGGTATCCGCCCGGAGCACATCCAACTGGCGGCCGGCGATGCGACCAACGCCGTCGAAACGACGGTTCAGGTCGTCGAACCCATGGGTGAGGTGACCTACGCGTACTTCGAGATCGGGGACCAGAACTACACCGCGAGCATCGACGGCGAACGCCGGATCGAAGCCGGCGACGAGGTCAACGTCGTCTTCCCGGAAGAGAAGATCCACATCTTCGACGGCCGGAGCGGCGAGGCGGTCAAGAACAGCGAACTCGACGAGACCCTCGACGCGGTGCAGGCCTAACCCCCCGTTTGTTTCTCGCGAACAGTTAAGTGGCTCCTCGCCGTACCGCCGCACATGAGCGAGCCATCGAGCCAGCCCGGGTCCGGCCGACGCGTCCAGGCAGTCCAGATCTCCTGTGACATCCTCGAAGCCCTCCGTGAGAACGACGGGGCAGGAGTCTCCGAACTCGCCGACCAGTTGGGGCGGTCGAAAGCCACGATCCACAGTCACCTCGCGACGCTGGCGGACAACGAGTTCGTCGTGAAACAGGGCGACACATACGAGATCAGCCTGCGGTTCGTCGACATCGGCGAGTACGCGAAAAACCAGGTCGACATCTACGAGGTGGCAAAGGAGGAAGTCGACCGACTCGCCGAGGAGACCGGCGAGGTCGCGCAGTTCATGGTCGAAGAGCACGGGCGCGGCGTCTACCTCCACAAGGCGCGCGGCGAGAACGCGATCCAGACGGCCTCCTACACCGGGAACCGGAAAGACCTCCACTGCACGGCACTGGGGAAGGCGATCCTCTCGCAACTCTCGACCGAGCGCATCGACGAGATCATCGATCGACACGGGCTGCCAGCGCGGACCAAAAACACCGTCTCCAGCCGGGCGGAACTGTTCGAGACCCTCGATCGAATCCGTGAGGAGGGGGTCGCTTTCGACGACGAGGAGATCCTCCAGGGACTCCGGTGTATCGCCGCCCCGATCGAACACCCGACCGGCGACATCTGCGGCGCAATCAGTATCTCGGGGCCGACGAGCCGGTTCAAGGGCGACCGGTTCCACGAGGAACTCCCGGAGATCGTCCAGGGTGCGGCCAACGTGATCGAAGTGAACGCGACGCAGGTCTGAAACGTTCGCAGGAGCCAAACGCTGTCGATTTCCGCGTTCCTCTCCAGGGACCTGTTCCCCGACCGAGACGGGAGAGATCGCGGCGCTCCGTGCCGCGATGAGGTGGCTACCCGTTTGCGAGACGCAAATAGCTGGTACCGTGTGGCTACAGCGGTATCCGACCGCCGTTCGTCGTCGCCACTCCCCACAGCTGGGCGGCAATTCGTGTGTGAGGTCGTTACTCGATCCCGTGCTGGGGGCCAGTTCCGGCCGTGTTTCCGGCCGTTCGCGACTCGCGAACCGACTGTTCGGACGGTCCCGACCGGACCCACCGATGTCGGAGCGAATCCCTCGGTGGGGAGCGTCGACGGGGTGCGTGACCAGTCACGTTGCACCGGCACTCCTGCCGTTCGCACGCGGATTCCGCAGTACCCGCTTCTCGCAGCCTCGACGTAACGACTGTACAGGTGTTATCCTCTGATCGGGGGTGGTCCTCTGCACTCCGGTACGACAACCGTGTGTACGACTGTTATTCAATATACCTGTCGCTCCCAGTTTCTGCGGGTGTCCGGCCGCCGTCCCGGCGTGATGAAACGCTCGTTTGCCACTCCCGAACGTCGTACGATCGTTGACGGCACGACTCGCCTGCACTTTGTCCCTCCCGTCGATGTCGTTTTGTTCCCAGTACTGTTCGGTAATCGAAGTAAACAATCGAAAGCCCCTGATTAGTCGATGGATACCAAGTATTGATAGCGCAATATCGTCACTGTAGGAACCTAATCGAGTAACTGGACCCACTCGCATATATTCGTAAAAGAAAACCGACAGCCGACCCGGGGATTAGATCTTTTGGACCCGTAAAAGCGAATTTTGGATCGCCAGATCGACTGGTGGTGATCGGTCCCGCACAGTTATGCCGGTTCCGGCCGTCGTCGTGTGTATGTCGGCCGCCCTCGCTGCGATCGACACGCACAGACCGACCCGACCGCCGGACACCGCAGCGGTACGAACCGAGTACCGTCGCTGTCCCCCGACCGACGGCACGTGACTCCCGTCTGGTCCCGGCGGCGGTTCCTCTCCGCCGTCCTCGCGGGCGGTACCTGCGGCTGTGTCGGCCCGGACCGTCCTCGGCGACCGGTTACCCCTGCCCCAGTTCCCACGACCGCCGACTCCGGACGCCGCCTGGACGGTGTCGACCTCGCCGTCAGGAACGAGTCTCCGTATCGTCGATCCGTCGTCCTCGCTAGCTCCCGCGACGGAACTCGACAGTTCGAACGGACCGTGACCGTGCTTGCGGGCCGTGGTCGGCGATTTCCCGAGGCCGTCGCCGCGGGGAACGCGGGCGGTACCCCGACCGCCGACGTGGCAACGGCAGACGTAACCATCACTGTCGCCCGCACGACGGGGACACGACTGGCCGAGCGAACGGTCCGGCCCGCTGGTGTGGCCACAGTCGTCGTGACGTTACTCCCGGAACGAGTGGAGTGGACTGTCGTCCCACTCCGGCGAGAACGGCGCTAAATCGGCGTTTTGGATGCCTATACCGTCTTCATCCCGTCGCGGATGTCGCCAGCGGAGGGCGACATATCGTGATATTCCTGTGCGTGGTGCTGGACGAGCTCGATGAGTTCGTCGTCGTTCTCCGATCGGACCTGAAACTCGCACGCTGAGCAGGAGTACTGGTGAGCCATGTCGACCAGTTTCACCTTCGGAGGGGCGCGAATAGTTATTCGCCGATTACCGAACCGGTGTCGCTGGTCCGCCAGCGGGACGGGGAGACTACCAGCGATTATTTACCAGGAGACACAGTGTGTGGTATGGTCGAGATTCCCGAACGACTCACGTCGCTGTTCAGCGGAACTGTCGAGGAACGGAACGGTCGGTTCGTCATCGAAGTCCCCGAAGACGAGATCGAAGTCGACGCGATCGAGGCCGGCCGGACGTATCGAATCGGCGTTCTCCCCCATCCCAGCGGCGAACCGGCGGAGTCCACTCCCGATCCGGACACGGCCGAACTGGCGGAGATCGACCGCGAACCCGGACCACCGTCCCCGCCCGTCGACGAGGGCGAAGTCCGGACGGTGACGATCGAGTCTATCGGCGATCAGGGCGACGGTATCGCGAAGGTCGAACGCGGCTACGTCGTCATCGTTCCGGAGACGGAACCCGGTCAGGAACCGACCGTCGAGGTCGAACGCGTGAAACAGAACGTCGCGTTCGCGTCCGTCGTCGACGCCGAGTGAGGCTCCGGGACGGGACACCCCGCCGATAGACACCGGGTGACCGGCCGGCACGCAGTCCCCTCCGGCGTCTCTCCCACTGGTCGCCGTCGTTTAGTCACTGGAGGCGAGAGACCGTGTGTGTCGACTCCGCTCCTGATCGATGCCGACCCGGGCTGTGACGACGCCGTCGCGCTCGCGCTCGCCACGACCCATCCGGCCCTCGATCTCCAGGCCATCACGACGACCCACGGGAACAGCACGGTGGCAAACACCACGCGAAACGCCCGTGCGCTCGCTGCGCTGTTCGATGTCGAAGCGGTGCCGATCGCGCAGGGGGCGACCGACCCGTTGCTCGTGCCGCGGTCGACCGCCGAGCACATCCACGGCCCGGACGGGATTCGCGGCGACCTCCCCGACGCGTCCGAGACGCCGGCCACGGTCGAGACACACGCCGCGCAGTTCATCGTCGACCAGGCCCGAGCACACGACGGCGACCTCTCGCTGGTCGCGCTCGGACCGCTGACCAACGTCGCCCTCGCGGCGGCCATCGAACCCGCCCTCCCGGAGTTGCTCGACGAGTTCGTCGTCATGGGCGGGACGGTCTCGGCCCACGGGAACGTGACGCCGCTCGCGGAGGCGAACTTTCACTCGGACCCACACGCCGCCCGCAAGGTGATCGCGGAGTGTGAGCCGACCGTGGTCGGCCTGGACGCCACCCTCAAGGCGACGCTCCGGCCGGCGTGGATCGACGCGCTCGACCGCGACACCGACCGCGGCCGACTGCTCGCCGAGTGGCTGACCTACTACGACGACGAGGCGCTCGCTCGCTACGACCTCGACGCCGCGCCGATCCACGACGCCGCGGCCGTGGCCCACCTGCTCGACGGGGGGCTGCTGGAGACGACCGACTGCCACATGGAAGTCGGCACGGACTCCGCGCTCGACCGAGGCGCGCTGGCCTGTGATCTCCACGGCGTGTCCGACGAGGCGCCGAACGGCACCGTCGCGCTCGACCTCGATGTCGAGGGGTTCCGGCGCCTCCTCACCGACACGCTCGAAGACTGGCTCGCCGACGCGCCGTCCTGAGCGACACTCGTCACGGTGCCTCGCCGGCTCCGAGCAGGTGGATCGACTCCCGGGGGAGCGACACGCGAACCGTCTCCCCGGTGTCGATCGAGAGCCGGTCGAAGACGGGCGGGTGGACGGTCGCCGTGACGGTGAGTGGTCCGCACTCGACCGCGACCCGGTAGCTCGTCCCCTCGTTCAACCAACGCGTGACCGTGCCGGTGAGGACGTTCGCTGTGCCGAAGCCGTCGGCCTTGCCGGCCGCCTCGGGGTCGGGGGCCGCGCCGGGAGTGTGGAGTGTCACCCGCGACGGGTGGAGACAGACGGTGACGGCGTCCGCAGGCGGGTCGACGACGGCGGTCCGGAGCGTCTTCTCGCCGACCTGAACGAGTGCCCCATCGTCGGTCCGCTCGGTCACGTGGCCGTCGAAGCGGTTCTCGTTCCCGGTAAAGCGGGCGACGAACCGGTTGGCCGGTCGGTCCAGCACGCTCGGCGGCGGCCCGACCTGTTCGAGGCCGCCGTCCCGGAGGATGGCGAGTCGGTCCCCCAGGGCCGTCGCCGTCCGCTGGTCGTGGGTGACGTAGACGACCGGGATCGAAAGCGAGTCGAACAGCCCGTGGAGTTCCTCCCGGAGACGGCGCCGGATCGGTGCGTCGAGGCTCGACAGCGGTTCGTCCAGCAACAGGGCGTCCGGGTCGGCCGCCAGCGTCCGCGCGAGCGCGACCCGCTGGCGTTCCCCGCCGGAGAGGGTGTCGGGGGTGCGATCCAGGACGCCGTCGAGTTCGAGCAGGGCCGCCAGTTCGCGGATACGGTCGCCGTCGGCCCCCGCGTACGCGACGTTCTCGCGAGCCGTCATGTGCGGGAACAGCGCCCCGTCCTGGAACACCATCCCGACCCGTCGCGCCTCCAGTGGGACCCCCGACAGCGCCCGGCCGTCGAGGCTGATCGAGCCCGTATCGGGGCTCGTGATCCCGGTGATCAACGAGAGCAGCGTCGTCTTCCCGCTCCCGGAGGGGCCAAGCAGCGCGAGGACCTCCTGCCCGACCGTCAGATCGACCGGGCCGAAGTCGAAGCTGCCGTAGGACTTCGCGAGCCGTGTGAGTTCCAGTGTCATTCCCAGGGATTGGCCGCGACGGTGTTGAGGACGAGCAGTGCGCCGACCGCGACGACGACCAGGAGGATCGCGACCGGATACGCCGCGTCCAGGCCGGTCGAGACGAACGAGACCCAGATCTCGACCGGCAGCGTCCGCGGGTAGTACGCGACCATCATCGTGGCGCCGAACTCGCCGATCGACCGCGCAAACGCGAGGGTCACCCCGGCGGCGATGCCCGGGCCGGCCAGCGGGAGGGTGACGTTCCTGGCGGTCGCCAGCCTGCTCTTACCCAGCGACCGGGAGGCGTGTTCCAGCGTCCGGTCGACGCTCTCGAAGGCGGCTTTGGCCGTCACGACGACGAACGGCGACGCCACGAACGTCTGGGCGAGTACCACGCCGGCCAGCGAGCGGGTCAGCGGGAGCCCCAGCGCCGCCGCCGTCCCGCCGACGAGCGTGTTCGGGCCGACGACGGTGAGCAACACGACCCCGCCGACGGTCGGCGGGACGACCAGCGGCAGGACGACGACCGCGAGGACGAGCGGCTTCCAGGGAGTCGACGTGCGGGCCAGCCAGTACGCGAGCGGGAGCCCGAACACCGTGGCCAGGACGGTCGTGATCGACGCCGACAGCAGCGACGTTCCCGCGGCGCTCCGGACGGCGGGGTCGGCCAGCCGCCCGAGGACAGCCCCCGGCGAAGCCGACAGGAGCAGCGACGCGAGCGGGACGAGGTAGTAGAGGACCAACAGTCCGCCGAGGACGAGCGCCACCGAGAGCCAGTCGCGCGACTGCAGCCGGCCGGCGTGTGTGCGTGTCGCCATCGGTTACCCACCTCCGGTTGCCGTGTCGACGGCCGCCGGCACGTCGCCCGCGTACCGGGGGAACTGTTCGCGTAGCAGGAATCCCGAATCGGCCAGGTAGGACCCGGCCACGAGGCGGTCGAACACCGCACGGGCCGGCCCATCGGACGTTCGGATCGTCGCGCCGTAGCCGATGAGCCCGCCGTCGATCCGCCGGCCGCCGGCCAGTTCGTACGACACCGTCGAATACCACTCATCGACGTACGCCGGGTCGCCGAGGTCGATCTGCCCTGGGAGCTCGACGTAGTCGTAGCCGCGCTCGACGGCCATGTTCCGGTAGGCGAAGGCGGCGTCGACGCTCCCGGTCTCGAACTGGCTGAGCAACCCCGTCTCCGGATACACCTGGTCGCGGGCCGGCAGCGTCGCCCGGAGGTCGGGCGCGTCGTCGTAGTACCGCGACGCGAGTTCGAGCGCGAACAGGGTCCGGTAGCCCAGTGGGTCCTGGTCCGGGTCCGTCCGGCCGAGCGCGACTTCCCCCGCGAGCAGCGGTTCGTACCACCGGTCGCTCCCCGCCGCTTCGACCCGCTCCCCGCCGTCGGTGTCCGGGTTGTACGCGAGGACGACCGCGTTGCTCGCGAAGACCGCGTACCACGGCACCGACAGCGGTTCCCCGAACAGCGCGGTGTCGGCGACGGCGACGATGTCGGGGTCGCGCTGGCCCTCCGCCACCAGTCGGGCGACCGTCGCCGAGCCGTGTGCTTCGACCCGGAGCGACGCGTCGACCGCAGGTTTCAGACCGGTCTCCAGGGCGTGCTGGAGACTGCCGGCCGCGAGGACCGTCACGGGCGAACCGGTCGCGGGCCGTCCGCTGGTGAGACAGCCCGCGAGCGCGACGCCGGCCGCGGCGCCGGCCGTCCGGAGGAACCCCCGGCGGGATCGATGCGGTGTTTCCCTCCGTTGTTTCCCCATAGACACATCGGCGTTGTGTCGACAGCGGCATAACCGTTTTGCTCGTGGGCCGCGAGACGCCCGTATGGACCTCGACGCGGCGTTCGACGCCCACCTCGACACGGACGAGGTGCGGGTCACTCGGCGGGACGTGGAACTGCTCAGGGCGGTCCGGGAGCAGGGCTCGCTCAACGGGGCCGCGGCCGCGCTGGACCGCTCGTACTCGCGGTCCCAACAGCGGGTCGTCGAACTCGAAGCCGCCCTGGGCCAGTTGGTCGACCGACAGCGCGGCGGGGCCGGCGGCGGCGGCAGTTCGCTGACGGCGACCGCGACCGACCTCCTCGCGGAGTTCGACCGCGTCCGGGCCGAGTTCACCGGGTTGACCGAAGTCGAGGAGACGGTACTGGACGGGACCGTCGTCGAACGGGACGGGGAACTCGGGACGGTCGAGACCGACGCCGGCCCCGTCCGGGCGATGGTGCCCGCCGCGACCGACCGGGTTCGACTCTCGGTCCGGGAAGACGCCGTCACGCTCCATCCTGCGGGGAGCGTCCCGGAGACCGAGACCAGCGCCCGCAACCGGTTTCGGGGCACAGTCGGCGATATCGCTGTCGGTGACGCCGTCGCGCGCGTCACGGTCGACATCGGCGCCGACATCGCCGTGGGGGCACTGGTGACACAGACGAGCGTCGAGACGCTGGCACTGGAGCGCGGTGATCCGATCGCCGTGTCGTTCAAGGCGACCGCGACGCGGGCTTTCCCCGACGAGTCCTCGTAACCGCACTGCCGCCCCGACCCCGTGGCGGCCGGTCAGCCCATCGGCACGGCGTGAGCGAGCCCGTAGCCCAGCACGAACGCCAGGCCGAACGAACCGGCCCACGCACCGACGGTCAGCCCGATCTTCCGGCCGCTCACCGCCTCGCCACCGCCGACGGCGGCCCCGCTGCCGATGATCGCGCTGACGACGATCTCGTTGAACGACACCGGGACGCCCAGAAGCACCGCCAGTTGTGCGATCAGGAAGGACGGGACCAGCGCGGCGATCGAACGGCGCGGCCCGAGCGAGGAGTAATCCTGCGACAGGGACTTGATCATCCGCGGCGCGCCGGTCCAGGAGCCCGCGAGCATGCCGAGCCCGCCACCGAGCAGGACCGCGAGCAGGGAGACGACCTCGGCCTGTTCGAGCAGCGGGACGAGCGGCCCGACGGCGAGCCCGACCTGGCTCCCGCCCGCCGAGAAGGCCACGAGCGAGCCAAGCGCCAGCAGGACGCGCCGGAGCCCGCCGTCCAGGTCCCGCCGGATGTCCCAGGAGACGACGCCGGCGACCGCGACCGCCAGCAGCCCCGAGAGTGCGACCGGGACCGCCATCCCGTCGACACCGATCGCCCGCTGGCCGGCTCCGACCAGCGACCCCATCGCGCCCCCGGTCCGAGCGACGCGAACCTGACGTTCGCGAGCACGGCGCCGACGAGTCCGGCGAGCACGGCGACGCTGTAGCGCTCGGGCACGTCCGGCCGGGGCAGGACACTGGCGATCCCGTAGGCGATCCCGCCGCCGACGAACGGCGTCAACACCCAGACCGTCCCGATCTGGAGGTACTTCGACCAGACGGGCGAGCCGCCCATCGCCAGCCCGACGCCGACGACGGCACCGGTGACGGTAAACGCCGTGGCGATCGGGTAGCCGGTCTTGATCCCAAGCGCCATCAGACCGGCGCCGATCAGCAGGACGACGATGACGCCGGTCACCGGCAGGGTGACGCCGCCGACGAGGCCGCTGCCGATCGCCTGGGAGACGTTCGCCCCCTGGACGACAGCGCCGGCGAACCCGAGCAGGCCGACGACGAAGGCCGCCCGCATCGTCGAGATGGCGTTCGCACCGACTGCGGGAGCGAACGGCGTCGCGCCGCTGGAGCCGGCACCGATCACCCAGGCCATGAAGAAACTCGCCACTCCGGCGACCAGAAACAGGCCGATTACTGCGGGTTCCATGCGAATATCGTGCGTTGTCGCGTCAGTCCGCCCCCGTGACAGCGGGACCGGCGTCTGCCGCTCGACTCCGCCAGTACCCCTGTGCGTACGCGCCGAGGAACATCCCGGCCAGCGCCCAGAGGATCGTCACGTTGCCGACACCGAGGCTGGCGTAGGCCGCTCCCGGGCAGATCCCGGACAGCCCCCAGCCCACGCCGAAGATCCCGCCGCCGATCAGGACGTTCCGGTCGAAGGCTTTCAGACGGCGCTCGTAGGCGTCGCCGGTCAGCGGTGCCCGGTCGCTGATCCGGGGCAGTACCGCGAAGGCGACGCCGGAGACGATCGCCGCCCCGAACATCACGAACACCAGCCCGAAGTCCTCGAACTGGAGGAACTGGAGCACGACCTCCGGCCGCGCCATGTGGCTGAAGCCCAGCCCGAACCCGAAGATCAGGCCGCCGACGAAGATCAGCGGCTTGAACAGCGGGTGGCGGTCCGCCATCAGGGGCTCACCCCCAGCGCCGCGACGATCTGTGCGGTGCCGATGGCGACCGCGAGGAACGTGAGCACGCCCACGATGGATGTCTTGGAGGCCGAACCGACGCCACAGACGCCGTGGCCCGAGGTACACCCCTTCCCGATCCGGGTGCCGATCCCGACCAGCGTCCCGCCGAGGAACAGCCGCCACGGCTGGACGTTCGTCGTCCAGAACGTGAACCCGCCGAGCTGGTGGAGCTGTCCGGTGGTCCCCGGCTGGTAGAGCGAACTCGACAGCAGACCGGACTGGACCGTCAGCGCGAACAGGAACCCACCCAGGACGATCCCGGCGGTGAACACGAGGCGCCAGTCCCGCGAGGCGACGTATCGCTGGAACCGGGACTGCTCGGAGACGTACGACAGCGTCGACTCCAGGAAGGTGCTCGCGCCGGCGCTGATGCCGGTCCCCAGATAGATGACCACCACGCCGAGCCCGACGAGCAGACCACCGACGGCGTAGCGGCCGATACCGTTGGGAAACAGCTCCGGGGCGATCTGCAGGACGGCTGTATCTGCTACCATCGGCACTTAGTCACCCGCCAGCGACTCCTGGCTCGCTGCACAGTTGTTCGGACCGAGTTCGAGCGTGAACGCCTCGTCGTCGTCGACGGCGTTCTGGCCGAGGTTGGTGGCGATGATCTCCTCGTAGTTGGCCGGCCGCGGCGGCATGTCCGAGAGGATCAGGTCGACGAACTCCTGTTCGGCCATCGTCAGCGCGTCCATCTCCGCGACGAGGTCGCCGATCGGTGCCGTGTAGGTCCCGTCGGCGGCCGGCGCTGCGGCGTCGCTGAAGTGCGCGCCGCCGATCAGCGTGTCCTCGGGCAGCGACAGGACACGCTCCTGGAGGCTCTCGTAGAGCAGCCGTGCGGCTTCGGGGGCACCGTCGTCGCCCTCTTCGAGGTCCGGGCGGGCGACGCTCTCGACGAAGAGGCCGTCACCGGTCGCAAGCAGGCCGCCGTCGACGAGATAGGAAGTCATGCCCGTGGTGTGGCCGGGTGTGTGGACCGTCTCGATGGTCGCCTCGCCGACCCGGAACTCGTCACCGTCGGCGGCCGTCGTCAGTTCGTCGGCGTAGGTGACACCGCGGTCGACCGCCGCCGCCGGGACGACGCCCTCGACACCCCGCTCGTCCAGTTTGCGCACGCCCGAGACGTGGTCGGCGTGGATGTGCGTATCGAGCGCGTACCGGAGGTCGACGCCCAGTTCGTCGGCGTCGTCCAGGTACCGGTCGGTGAACGCCCGCAGCGGGTCGATCACCGCGGCCTCGCCGTCGTCGTAGAGGAAGTAGCCGAGACAGCCCGACGACGGGCGCTGGTACTGCAGGAGCGTCCCCGCGCCCTCGTAGTCCGTGACCTCGACCGCCTCGTAGATCTCCGCCCAGCCGTTCATCCCGCCGTCGAGGTGGTCGACATCGTAGCCGCGGTCGGCCAGGGTCCCGGCGACGAACTCGCTGGCGCCGCCTTTCGCACAGAGGACGGTCACCTCGCGGTCGTCGGGGACCTGCGCGAGGACCTCGTCGTCGATGTCGTCGTCGAGGAACTCGAAGTACGGAACGTTGAGCGAGGTGACGGTGTCGCCGTCGATGTGCCACTCCTCGTACTCAGACGCCATGCGGGCGTCGAGTAACGTTACGTCCTCACCGTCGTCGATGCGGCTTTTCAGCGTCACCGGGTCGACTGTCTCCACGTCCGCGTCGGGGGTCGGGAAGTCTTCGGGATTCATCTCGTACACTCACGTATCGGGTGGGCATACTAAAGCGTTTTCATAGATTTTCACTAACTACACAATACACCCTCCTCCGAACGCCCACAAAGACGACGCTCAGCCCTCAAAACATAGACGAGAGCTGTACGTCGAGATCGTGGTGGGCGTAGTTGTTTGACGATTGTACAAGAACCAACATTCTTTTTACTACCCAGGGTATATTGCTCGATAGCTCCAATACAATACAACGGAGCGGATACCCAATGAGTACTGAATACGACATCGCGGAGACACTCGACGTACAAGGCGCATCGTGCCCGATGCCGGTGGTCAAGACGAAGACGGCGATCGACGACCTCGACGCCGGCGAGGTGCTCGAAGTCCTCGCCACGGACCCGGGCAGCATGAGCGACATCGACGGCTGGGCCTCGGGGACCCCCGGCGTCGAACTCCTCGATCAGGTGGACGGGGACGACGTGTATACCCACTACGTCCGCAAGACGGAGTAACGATGAGCACCGATACGACGGCCGACGAGAGCACGGATTCGGTGGACGCCGACGCTCCCTCGCGCGCGGAACTGGCCGCGCGCGTGGACGAGCTCGAAACCGCACTCGCCGAGGCACAGTCGGACGACGACCAGCGGAAGCTGTCGATCATCGCGACGAAGGGGACACTGGACATGGCCTACCCGCCGTTGATCCTCGCCAGCACCGCCGCCGCCTTCGGCTACGACGTGACCGTCTTTCACACGTTCTGGGGGCTGGATATCCTCCACGAGGAGCGGTCGAAAGACCTCAAGCTGAGTTCGGTCGGCAACCCCAACATGCCGGTGCCAAACGCCGTCGCCGCGCTCCCGGGGATGGACCGGATGACGACCCGGATGATGGAGAAGAAGATCGCCGACAACGACACCGCCACCATCGAGGAACTGCTGGAGACGAGCCTGGACATGGGCGTGGAGTTCCAGGCCTGTCAGATGACGATCGACCTCATGGGCTACGACGAGGACGACTTCTACGACGGCGTCACCACGGGCGTCGGCGCGGCCACTGCCCTGCAGGATATGGCCGACGCCGACATCCAACTGCTGGTCTGATCGGCGGCTCACTTCGTCCGGCCGCTGTCGACGACAGCGGGCGCCCCAGACCGATCGAGCCGTTACGCGTCCACCACGTCGACGACTTCGTAGCTGAGGTTGTGTTCCCGGAGGGAGTCTGTGTGTTCGGAGAGCCGATCCGTCGCACAGAGCAACAGGATGTCCAGTCCCTTCGCGGCCGCTTCCTGGACGGCGGCGGCGCTCCCGAAGCGGATGTCGGGGTCGAGACCGACCGCCTCGGCGACCGCGATCGCCTCGACGCCGCCGACCGCCAGCAGGTCGTGGTCCGTGACCAACGCCGAGACCCGCGCGGGGTCGACCGCCGAACTCCCGCCGTTCTGGACCTGCGGGATCGAGACGACAGTCACCGACCCTAGCTCGTAATCGACGACACCCTCGAAGTTCGTGATCCCGACATCCTGGCCCGCCTCGGCGTCCGTCACCGCGACCGCGGTCGCGTCCCCGGTGTCGCCGGCCATGGCGCGTAAGGCCCCGTCTTGCATGGTCAGCGAGACGGTTTCGCCCTCGTCGATCGCCGTCGTCGCGATCGCGGTCTCGACCTCGACCTGACCGATCACGTCCTCGGCGACGTGTTCCACGAAGTGGCGCAGTTCGTCCGTCTGTGAGATCAGCCAGTCGACGCCCTCTTTGGTCACTTCGTACCGACCACGGCCGTGTTTGGTGACGTAGTTCTCCTCGCTCAGGGTCTGGAGGTAGTCGCTCACTGCCTGGGCGGTGATCCCGATTGCGTCCGCGATCTCCTGTTGGTTCACCGCGGGCTGTCGCTCCGCGATCTGGACCAGGATCTGATACCGTGTCGCGTTTCGCTTGCTCCGGAGGACGCCGAACTCGTCGGTGTCGTCCGCGTTCTTCGCCATTGGTTGTGTTCCGGGCCTCCGACGCAAGTAATTTTGCCTTACATCGGCTGCGATTTGTAGTTGCCGCGGCATCACCCCACTAGAGGAGTAGTTGACTTTGGTTACTGCGGGTGAGGTTGTCCCCTGTTCTACGGGAGTTGTCTTGCGCGAACGGCCACCCGAGGGGTCACGAATGCTCGCTCCAGCCACCGCTGTCGACGACTTCGAAGAGGTTGCGCCAGTCCTCGTCGTCCTCGCTCTCCGGCAGGGCGTCCCGCAGTTGCTGGAAGTCCGACGGCGGGACCACCGTGTGTGCCAGGTCGACGATGACACGGGCGTGATACGCCGCATCGGCGCGGTCGGCGCCTTCGATCTCGCTGACACGGTCGACGAACTCCGCCCAGTCGAAGCGGCGGCCGTGTTCGTGGACCGCCCCGGTCATGTACCACTGGATCTCGCCCGGCAGCGACGCGGCGAAGTCGGCCGCCTGTCCTTCCGGCAGGCGTTCCCCGAGGGTCATGAGCGTCGCTCGGATCGCGCGGACGGTCTCACCGGTTCCGGGGAGGCCGAGTCGGTGCTGGATCTCGCCGGTGAAGGCATCGAAGTCCATACCCGTAAATTAGTCTCCGTTGACATCAATCTGTCTGGCCGGTCCCCTCACCCGTCGCCTTCGAGCAGCCAGCCGAAGCGTTTCTCCCAGAACTCCTCGCCCCGCGGCTTCTTGCTGCGTCCGTACGTTTTCTCGTCCCGGATCTGTCGCTCCATCACGTCACGCGCCTCGTTGAGGGCGTGACTGGCGCCGTACCCCTCTCCCGACGCGACGAACAGCCCGCGGTCGGTGTGCAGGCGGATCCGGGCGAGCAACAGCGGTGTGCCGCGGTGTTTTTCGTCGTGTTCGTGCATGTGGATCTTCGCGTCGAGGATGTTCATGTCGTGGTCCCTGTCGTCGAACTTGTCGATCATCGCGACGATCTCCTCGTACTGGATGTCGTCGAGCAGGTCTGCCCCGTACAACTGGACGGAGCGGTTCCCGCCCGCTTCCCAGGTGAGCGAATCGAGGATATCCGTCTTCGTGACGATGCCGTACGGCGAGCCGTCGTCCGTGACCAGCAGCGACGAGGCGTCGATCTCTGTCATCGCGTCGAGCGCCACGTCCAGCGTCGCAGTCGGCTGGATCGTCCGGACCGGTTCGATCATCAGGTCCCGTACCGGGAGATCAAGCAGCCGCGTGAGTTCGCCGTCCCGCGCGCCGAATCCCCCGCCGCGTGCGCGGCCGCTTCCGGCGGCGATGTCACCGCCGAACGGGTCGGTCCCGCCGGGATCGCCCCCCTGGCTCTGTGTCGTGGCCCTGACGGTGAGACCGGTCACGTCGTAGAGACTCAGGATTCCGACCGCCGTGTCGCCGTCGACGACCGGCAGATGTGTGATCCGGTGTTCCCGGAAGACGTTGAGTGCCGTCCCGAAACTCGTTCCCGGTTCGACTGTCACCATCTCGGGCGTGTAGGCGTCGGCGACGGTCACCGCGTCGAGGAAGGGACGCACCGCCTGGAGGAGGTCCTCGGCGGTGACCACGCCGATCAGCTCGGGGCCGTCGAACACGGGAAGCAACTGCGAGTCGCTGTCCAGCATCAACCGGGCGGCCGTCCGGATGTCCTCGTCCGGCGCGAGTCGTGGCACGTGCCAGCGGAGCGAGCGGAGCTTCTCGTTGGGTTGGTGGTGTGATGTCGCCAACTGGCGTCTGGTTACGACTCCCTCGAACTCGTCGCCGTGGACCACGACGCCTTTGACCGCAGGGTCGTCGAACACACCGACGAGCTTCGAGACAGGGGTCTCTGGTGACAGTTCCGTGTAGTCGGTCGAAACGATGTTTTGGATATCCATTGGGGCTCTGTGTCGGAGTCGGCCGTCGTTCGGTACCGCTGTATCGCACCGTATAGTTGTTAGTCCATTCACAAGTATTCGCGGGTGAGCCAGAGTCACCCGGCCTCCGTTGACCTACGCCATCGGTTCCGGTCCAACACAGTTATATGAATGACTGTTCAACCACTCATCCATGAGCTCACAGACGGACCGACTCGAACGACTCATCACCGAGGAAAGCGGCGGGTGCTGCGAGGCCGACATCGAGGACCGCCTGGACTCGCTGCGCTCGTACCAGTCGGCGGCTCCCGCGGACGCCGACACCGATCTCAGCGCGCTCAAGACACTGGGCAACGACACGCGATACGCGATCGTCCGGCTGCTGACGGCTGCGGACCGTGAGTTGTGTGTCTGTGAGATCAATCCGGTCGTCGATGTCAGCGACAGTGCGATCAGCCACGCGCTGTCGGACCTCTACGACGCCGGCCTCGTCACCCGTCGCAAGGACGGGACGTGGCGGTACTACGAGGCGACCGACCGTGCCGAAGCGCTGTTGGCGGCCCTCGACGAGACGCGGGGCGACCGATGATCGAACTCGCTACGGACGGTCCCGGGGGTGACGGCGGTGGTCGGGCAGGCGGCAGGCGCGACGGATCCGGGCTTGACCGGGTTCGGGACAGCCGCCACGACGGTCGAACCGGCCGTCGTGCGTTGTTCGACGCGACCGATGGGGAGGAACCGATCGATGCCTGAGTCGAACGATGCCACGGCAGCGTCCGGGCTCGACGCACGGACACAGCGGGAAGTCGTCCGGGAACGGTACGCTCGCATCGCGACCGGCGAGCGCGAGGACGGCGGCAACTGCTGTTCGAGCGACGACTCCTGCTGTAGTTCTGAGGACGCGGCGGCTCCCAGTGACGAGACGGCCCGGAAACTCGGCTACTCCGACGGCGAGTTGGCCCGTGTCGACGGCGACGCGAACCTGGGGCTTGGCTGCGGTAATCCGCAGGCGATCGCGTCGCTGGCTGCGGGCGAGTCGGTGCTCGATCTCGGGTCGGGTGCTGGGTTCGACTGCTTCCTCGCCGCCGACGAGGTCGGTCCGACGGGCCGCGTGATCGGCGTCGACATGACGCCCGAGATGGTCCGGAAAGCGCGTGCGAACGCCGAGGAAAACGGGGCCGAAACCGTCGAGTTCCGCCTGGGCGAGATCGAGCACCTCCCGGTCTCCGATTCCAGCGTCGACGTGATCATCTCGAACTGCGTCGTGAACCTCTCGCCGGACAAACAGCAGGTGTTCCATGAGGCCTTTCGCGTCCTCCGTCAGGGTGGGCGTCTCGCGATTTCCGATGTCGTCCTGACCGCGGCGGTGCCTGACGACGTTCGGGCGGACCCCGAGTCCGTCGCGTCCTGTGTCGCCGGCGCCTCGACAATCGACCGGCTCGACCGGCTCCTCGCCGACGCGGGCTTCGAATCGATCAGTATCTCGCCGAACGACGACAGTGACGAGTTCATCCGGGACTGGGACGACGAGTACGACGTGAGCGAGTTCCTGGTTTCGGCGACGATCACCGCCAGAAAGCCGGAAAGCGACGATGAGTAGCGTCGAGCAGTCCCACGGCCCGAACTGTGACTGTGAGAGCTGTGGTGATCCGCGGTCGATGGACTTCCTCGATAAGTACCTCACCGTCTGGATCGTCGCCGCGATGGCCGTCGGCGTCGGTCTCGGGTTCGTCGCGCCGTCGGTCACGCGCCCGATCCAGCAGTTCCATCTGGTCGAGATCGGCCTCGTCGCCATGATGTATCCACCGCTGGCGAAAGCCGAGTACTCGCAACTCCGGGCCGTGTTCCGCAACTGGCGCGTCCTCGGCCTGAGTCTCGTCCAGAACTGGCTGATCGGTCCGACACTCATGTTCGGGCTGGCCGTGATCTTCTTCAGCGGGCTCGTCCCCGGGCTGCCTGCCCGCCCGGAGTACTTCCTCGGACTCGTGTTCATCGGCATGGCGCGGTGCATCGCGATGGTGCTCGTCTGGAACGAACTCGCGGACGGGTCGACCGAGTACGTGACCGGGTTGGTCGCGTTCAACAGCCTCTTCCAGATCGTGACATACGGCGTCTACGTCTGGTTCTTCGCGCTCGTCCTCCCGCCGCTGCTCGGCATGGAGACGCTCGTCGCCGGCATCGAGACGTTCGACGTGACGCCGATGCAGGTGTTCCAGGCCATCGTCGTCTTCCTCGGGATCCCCTTCGCCGGCGGCTTCCTCACGCGGTACGTCGGTACGCGAACCAAGGGACAGGCGTGGTACGACGAGCAGTTCGTCCCGACGATCGATCCGCTGACCCTGATCGCGCTCCTGTTTACGATCGTCGTGATGTTCGCCACCCAGGGGGAGACGATCGTCGCCTCGCCCGGCGACGTGCTCCTGATCGCCGTCCCGCTGACCATCTACTTCGTCGTGATGTTTCTGGTGAGCTTCGGGATGGGCAAGGGCGTCGGCGCGGACTACTCGACGACGACGGCGATCGGTTTCACCGCCGCCTCGAACAACTTCGAACTCGCGATCGCGGTCGCCGTCGCGGTGTTCGGTGTCGGTTCCGGCGTCGCGTTCACCACCGTCGTCGGGCCCCTCATCGAGGTGCCCGTGCTGCTGGCGCTCGTCAACGTCGCACTGGCCTTCCAGCGGCGGTTCGACTGGAGCGGTGCCACCACCGAACAGCCCGACACGACCCCACCGTCCGTGGAGACCGACTGACCGGCACCCGCTGTCTCGGTCCGTGCGCTGTGCGACCCTCTCGTCGGTGATTCCCGCTACCTGTCGTCAGATATCGGTTGTTTGAGGTTATCACAACGCTTTCGGACCTCTTTTCCTCGGCTCTCGACATTTCACAAACGCAATACCGCTTTTGATAACCAAAAACAATTAAAACACACTTAGATAGCTTTTTCTATTGGCTCAAAACAAAATATGGTATCACCTCGGCTGTAGCGAATATAGGAATCCGAATACACTCACATTCTTGAACAAGTGGTCCAATACACCTGTGAATTCATCTAATCGTGCCTTAGCGTTACACCACCGTTCCGGTCGAGTCGGCTGTCGAACGGGCGTGGAACCCAGTGGTATAACAGTTGTACTGGTGTTACGACACCCACTCATTCGGTTCATCGACTCCGGAGGTCGACCTGAATCGACTTCGCGGTGCTGACGACCTGGCCGGTGATGTCCTCTTCGAGGTACCGCCCGCTCAGTCGGTCTACCGGACCACAGATGCCGAGCGCTGCCACGCAGTCGGCATCGCTGACCGACACCGGGGCGGCGGCACCGACGATCCCCTCGTACTGTTCTCCTCTACAGAACGCGACGGTGTCCTCGCGGACTCCCCGGAGCGTGGCTTTGAGTTCGTCCCGCCGGGTTATCGTGGCCTCGGTCGGCGCGACGAGGTCGGTGGCCGCCAGAATCTCGTCGACGCGCTCCTCCGGCAGCGACGCCAGAATCGCCTTCCCCGGTGCGTTTACGTGGAGTGGATAGCGCTGGCCCTCGTGGAAACGCGGCGACCAGCCGTCGCTGGCCTCGGCGATGTAGACCGGCACGCCCGACCCCGCTTCGAGGACGAACAGCACTGTCGTCTCCCCGGAAGCAGCGGCGAGGTTGTCGAGGTGGTGGCGCGCGGACTCGTAGATGGGCATCGCCGCACGCGTCTGTGAACCGACGTCCAGGGGTTTGAGCGAGGGTTCGTATCGGTCGCCACGCTTGACGACGTAGCCACGCTCACGCAACGTCGCGAGGTGGTTGTAGACGACGCTCTTTGCGACCCCGAGGCGGTCGGCAAGCGCCGTCACGCCCATCGGGTCGGCCGATTGCACCAGGAGTTCGAGCAGGTCGAGCGACGTTTCCGTCGCGTCGATGGTGTAGCTTGGTGTGTCGCTCATTGTCTTCGTGTACTGGTGCCACGTACATAATTCTGTTCGTTAGAGCAGAACACTTTCGCCCTGGTAACTGTTCACACGCGATGTATCCCTCACGAAAAACGAAATAGGTTACTTTTGTGCACTCAAAAACGCGCGAACTATTTGTGTTCTTGAGAGAAGAACGAATACAACGTGACCCACGGACCGGACGGATCGCTGGTCGTAGTTTTAGACACAGAATGGCAGACGGGGGGAGGGCTCCAGAACAGTGCGGTGACGCGGCGACCGACCTCAGTCGCTGGCGCCCGGGACGACGACTTTCTTCAGTCCCTCGCCGTTCTCCATGCGCTCGAACGCCGTCGGCAAGTCGTCGAGTCCGATCCGTTCTGTGACGAGGGTGTCCGCGTCGATCCGACCCTGCTGGAGCAGCGTCACCGCTCGCTCGAAGTCCTCCGTCGTCAGGGAGAACGAACCCCGGTAGTCGACCTCGTCGAAGAAGATGTCGAAGGGGCTGACCTCCATGGTCGCCTCCTGGTCCGGGACGCCGAAGACGAGCGTCGAGCCGCCCTGGGCAGTCACCGCGTTGGCCTGTTTGATCGTCGGTACGAGTCCGATCGCCTCCGCGCCAACGTCGACGGCACCGCCGGCGGCCTCGGGGATCGCCGTCTCGGGGTCTTCCTCCTCGGGGTCGACGACGGCGTCGGCGCCGAGTTCGGCGGCGATCTCGCGGCGCTCGTCGTCCGGTTCGGAGACCACGATGGGTGCGGCGCCGGCGATGCGGAACGACTGCAACAGGAGGAGCCCGATCGGACCGGCACCGATGATGGCGACGCTGTCGCCCGGCGTGAGATCCGTCTGTTCGACACCGTGGAGACAGCAGGCCAGTGGTTCGGCCAACGCGGCCCGCTCGAAGGACATCTCGCCGATGTCTTCGACGTTGATGGCCGGTACGCGGACGTACTCTGCGAACGCGCCGTCGAGGATCGTCTCGCCGGCACCGCCGATGCTCGTGTTGTTCTCACAGAGGTGTGTCTCCCCGCGCTTGCAGTACGAACAGGCGTTACAGGGGACAGTCGGATTGATCGCGACACGGTCACCCGCGGCGAACGTGTCGACATCGGTCCCGACATCGACGACGGTCCCGGCGCTCTCGTGACCGAGCACCAGCGGCGTCGGGGCGGCGAAGGTCCCGTGGTACATGTGATAATCGGTCATGCAGACGCTGCAGGCACCGACTTCGACGAGCACCTCGTTCGGCTTCGGTTCGGGGCGTTCCCGTTCCTGGACTTCGATCTCGCCAACGTCTGTGAGTGTGGTCGCTCGCATCACTCGCCCCCCACAGCGGAACGGACGTGTGTGACGGGTCGGTACTGTGCTGACGTGTGGGTGTCTCCAGTCATGGTGGATCGTGGCCGAACAGGCTCGTCGGTGAGTGTCGTCGCGATGTCAGTCGGGAGCGCGTCGCTCGCACGAGGACTCGACGTGTGACCGACGACTGCTGTTCTCGTGTGGCCTCGGCCCAACTGTTGTCGGACACTCCATTAAAGTCTTTCCACGGTTCGACCGCAAACCGCTCGCTGTGTGGCGATTTACGTGATCGTCCCCCGCTCGCTGGGCTTCGAAGAAGGGGTACCTTTATTATGCATGAATGTTGTTGCTAGACCGAGGCAAGCCAATATGACAGAGCGCAACAGGCGGAACTTTATCAAAGCGACAGGTGTCGGACTGCTCGGCGGCCTCGCAGGCTGTACGCGAGGCGGGTCGAGTGGCTCGGGCGGTGGCGACGGATCGAGCGGCGGTAACGGGTCCAGCGGCGATTCGACCGAGTCCAGTTCCGGATCCGACGGCGACCTCGCCATCCCGCTGGAGGAGTACCAGAGCGCAGACATCGACTGGCGGCAGTTCGAGGGGTCACAGATCAACATCGGTGCCGTCCAGCACCCGTGGGTGTCGGCCATCAAGCCCGCGGTGCCCGTCTTCGAGGAACTGACGGGGATCGATGTCGTCTGGAACATCCTCCCGGAACAGCAGTTCCGGACCAAGCGACAGACCGATGTCAGCACCGGCGCCGGGCAGTTCGACATCTTCTACATGGATCAGGTCGTCAATCAGTTCCGCGAGGAGGGCTGGATTCAACCCCTCGATCCGTACTTCGACGACAGCAGTCTCTACGACGAGGAGTGGTACCAGCCCGACGACCTCTTCGAGGCCTCGAAGTGGCAGGCCCACGGCGGCGGCTACAGCGACTCCTGGACGGGCATCCCCATCACCGTCGAGGTCCAGACCCAGTTCTACCGAACGGACCTCTACGAGAAACACGACCTCGAAGTCGCCGAGACGCTCGAACAGTTCCGGCAGAACGCACAGACGATCCACGAGAACGAGTCCGACGTGGTCGGGACGGTCGGCCGCGGCCAGAAGGGTTACGGGATGAACATCTACATCCTGAACACGTTCCTGCGCGAGTACGGCGCCGAGCTCTGGACCGAGTTCCCGAACGACTCGGGACTGGACACCGACGGTGTCATCGAGGCGGCCGAGTGGTACACCAGCCTCCTCCAGGACTACGGTCCCGAGGGCGCGTCGACCCAGACGTGGTCCGACGTGCTCGCGACGATGCAGGAGGGGCGGGCCGGTCACATCGTCGCCGACGCAAACCTGTTCTGGCCGGGCCTGACCGGCGAGGACTCTCAGGTCGGCGAAGACATCGGTATCGCGAAGGCGCCGCGACCGGCCGACGGGACGTTCTCGCCGAACGCGTTCAACTGGCAGATCTCCACGTCGAAGAACGCCTCGAACTCCGAACAGGCGTTCCTGTTCATGCTGTGGGCGTCCTCCGAGCCGACCAACACCTGGATGCACCTCGACAACGGCGCGGCGTTCTCGGTGCGTCAGTCGGTCTGGGAGAACGACGAGTTCCGCTCGCGCGTCGGCGACAACTTCGCGCAGGTCACGCTCGAATCCCTGCAGGAGGCCGCACCGGACCCGTTCGACCGGAAGTACCCCGAGTGGGGCCAGCGCTACTCCGAGGAACTCCAGCGCGCTATCGCTGGCCAGAAGTCCGCCGAGGCGGCGATGACGCGGGCCGCGGAGGTCGCGGAAGACATCTACAGCGGCTGACGTGCCAGCCCGAACCAGCATCATGAGACATATCCACAACAAATGAGCACACCTACCCAAACAGAGTCGGCAAACCGGACGACCCTCGCCAGACTCCGGGATCTCTGGAACGACTACCTCCCGTACTGGTTCATGGCACCGATGGTGCTGGTGATGGTGATGATCACCTTCTTCCCTGGTGCCTACGACCTCTATCTCAGCCTGATCGCCGAACCGACGTTCAACGTCTTCGAGGCGGAGTTCGTCGGGCTCAGCAACTTCGAGACGGCGTTCACCCGGGGCGGCGCGTTCCACTCGTTCGTCATCACGATCACCGTCGTCGTCAGCGCACTGGCCCTGGAGACCGCGCTCGGATTCGTCTTGGCGGCACTGGTCGCCGGCGTCGACTCCGGTCGCATGAAGGGGTTCTACCGGGTGCTGTTCATCATCCCGATGGCTGTCGCGCCCGTGTCGCTCGCGACGATCGGCCGGATCATGCTGAACAGCGAGATCGGTGTCATCCCGTACGTGATCGAGACGGCGACGCCGTTTGCGGCCCCCGCGTTCCTCTCGGACGTGCCGCTGTTGACGGTGATCCTGCTGGACACGTGGAACTGGACGCCGTTCATGTTCATCATCTTCTACGCCGGCCTCTCGTCGGTGCCCGACACGCTCGTCGAGGCCTCCCGCGTCGACGGCGCGCCGCTGTGGCGCCGCTACGTCCACGTCATCATCCCGTACATGAAGCCAGTGGTGTTCGTCGCCACGCTCATCCGGCTCATCGACCTGTTCCGGACCTTCGGCGTCGTCTACGGGCTGACCAACGGCGGACCGGGGACGGCCACTCAGCTCGTCAGCATCAACATCTACGAACAGATGTTCATCAACAACCAACTGGGCGTGGCCGCGGCCATCGCCATCGTCTACCTCGTCCTCGTGGTGGCGCTGTGTAACATCATCATCGCGAAGGTCGGCTTCGAGGGGGTGTGGGACTGATGGCGACATCCGACGAGGAGGCTGCCATCGGCTCACAGCGCCTCGACAAGGAGACGCGGGAGACACTCGTCAGGGTCGCTCGACACACCATCCTGCTTGGCTGGTCGTTCGTCGTGCTGTTCCCGCTGTACTGGCTCGTCTCCATGTCGCTGAAACCGCCGGGACAGGCCAACTCGCTGCCGCCGGACTGGATCTTCCTGCCGACGGTGTACAACTACATCCAGTTGGTCCAGCAGTCCGATTTCGTCGCCGCCTTCGCCAACAGCGTGCTGATGGTGTCGGCGTCGGTCGTGATCGTCCTGCTGATCGGCGTGCCCGCGGCGTACGTGCTCTCGCGGTACGACATCCCCAAAGAACGGGACGTGCTCGTGTGGATCCTCTCCTCGCGCATGCTCCCGCCGATCGCCGTCGTCATCCCGTTTTTCGTCATCTTCCGGGCGCTGAACCTGTTCGACACCCGGATCGGGATGGTGTTGATGTACGTCAGCATCAACCTCTCGCTTGTCGTCTGGGTGATGAAGGCGTTCTTCGATGGCATCCCCGAGACGCTGGAGGAAGCCGCACGTGTCGACGGCGCGACGCAGTTCCAGGGCTTCCGGAAGGTCGTCCTGCCGGCGGCCAAACCGGGCATCTTCTCGGTGGCCATCATCAGCTTCATCTTCGCGTGGATCGAGCTGCTGTTCGGACTCGTGTTGACGAGCTTCGAGGCGGTGCCGGTGACGCTGTTCGTCTACTCGTTCATCGGCTCCCGGTCCATCGAGTGGTCGATGCTCGCGGCCGCCTCGACCGCGATGATCGTTCCGGTCGTCGTCTTCCTGATCGCGGTCAACAAGTATCTCGCGGCCGGCCTCAGCTTCGGTGTGGTGATCAAAGAATGAACACGCGTTCCACCGAACGACACGTACTGCACGCAGACCACGCCCGTGCGGCGGCGAGAAACAGCCGCACAACGGAGACACACTAATGGCTAGTATCACGATCGACGACGTAACGAAGCGGTTCGGAGAGGGCGACGAATCGGTCGTCGCAGTCGACGACGTGTCCCTCGACATCCACGACGGCGAGTTCGTCGTCTTCGTCGGACCGTCCGGCAGCGGGAAATCGACGCTCATGCGGATCGTCGCGGGGCTCGAAACCCAGAGCGAAGGCGACGTGAAGATCGGCGACACCGTCGTCAACCAACTCGGACCGCGCGCGCGCGACATCGCGATGGTGTTCCAGAACTACGCGCTGTATCCGAACATGACCGTCGAGGAGAACATGTCGTTCGGGCTGAAGATGTCGACGGAGCAGTCCGACCAGGAGATCGAGGAGACGGTCACCTCGGCGGCCGAGATGATGGACATCGGCGAACTGCTGGACAACACGCCCGGCGAACTGTCGGGCGGCCAGCAACAGCGCGTCGCGCTGGGGCGGGCGATCGTCCGGGACCCGAACGTCTTCCTGATGGACGAACCGCTCTCGAACCTGGACGCGAAACTCCGCGCGGAGATGCGGACCGAGATCAACCGCCTGCAGAGCGAACTGGGCGTCACGACGCTGTATGTCACCCACGACCAGACCGAGGCGATGACCATGGGCGACCGGCTGGTCGTCCTCAACTACGGGGAACTCCAGCAGATCGGGACGCCGCTGGAGTGTTTCTACCGGCCGGCGAACCAGTTCGTCGCCGGCTTCCTCGGCTCGCCGTCGATGAACTTCTTCGAGGGCCACGTCGAGGGTGGCACCCTGCGGGCCGACGGGTTCGACTTCGATCTGACCGAGCGGATGCAGACCTCGGCAGACGACCGGAGCGACCTCGTCCTGGGGGCCAGACCCGAGGACATCACGCTCCACGACGACCCGACCGGTGGCCACGAGTTCGAAGCGGAGGTCGACGTTGTCGAACCGATGGGGAGCACCTCCTACGTCTACCTCCAGGCAACACAGCAGGACCACGACCAGACGTTCATCGCCGAGACGGACGGCCAGCGGCTCATCAACGAGGGTGCGGTAGTCGCCGTCGAGATCCCCGACGAGGACGTGCATCTCTTCGACGCCAGCACCGGCGAGACGATCCACCAGCGACGACTCGACAGCGACGCCGAGGTCGCCCTCGAAGAAGGGATGCAGACCGCCGGAAGCACCGCTGACTGAGAGACACACCGCGTCGATACCCGATTCACTACGATCCCAATGTCATCAGAGACGATCCCCCACTACGAGACACGTAACGCCATCTGCGAGTACGGACGCAGCCTCCTCGACGACGACCTGACGACCGGCACCGGCGGCAACTTGAGTACACGCCTCGACGAGGACCACGTCGCGATCAGTCCGTCCGGCGTCCCCTACGCGGAGATCGAGCCCGCGGACGTGCCCGTCGTCCACACCGACGGCACCGTCGTCGAGGGGGAGATCGACCCCTCGACGGAACTGCCGATGCATCTGGAGGTGTACGAGCAGCGGCCGGACGTTGGCGGTGTCGTCCACACCCACTCGCCGTACGCGACCACGTTCGCCTCGCTGGGCGAGGCGATCCCGGCCTCACACTACCTGCTCGCGTTCACCGGCACCGAGGTGCCAGTCGCCGAGTACGAGACTCACGCGACACAGGCGCTCGGCGACGCCGCCGTCGACGCGCTCGGGGAGTCGTACAACGCGACGCTCCTGCGCAACCACGGCGTGTTGACCGCGGACGGCTCGCTCGAAGACGCCTACACGGTGGCGCTGATGGTCGAGTACTGCGCTCGCATCCACCACCAGGCGCGTGCCATCGGCGAGCCGGAGATCCTGCCCGACGAGGAGATCGATCGGCTCCGCGGGAAACTCGACAGCTACGGACAGTGAACGCATGAACCACGTCGCCATCGATATCGGCGCCAGCGGCGGCACGGTGTATCTCGGTCGCGTGACGCCGACCGACTTCGACGTTCGGGAGGTCCACCGGTTCGAGAACCGGCCGGTCCGACGGGACGGACGGTACGTCTGGGACCTCGCGGCGCTCCGCGAGCGGATGGTCGACGGCCTGGAAGCCGCCGCCGAACGGGCCGACGGACTCGACACCGTCGGCGTCGACACCTGGGGGCTGGACTTCGGTCTCCTCGCGGACGGCGAGGTCCTCCGGGACCCCGTCTCCTACCGCGATCCGGAGGCGACGGCGACACGCGAGGAGCTGTTCGCGTCGGTCGGCAAGCGCCGGCTCTTCGCGGCGACCGGGATCACCAACTGGAACACGCCGAACACGCTCTGGCAACTCCACACGCTCGCCGAGCGCGACCCGGCCCTCCTCGAACGGGCCGACAGCCTGCTCATGATGCCACAGCTCCTGACGACCCTGTTGGGCGGCGATCAGTGTGGTGAAGTGACCGTCGCCTCGACCACGCAGATGGTCGATCCGAGCGAGCGCGCGTGGGCGACCGACCTGCTCGACGACCTGGGGGTGCCGACTGCTCTCCTCCCGTCGCTCGAAGAGCCCGGCCGGCGGCTGGGGCCGGTCGCCGACGACGTGGCCGAGCGGGTTTCGGAAACGCCCGAACTCGTCACGCCGGCGAGCCACGACACGGCGGCGGCCGTCGCTGGGCTCCCGCTGGCCGAAGACGGGGCCTTCCTCAACACGGGGTCGTGGTTCATCCTCGGTGTCGAGCGCGACGCCCCGGTTCGTACCGACGCGGGCTTCGAGCACGGCGTCTCGAACGAACTCGGCGTCGACGGGACCGTCCGCCTCCTGACGAACGTCAACGGCTTCTTCCTGCTCGAAGAGTGCCGCGAAGCCTGGCGGGCGAACGGCGAGCCGGCCGGGTACGACCATCTCCTGTCGGCGGCCCGCGACGCCCCTGCCCGGGCCGCGCTCGTCGACCCCGACGCCGAGAGCTTCGACATCGACGGCTCGATGCCCGACCAGCTCCGCGCCTACTGTCGGCGGACCGACCAGCCGGTCCCGACCGGCCAGGGGGAGATCGTCCGCTGTCTCCTCGACAGCCTGGTGACGAAGACGGCGCTGGAGCTGGACGCGCTCGCGGCCGTCACCGACGATCGGCCCGAAAGCATCAACCTGGGCGGTGGCGGCGTCCGCAACGACCTGTTCTGTCAGTTGCTCGCGGACGCGACCGACCGCCCGGTCGTCGCCGGTCCGGTCGAGGCGACGGCGATCGGGAACCTCCTGACACAGGCGCTCGCCGTCGACACCCTCCCGGATCTCGCGGCCGGGCGCCGACTCGTCGCCTCGGCGTTCGAGACGACGCGGTACGAGCCCACCGACACGGGCGAGTGGGAGCGGGCGAAAGAACGGCTGACCGACCTCCCGTCGGCGTAGCTCCCGGCGACCGACCCACCGTCCTCGAAAAGAGCGACCGATCCCCTATCGGGAGGTGTAGCCGCCGTCCATGACGACCGTCGACCCGGTCATGTACGAGGAGGCGTCCGAGGCGAGATAGACGACGAGTTCCTTGAGTTCCTCCGGACGGCCGAGCCGTCCCATCGGCGTGTTCTCCAGCCACGTCTCCTCCATCTCGGGGTTCTCGGCCAGCACCTCGTCGACCAGCTCGGTGCGCATGTACCCCGGCGCGATGGCGTTGACACGGACGCCGCGGTCCCCCCACTCGACGGCGAGCGACTGGGTCAACATCCTGACGCCGGCTTTCGTCGTGTTGTAGCTGGCCTGTTTCTGCGGGACGTTGACATCGAACCCGGACATCGAGGAGATGTTGACGATCCGCCCTTCGCCCCGCTCTAGCATCTGCTGGCCGACGTGTTTGGCACAGAGGAAGACGCCGTCTAAGTTGACGGCGACGATACGCCGCCAGGACTCGATGCTGGTCTCCTCGGCCGGCGAGTTCTCGACGATCCCCGCGTTGTTGACCAGCACGTCGATGGGGCCGAGGCGGTCGGTCACGTCCTCGACCATCGCCTCGACGGAGGCCTCGTCTGTCACGTCGACCTCGGTCGCGATGACCGTCGTCTCGCCGTCGAGTTCGGCCGCGGCCCGCTCGGCTTTCTCCTCGTTCACGTCGGCGATGGCGACATCGGCGCCCATCTCCGCGAGCCCGCTCGCCATCTGCTTTCCGAGTCCCTGTGCTGCACCGGTGACGATAGCCGTCTCTCCGTCGAGGGAGAAACTCTCGCGTACACTCATACGTACGTTCACGCACGCGGCTTCCACGATGATAAAACTATACCTCGACTGTACCGGATCGGGGTTCTCGCCGACCTGGCGTTTCAAGTGTGCGCTTGCCTACGTAGCATCCATGCAAATCACCGACTACGAACTGTTCGCGATTCCGCCCCGGTGGTTACTGCTCAAACTGGAGACCGACGAGGGGGTCGTCGGCTGGGGTGAGCCGATCATCCAGGGGCGACTGGAGACGGTTCGGACGGCGGTGTCCGAACTCGTCGAGGGGTACCTGCTGGGGATGGACCCGTTGCGGATCGAGTACCACTGGCGGAAGCTGTATCAGAGCGGTTACTTCCGTGGTGGGCCGGTGCTGATGAGTGCGCTCGCCGGCATCGACCAGGCACTGTGGGACATCAAGGGTCGCCACTACGACGCCCCGATCCACGACCTGCTCGGTGGCCACGTCCGGGACCGGATGCTCGTCTATCAGTGGATCGGGGGCGCCGATCCCGACAAGATCGCTGACTCCGCACGACAGCATTCAGAGCGAGGCTACCGCGCGTTCAAACTCAACAACCCGCGGAAGTTCCGGCCGATGGAGACGACCCGGGCCGTCGAGCGGGTCGTCGACCGGGTCGCGGCACTCCGGGACGCCGTCGGGAGCGACGCACTCGTCGGCGTGGACTTCCACGGCCGCGTCTCGAAGCCGATGGCGCTGGAACTCCTCCGCAGGCTCGAACCGTTCAACCTGATGTTCGCCGATCAGCCGCTGACGCCCGAACACGGCGAGGCCTTCGGCGCGCTCAACCAGCAGACCAGCGTGCCGGTCTCGACCGGCGAACGGCACTACTCACGGTACGATTTCAAGCCACTGCTGACGGAGAACGCCGTCTCCGTCATCCAGCCCGATGTCACACACGTCGGCGGCATCAGCGAGATGCGGAAAGTGGCGTCGATGGCTCAGGCGTTCGACGTGGCGGTCGTCCCGCACTGCCCGCTCGGTCCGATCGCGTTCGCCGCCAGCTTGCAGGTCGGGTTCGCCTCCCAGAACGTCGTCATGCAGGAACAGGACCTCACACTCCACGATCCGGCGTCGAGTCAGGGCCTCGCACTCCTCGAAGACCCGGCGACCTTCGAGTTCGAGGACGGTTACGTCGAACGGCCGACCGGTCCCGGCCTCGGGATCGAAGTCGACGAGGCGTACCTTCGCGAGAAGGCCCAGTCCGACGTGAACTGGTACAACCCGGTGTGGCACCACGAGGACGGGAGCGTCGCCGAGTGGTGACGGCACCCCCCTGTTTTTTGTAGCCGTACGACGTGTCGTCACGCATGCGTGCTGCAGTGTTAGTCGAGCCCACGGAGTTCGAACTCGAAGAGCGTCCCAGACCGTCGCCCGGTCCCGACGATGTCCTCGTCGCCGTCCGCGATGTCGGCATCTGCGGGTCGGACATCCACTACTACGAACACGGTCGCATCGGCGACTACGTCGTCGAGGAGCCGCTCGTCCTCGGCCACGAGAGCGCCGGGGAGGTCGCGGCGGTCGGCGAGAACGTCACGGGACTGGCCCCCGGCGACCGTGTCGCGCTCGAACCCGGTGTCCCCTGTCGGCGGTGTGCCCACTGCAAGCGCGGGGACTACCACCTCTGTGAGGATGTCACGTTTATGGCGACGCCGCCACACGACGGCGCCTTCGCCGAGTACGTCGCGTGGCCGGCCGACTTTGCGTACAAACTCCCCGACAGCGTCTCGACCGCGGCGGGCGCGCTCTGTGAACCGCTTTCGGTCGGCATCCACGCGTGCCGTCGGGGTGACATCGGGACCGGCGACACGGTGCTCGTCACGGGGGCCGGCCCAATCGGCCTGCTCGTGATGGAAGCCGCCCGCGCCGCCGGCGCGACTGACGTGCTCGTCACCGACGTTGTCGCGGAGAAACTGACCCGCGCGGAGGCGAGAGGGGCGGATCTGGCTATCGATGTCACCGAGGCGGACCTCGAAACGGCGGTCGACGAGTACACCGACGGCGTCGGCGCGGATGTCGTCGTCGAAGCCTCTGGCGCCACGCCCTCTATCCAGTCGACGTTCGATGCCGTCCGTCGCGGCGGAACTGTCGTCCTCGTGGGGCTGGCGGACGAAGCGACCGTCCCGGTCGACGTGCTGGAACTCATCGACAACGAGATCGATGTCGCCGGCTCGTTTCGGTACAAGAACACGTACGACGCTGCCGTCGCCCTCCTCGCGGACGGGAGCGTCGATGTCGAGGGGCTGATCGATTTCGAGGCGCCGCTCGACGGGATCGACGACGCCTTCGGCCGTGCGATGGACCCGACGGCAGTCAAGGGGATGATCACGTTCGACGGCTGAGCCCCGAAGACGACATCTCCCTGTTGTCTCCGCCGCACCGTCGGGCTCGTCTTCTCCACGTCTGTCGGCAGCATCTGCCACCGCTGTCGTGCCCACTCCCTCGCGACGACAGTATCCCGTCTCTCGAACAATAGGGGAACGGTAGCGCCAGACGGAATTTTATAGCCATATATTCGCGATACTGACCCTTCTATACCCAGATCTGGTCCGAATACTCGCCATAACTATGCTATTTGCAGCAATATGGTTCGAGATATCGGACAAGTAACATTAGAAAAATAGATACGGTGCTATTAACGGAATTTCGAAATCTAAATCTGGGGATAACTGATGTACGGCTGTTAGTAGTGGGTGTCCAATATCGACCGGAGTCAATATCGAATGTACACTTGTTAGAAGAACCCCCTGACGGGGAATCACCCTCCCGATGTCGCTACGGGACAGGTGTTTCCGCTCATGTCGGATACTTGCCGGCTATACCGATTGGGTATCGAGACGCTGCGCGACGAACACACGCTCGTCCCGAGCGTGGGGCGTGTCGGCGAGCGCTCGCTGGGATAGCATAGACCGTCGTCATATCGGCCAGGAGCGGCGATCGAGCCGGTTTACACTCGGTTCCGCGCTCGAATCGCCGATGTCCCGGCTTGTGCAACCAGTTCGTGGGCTCCCCGCGACGGGAACCGTCTGTCCGATTATAGCGAATCCCATCCGGTAACAACGGATTCCGTCCGTACCGGCAAGCCGTCGGAATCGACCGCTGTGTGTGGGACTAAACCGGGGGGCGGCCAAATATCTCGGCTATACTCCGGAATAAAATATATGTTAACTATTACCACTATGCTTGTCACCAGTTCACCTGACAAATATTGGTCCGGCAATACCGGACAGCTGCTCGCGTGCGTTGGACCGAGTTACACCTACAGGTTTACGTATCCCCCCGACTGAGTGACCGATATGTCTGCACAAGGGCCAGACAGCGGTTCCACCGACACACGGCTTACCGATCGCCACGTCGTCGTCACCGGCGGTGCGCAGGGAATCGGCCGCGGCATCGCGGTGAGATGTGCGCGCGCAGGTGCCGACGTTACTGTCTTCGACACGAACACCGAGGACGCCGACGTGACGGCCGATCAGGTCAGGGAGACGGGGAGTGGGGCGACCGTGGTCGAGGTCGACGTGGCCGACGCGGCGTCCGTCGACAGTGGCGTCGAAGCGGCCGTCGAGGCGCTCGGGCCGATCCACGGCGTCGTCAACAACGCCGGCATCCAGCAGTCGATCCCGCTCCTCGAGACGACCGAAGCCGAGTGGGACCGACACTTCGCGGTCAACACGAAAGGGACGTTCCTCGTCGCAAAGCGGATCGCTGCGCAGATGATCGCCGACGATGTCGCGGGGAGCATCGTCAACATCTCCTCCGTGGGGGCAGAACGACCGTTCACCGGACAGGGAGCGTACGGTGCGTCGAAGGCCGCAGTACTGGCGCTGACGACGGTCCTGGCGAAGGAACTCGCCGAGCACGACATCACGGCGAACGCGATCAAACCGGGGACGGTCGAGACCCCGATGGTCGACCAGTGGCTCACGGAGAAGGCGGCACAGAGCGACCAGTCGCCCGAGGAGGTCCTGTCGGAGTCGCTCGACACGCACATCCTCGACAGGCCGGCACAGCCGGCGGAGATCGGGCACGTCGCCGTGCTGTTGCTCTCGGCGGAGGGCGAGTGGATAACCGGCGAGTCGATCGCCGTCGACGGCGGGTATCTCAAAGCCTGATTCAGACCATCCGGTAGACCTCGTCCATCCACTGGTCGTCCTCCTCGACGAGGATGGGGTCCATCACCTCGTTCCACGCTGCCTGCGCCTCGCTTTCGGCCATGGCCTCTTTGATCACCGCCGGGTCTTCGACCTCCAGGAACCCGAACACGTGGCCGCCCTTCTCGAAGACGCTGTACGTCTCGATGCCCGCTTCGGAGTCGAGATACGCCGACTCCAGTGCCTCGGGTACGTCCTCGTGTTCCTCGCGGTACGCCTCTCGTTGCCCCTCTTTGATACGGAGGTGGAACGCTATTCGCGCCATGCGGTTCACAGTAGCACCCCCCTCGGGCTTAGCTTTTCTGCGGCAAGATTTAGTAGGCCCACTGACGAACCACTGGACATGTTTGATACCCATACCCACGCCTGGGACAAACCGAGCGCCGACCATCCGTGGGTGAACGGCCCGATCGTCGACCTCGTCGACTCGTTCGACGTTCACACCGTCTACACGGCCGACCGCCTGCTGGCCGACATGGACCGAAACGGGATCGACGAGGCCGTCGTGGTCGGCTATCCGATCTGTGACTGGACGGACAACTGGTACACGGTGGAGACGGCGGCCGAGTACGACCGACTCCACGGGATCGTGATGCTCGACCCGTTCGCCGACGACGCGGCGGTCCATCTTCGACGCTGCATGGACACCGACGGCGTCCTCGGGTTTCGCCTGGGTGCAGCCTGTCCGTACGACCGGATGTGGGAGACGTTCGATCCGGACGTGAGTTGGCTCCGGGCGGCCATCGAGGAGACCGAATTCTGGGAAGCCGCGGTCGAGACGGACGCTGTCGTCCAGATTCTCTGCGATCACCGCCAACTGGACCAGGCGCTCGAACTCGTCGAGGCGTATCCGGAGTTGACCTACCTGTTCGACCACTTCGCGCACGCGGACCCGGAGACGCCCACGGACGAGGGGACGTTCGCGCAGTTCGCCGACCTCGCCCAATACGACGGTGTCGCGGTGAAGGTCTCGGAGATGCCACACATGTCCGACTCGGCGTTTCCCTACGCGGACATGCACGACCACGTCCGCTGGTATCTCGACACTTTCGGCCGGGAGCGTGTCGTCTGGGGGTCCGACTACCCCAACGTCAGCGATGTCGCCACGTACCCCGAGACCTACAACTGGCTCCGGCAGGTCGATTCGGTGTCGAAGAAAGACCGGCAGTGGATCACGGGAACCTCGTTCAGACGCCACGTCGGCCTCGACTGAGCGCCGGGGGGCCTGGCTATTCGGCGAGCAGTTCGATCGGGTGGCGCGGCTGTCGTTCGAGGAGTGCGTCGATCTGTTCGAGACAGGAGGTGCCGCTGGCGACGACCTGTCTGTCCTCGACGCCGTCCGCTTCGAGTTGGTCCCGGAGCCGATCCCCAACATCCATGCTGAGTTCGTAGTAGTCCGACTTGTAGCCGAAACTCCCGGCCATCCCGCAACACTCGACATCCGAGGTCGTCACGTCGTACCCGCACAGTTCCAGGACGGCGACCGTGTGTGCTTCGAGACCGAGAGTTCGCTGCTGGCAGTGGCTGTGGTAGGCGAGTCGACCGTCCTCGACAGTCGGAAGCGCATCCGTGTCTGTCCCGTTCTCGACGAGGCCGTAGACGTACTCGAACACTTCGTAGCTGTTCTCGGCCAGCTCCGTGAACGTCGCCTCGTCCAGCAGTTTCTCGTACTCGCGCTGGAACATCGCGTGGTCGCTGGGCTCGATGACGACCACGTCCCGCCCGTCGGCGACGTGTGGTGCCAGCGCCTCCGTGACCCGTTCGGCGTGGTCTTCGGCGGTCGCGACCATCCCCTGGGATAGTGGTGCCCGGCCGCTGGAGGCGACGGACGGAACGGTCACGTCGACACCGAGAGCTTCGAGGGCCTTCACGGTCGCTTTCCCCCGCTCGACCTGGACGTGGTTCGTGTACAGGTCCGGGTAGACAACGGCTCGTCGGTCGGGATCGTCAACTGTCGAGTCGCGTCGCTCGGCCCAGTCGACGAACGTCTCACGCTCGAAGGTCGGCAGCTCACGCCGCGGGTCGATGTCCAGGAACCGGGCCATCGCCCACCGTGACGGGCCGGCGTCGGCGAGCCAGTTCGACAGCGGCGCGGTCGCGCTCCCCAGTTTCGCCACCGTCTCGAAGTTGCCGAAAAAGCGCTTCTGGAGCGGTGCGCCCTTGTCCTCCTCGTCGGGCGTGAGCCCGTCGACCAGCCACTCCGCCGGTCGGTCGTCCTCGCGGTTGACCCGATCGCGGACCACGGTGTTGATCCACGGGATGTCGATACCGACCGGACAGGCGTTCACACAGCGGCTACAGCCCGTACAGAGGTCGTTGAACTCCGCTGCCACGTCCAGTCCCTCGATGCCGGCCTCCCAGCCGGTGGCGATGCCACCCGAGTACGTCTCGCCGCCGAAGGCGTGGCCGCCCACGCTCTGGAAGTTCGCACAGGAGTTCGAACAGGCCGAACAGCGGATGCAGTACAGCGTCTCCTTGAGGTGTTCGTCCTCGCGCATCGCCAGTCGGCCGTTGTCGATGAGAACGAGGTGAAAGTCCCGGTCGGTGTCGTGCTCCGACAGCGGCGTCTCGTCGTCCTCGAAGTCGACGACGGGCGTGTCGACGGGCGGGGTCAACAGCGAGACGTACGACGTGATGTCCTGTCCGGTCCCGGACCGGCCGATGAGTTCGACGAACGGGTGGAGGTCGCCGACCGTCGGGATCACCTTCTCGACGCCGGCGACCGCGATGTGGGTGTCCGTGGCCGCGACGGTCTTGCGGGCGTTGCCCTCGCTCGTGACCAACGCCATCGTCCCTGTATCGGCCGTGACGAAGTTCGCACCGGTGAGGCCGACCTCGGCATCGACGATCTGTTCACCCAGTTTCCCGCGCGCGAAGCGCGTCAGTTCTTCGGCGGTTTCGAGCGGTTGGTCGGGATCGAACACCTCGTTGAACAGCTCCGCGATGCTCTCGCGTGACTTGTGGATCGCCGGCGCGACGATGTGAGACGGCGCCTCGTCGGCGACCTGCAGGACCCACTCGCCGAGGTCCGTCTCGACGACATCGACGCCGTCGGCTTCGAGGGCGTCGTTCACTTCGATCTCCTCGCTGGTCATCGACTTGCTCTTGACCAGGCGGTCGGCGTCGCGGTCCGCGACGACCTCGCGGATGTAGTCGTTCGCGTCGGCTGCGTCGTCGGCGATGTAGACCGTTCCGCCGTTTTCCTCGACGGCGTCGGTCAGTTGATCGAGGAGGTCCGGGAGCCGCTCGATCGCGTCCTCCTTGATCGCCCGTGCCTCGGATTTCAGCTCCTCGTAGTCGGACAGATCGGCGACCGACCGATACCGCCCTTCGTTGAATCCCTGGGTGTTCTGTGCGACTGCCGCACCCTCGGTCCGCATCAGTTCACGGAGTTCGTCGGCGGACGCCATCGTTCACGTCCCCTCCTCGATGACGATAACGTGGACCGATTCCGGGCCGTGTGCACCCCTGACGAGCGCTCCCATGTCCGCCGTCGCGCTCGGCCCGGTCGCGAGGATCACGCTCCCCCGGGTCCGGTTGAGTGTCGCTTCGAGCGTCTCGACGGCGGTGTCCATATCCGGAGCGATATCGGCCTCGTGAACGAGGACGACGTGGTGTTCGACGAAGAGCGTCACCAACTCGCTCCCTCGATCCGTCTGGGTCAACACGAGCGAGCCGTAGTCGGCCACCCCGAGGTCGGCAGTGGAGACGCCAGTCCGGGCCTCGTCGAGTGCGGCAGGCGTCGGATCGAGCTCCACCCCGGCCTCCGTGAACGGGAGACTCGTCTCCGTGAACTCGTCCTCCGGGGCGACCCCGACGGCCGGCTCGCGGACTGCTTCGTCGAGGGCCGCACCGACTTCCGAGGCGGCTGTGCGGGTTACTGACACACCTAACTCGTCGAGAGACGCTTCGAAGGTGGCGTCGGTTTCGGTCATCTGTGTCTGTTCTGTGGGACCGCTCCGTCATTTAGCTTTGGTTGCCATCCCGGAACAACTCCCGTTGAACCGGGCGTTAGCCCGTGGCGTGGGGTATCTCTCTGCGGAGGGATGACTGATCTTTGAAATAGGCATCGAATATTCCGGTAAATTTATTATATACGATACCCGTTCTACAACGTAGCGGATCATGACAAACGATGGCTCAGCCTCTCGACTCGACAGGCGACGATATCTGACTGGACTCGGTACCGCGATGGCCGCGGGGCTCGCCGGGTGTGGCGGTGACGGCGGTAGTGGCGGGGGCGGCGGCAGCGGTGGCGGCGATGGAGGCAGTGGTGGCGACGGCGGCTCCGGGACACAGAACCTCGATTTCTGGCTGTTCGGCGGCATCCCGGCCGAACGGGAGTACATCAGCGGCCACTACGACGCCTACGAAACACACAACGTCAGCTACCAACACCAGGAGTGGGGCCAGAAGTACCAGATCATCGCCTCCGCGGCCGCCAACGACAACCTGCCACACGTGATGGCCGGCCAGTGCCAGCAGATCCCCGACTACGTCGGCGCGGGCGCTATCCAGCCTCTCGACCAGGACGCCTACGCCGACCAGCTCGAAGAGGTCAACAGCCACTTCATCCAGGCCAACATCGACACTGTCGTCTACGAGGGCCTCGGCGAGACCAGCGGCGAACGCCAGTGGGGACTCCCCGGCGGCTACGCCGACCTCGGTCCATTCATCGACATCCGAACCGACTACCTCGAACAGACCAGCTTCGACGCCCCCCCGCGGAACTGGCCCGAACTCATCCAACTCGGCCAGGAGATGCAGGAGATCGACGAAGTCTCCGCCGCCATCACCGCGCCCGGAACCGACTTCGGGCTCACCACCGGCTACTTCATCGGCTTCGTCTACGCCAACGGCGGCCGCTACTTCGATCCCGAAACCATGGAGGCCACTGTCGACGAACCCGGCTTCGTCGACGCGGTAAAGCTGTACCAGGACATCGCCGATGCAGGCCTGTTCCCCGACTCGATGGCCGAGAACAACCACATCGCCGCCGGTCGCCTCCTCCGAGAGGGTGAGTCGGGTATCTTCATCACGTACTCACACGCGAACGCGGTGTATCAGACCACCGGCGCACCCCAGGCGTGGCTCGACGGCGAGGGACACACCGTCACCCGTGCCCCGCTGCCCGAGTCACCGTCGGGCAGCTTCCAGCCCCAGGACCTCCTCTTGCAGAACGCACAGGGGTTCATGATGGGTGCCGGCTCGGGAAGCGGCGCACAGCAGGACGCCGCGTTCGACTACATCAGCTGGTGGAACCAGCCCGAACAGCTCGCCCCCTGGACGTACAGCGCGGACGCCGATGTCGGCATCCGCGGGCGCGTCCCCACGCTCCAGAGCGCGTTCGAAGAGCCAAGCGACCTGTTCCAGAGCCAGTTCGGTGACCTCGTCACCCTCTACGAGAACGACGACCTGTTCACCCGGACTTCCCGGTTCCCCTCCTTCTCGGGCATCGCACAGATGCAGAGTATCATCAACACGCAGGTCATCCAGCCGGTGGTGCTCGGTAACGCCACCGCCGAGGAGGCCTGTCAGAACGCCAACTCCCAGATTCAGGAAGTCGTCGACGAAGAGATCGCCTGAATCGACGGAAATCTTCTTATTGTAGATCATTCATAGTGGCAGTAGACACGATTCAACCATGAGTTACGTAGACCACGCACAGTCGTCCTACGAGAACGTGAGCAAGCACGTCCCGGAGAGCCTCCGGGTGTACCTGCCGATCCTGCCAGTGATGACGCTGGTCGGGGTGTTCATCCTCTACCCCATCGCGCAGGCGATCTACTCCAGTTTCTTCGCGAAGAGCCTGCTCCAGCCCGACCAGGCCGAGTTCGTCGGGCTGGCCAACTACGTGGAGATCTGGACCGACCCCGACATCCACCAAGTGCTCTGGAACACGGCCATCTGGGTGAGCGTCGGCAGTCTGGCCGCGATCGTCCTCGGCTTCCTGATGGGGTGGCTCTTAGACGAGAAACTCCCCTACACGAGCGTCGCCAGCGCCATCGTGTTGATCCCGTGGGTGCTCCCCCGCGTCGTCGGCGCGTCGATCTGGCAGTTCATGTTCGGCGGCTCTCAGGGCATCATCAACGAACTGCTCGTGCAACTGGGGTTCGTCGACGAGTACATCGTCATGCTGGGCTCGACGGAACTGTCGCTGTGGCCGCCCATCATCGGGATGATCTGGCGGCTCGCGCCGCTGTTCGCACTGCTGACGCTGACCTCGTTGCAGGGGATCGACGAACACCTCTACGAGGCCGCGCGGATGGACGGTGCGACGCCGTGGGAGCAGTTCCGGTACATCACCATCCCGATGATGAAGTACAACCTCGCCATCGGCTTCCTCCTGATGCTCATTTATAACGTCAGGAACTTCTCGATGGTGTGGGTGATGACCAAGGGCGGTCCCGGCGTCTCCAGCAGCACGCTCCCGGTGATGATCTACCGCGCGGCCTTTATCGACTTCGAGGTCGGCTTCGCGTCCGCGCTCTCGGTGATGCTGTTCGTCGTGTTGCTGGTGTTCTCGTACTACTACATCCAGTTCTACGACAAAGTCCAAGGTGAAATGTAATGGCGACTCAAGACACAGACCCGACCGCAGAGTTCCGCAAGAATCAGTCGTGGCTCTACGACTCGAAACCGGGAGCCTACGTCAGGAAGACCGCGATCGGCCTCCTGACGCTCGTCGTCGGGGCGTTCATCCTGTTCCCGCTGTACTGGATGGTCGTCACGGCGTTCAAGACGACCGCGGAGATCCAGCAGATCCCGCCGACGGTCTTCCCCGAGAACTTCTCGCTGGAAGGGTTCCGACTCGTCATCGAGTCGTCGATCCAGGCGGGCGGCTACGCCGGACTGGTCCAGAACCTCTTCGGGGTGACGGTGTCGTCGGCGATCGACATCAACCTGCTCGGCCTGGTCGTCAGTAGCCTCAAGGTCGCTGTCGGGGCCGGCCTCATCGCGGTCGTCCTCGGGACGGGGGCGTCGTACGTCCTCTCGCGCCGGGACTTCCGCGGGAAGAACCTCCTGATGAGTCTGCTGCTGGCGTCGCTGATGTTCCCCGGGACTGCCATCATGGTGCCCGAGTGGGAACTCATTTCGACGCTGGGGCTGTTCAACACGCATCTGGCGCTGATCCTGATCTACGGGGCGATGACCGCGCCGTTCGTCGTCTGGCTGATGAAAGGCTTCTTCGACGATTTCCCGGATTCGATCATCGAGGCCTCGCGAATCGACCAGTGTTCGGCCTTCGAGACGTTCTGGTACGTGCTCGTGCCGATGGCGCGCAACTCGCTGATCGCCTCGTTCATCTTCGCGTTCTTGCTCGCGTGGAACGAACTGGTGTTCGCGCTGACGCTGTTGGACAACTCGAAGTTCACCGTCCCGCCAGGGCTGCTGACGTTCGTCCAGGGGTTCAACACGCAGTGGAACGTCGTCGCGGCGGCGTCGATCATCGTCTCGATCCCGGTGCTCGCTGGCTTAGCGTACATCCAGCGGTACTTCGTCCAGGGCCTCACCGGCGGGGCGATCAAGGGGTAACTCCCCGCTCGACCCACCGACAGGACGCTAGCTTTAAGGTGCGTTGGACGGTACCATTTTTCAATGACACACCTCGAGCTAGATAGTGTCACGAAAGTGTTCGGCGACCCGTCAAAGGACGGTGTCGTCGCCGTAAACGACCTAGACATCGACGTTGCGGACGGGGAGTTTCTCGTCCTGTTGGGTCCCTCGGGCTGTGGGAAGACGACGACCCTGCGGATGATCGGCGGGCTCGAAGACCCGACGGAGGGCGAGGTCCGGTTCGACGGCACCGTGGTCAACGAGGTGAAAGCCCGCAACCGCGACGTGGCGATGGTGTTCCAGGACTTCGCGCTGTACCCGCACATGACCGTGCGGGAGAACCTCGGGTTCGGGCTCAAACGCGAGGACAACGGCATGTCCAACGAAGAGATCGATGACCGAGTCACGGAGGTCGCCGAGATGCTGGAGATCGAGGAACTGCTGAACAACAAACCGGCACAGCTCTCGGGCGGACAGAAACAGCGTGTCGCGCTGGGCCGCGCGATCATCAGGGAGCCCCGGTTGTTCCTGTTCGACGAGCCGCTGGCGAACTTGGACGCGAAACTCCGGAAGACGATGCGGACGGAGATCGACGAACTGCAGTCGGAAGTCGGGATCACGTCCGCGTACGTGACCCACAACCAGGAGGAGGCGATGACGATCGCGGACAAGATCGCGATCCTGAACGACGGGCAGTTACAGCAACTCGGGACGCCCGACCAGGTGTTCAACGAGCCCGCGAACCTCTTCGTCGCGCAGTTCGTCGGGAGCCCCGACATGAACCTCTTCGACGCGACGCTCGACGACGACGGGGACGCCTACCGCGTCGACATGGATATGCTCTCGTTCGAGATCCCGAAGACACTCGTCGAGACGGAGATCACGACCGAGAACGTCCTCGTGGGCTTTCGCCCGCAGGACCTCTATCAGTCGCGGCGGCGAGTGACCGACGGACCGGAGTTCGACACGACTGTCCGCGTCGTCGAGCCCGTCGGGACGGAAGCGATCGTTCACACCACGTCGTTTCTCGGTGACGTGACCGCGAAGGTCGGTAACTTCCACGACATCGACGCGAAAGACGAACTGTCGCTCACGATCGCCCCCGAGCACGTCTACCTGTTCGACGCCGAGACGGAGGAGCTGCTGAAAGGCCGTCTGGTCAGCGAACGGGGTGACACTGAGACCACGGCCGACAGCGTCGAAGCCTAACAGTCCGACTCTTACACACTACCAATCATGAAAGCAATCGTCCAGACAGGCCCCAAGTCAGTGGAGATCCAGGAGCGCGAGCGACCGACAGTGGCCGCCGACGAGGTACTGGTGAAAGTCCACACTGCGGGCCTCTGTGGCAGTGATGCACACGCATACAAGTACGACGGCGGGTACGAGTGGATCCCGATTCCGCGGATCATGGGCCACGAGTACTCGGGTGAGGTCGCGGCGGTCGGCGACGATGTCGAGGGGTTCGCCGAAGGCGACAACGTGATCGAGGAACCGATCCACGACTGTGGCCACTGTTTCCAGTGTAAGAACGGCCAGCCCAACGTCTGCCAGAACTTCTCGATCACGGGGATGCACCGTGACGGGGCCTACGCCGAGTACGTCGCCGTGGCACCCGAGCACATCCACGCGGTCCCGGACGGCGTCCCGCTTCGTCACGCCGCCATCACGGAACCGACGAGTATCGCGACGCGTGCGGTGCTCGACCAGTCGGTGACGACGCCGGGCGACAACGTGCTCGTCGAGGGTCCCGGCCCGATCGGGGTCCTCGTGGCTGCGGTCGCGGACTCGCTGGGCGCCAACGTCGTGGTCTCGGGGCTCGATCAGGACGCCAGCTACCGCCTGCCGTTGCTCGACGATCTGGGTATTTCGACGGTCAACGCGCAGTCGGTGGATCTCGGTGAGGTGACCGAGCGCCACACCGACGGGATCGGGTTCGATGTCGTGTTCGATTCGACCGGTCACCACTCCGGTATCGGGACGGCGAACGACCACGTCCGGAAGGGCGGGCAGGTCGTCGTCGTCGGCATTCCCAACGACACCAGCCAGGTGACGCTGACCTCGACCGTCCGGGGTGAGATCGACATCAACACGTCCTACGGGTCGACGTGGACCAACTTCGAACAGGCGCTCCGGCTGATGGAGCGCGGCGAGATCGCGGTCGAGGAGATCCTCGATACGTCCTACTCGGTCGACGACCCGTCGGCGGCGTTCGAGGCGTTTCTCGCCTCCGAGACCTGTAAACCCGTCTTCCAGTTCAGCTGACCACGACACCGGCAGTGGCGAACGCGGACGAACAGTGGCAACTCTTTCATTCGATCGGTCAGCTCTGACAGAAAGACTTTAGCCACATCGCACGGTCGTACTAGCGTACGATGGAGATTACAGGCGTTTCAGCCACGAAAGTCAGCAACGAGTCCTGGGGCGAGTTCATCGAGTTCCCCCTCGTCACGATCATGTCGAAGTACGAGGAGTACAGGAACGTCGACGGCGAGAACCCACAGGCCCGCCGGAAGTGGATGGGGCCGGTCGGGGATGTCGTCGTCGAAGTCGAGACCGACGCGGGCATCACCGGCGTCGGCGTCGGCAACTGGGGCAGTGGCGCCATCGCCACCGTCGTCGAGGAGACCCTCTCGAAACTCGTCGTCGGCGAAGACCCGATGCGCCGTGAGCACCTCTGGGAGCAGATGTACCGCGCGACCCTGCCCTTCGGCCGCAAGGGCGTCGCCGTCATGGCGATCAGCGCTGTCGACCAGGCGCTGTGGGACATCGCCGGCAAGGAGGCCGGCAAGCCCGTCTACGAGCTACTGGGCGGCCCCACCAAAGACGAGATCCCGGCCTACGCGTCGAACCTCCACCCCGTCGACATGGACAAGTTAGAGCGCGAGGCCATCCAGTACGCCGAAGCAGGGTTCGACGCGATGAAACTCCGCTTCCTCCACGGCCCCGAGGACGGCCGGTCGGGCATGGAGAAAAACGAGGAGATCGTCGCCACAGTGCGTGATGCCGTCGGCCACGAGATCGACATCGCGGGCGACGCATACATGGGCTGGTCGGTGAAGTATGCTAAGGAGATGACCCAGCGCCTCGGGAAGTACGACATGGCCTGGGTCGAGGAGCCGGTCATCGCCGACGACATCGACGGCTACGCCGAGGTCCGGGAGGCCGCGCCGATGCCCATCTCCGGCGGCGAACACGAGTTCACCCGTTGGGGCCACGAGGAACTGCTCGAACGCGACGCCGTCGATATCCTCCAGCCCGACGTGGGCCGGGTCGGCGGGATCACGGAACTCCGGAAGGTCGCGGACATGGCCGAGGTCCACGACGTGCCGGTGATCCCCCACGCCGGGACGAACCCGACGCTCCACGCCATCGCGGGCCACACCAACATGCCGATGGCCGAGTACTTCCCGACGCCCGAGTGGTTCCAGGAGCGACAGGAGCAACAGGAGTCGACGTACGCCGACGCCATCTTCCAGAATCCGCCCTCGCCCGAGGACGGGTCGATCCCGCTGCCCGACGACCCCGGTGTCAGCACGCAACTGAACCACGAGGCGCTGGACCACTTCGCGATCGAGTAACGATGACGGACATCAAATTCGAGTACAACGTTCCCGTCTTCGCGGGTGCGCCCGACGCTGGCGACGACGAGCCGGTTCACCGAGACACGCCCGAATACGAGGCGCTGGACTGGGAGACGACCCGTCGCGGTATCGAGAAAGCCGAGGAACTGGGCTTCGACGCCGCGTGGGCGCCCGACCACCTGATGCTGGGCCGGGACCGCGCGGAGTACGAGTGCTGGACGCTCCTGTCGGCGATGGCCGGCTTCACCGACGAGATGAACATCGGCTCACTCGTGCTCTGTAACGACTACCGTAACCCCGCGCTGGTCGCGAAGATGGCGGCCACGCTGGACGTAATCTCCGAAGGGCGGCTCGAACTGGGCCTCGGTGCGGGCTGGCACGAACCGGAGTACGACGCCTACGGCTGGGAGTACCGCGACGGGTTCGAGCGGCTGATGCGGCTGGACGAGTCGATCCGGCTGATGAAACGGATGTGGGACGCCGGCGGCGACGGCGCGAGTTTCGACGGCGACCACTACCAGATCGAGGACGCCGCCTGTGCGCCGACACCCGTTCAGGACCCACATCCCGAGATTCTGGTCGGCGGGCAGGGCGAGCAGGTGACGCTGAAACTGGTCGCGAAACACGCGGATGGCTGGAACACGGACGTGTTCAACGGCGATGTCGAGACGCTGGAACACAAGATCGGCGTCATCGAAGACCACTGTGAGACCGTCGGGCGTGACCCCGCCGACATCGAATACTCCTGGGACGGTCACGTCATCTGTACCCGCGACGAAGAGAAGTTCGACCGCCTCGTCGACCTGATGACACCGATCCAGTTCGAGGCGGAGTATCAGGACCAGGCGCCGATACGGACCGAGGAGGACGCCCGCGAGTACTTCGTCATGGGAACGCCCGAAGAGTGTGCGGAGGCAATCGAAGCGCGGATCGAGGCCGGCGTCACCAAGTTCCAGTGTTGGTTCATCGACTTCCCGGACACCGAGGGGATGGAACTGTTCGCCGACGAGGTCATGCCGGAGTTCCGGTGACGACGCTTCGGTCAGCGATCCTCGTCGAGCGCGGGGAGGATCCGGGTTGACGCCGTGTCACCGTCCCCGTCGAGGTGGAAGCACACCCAGTGTCCGGGTGAACCGCTCTCTCGCCGTTCCGGTTCTGGCGGGCCCCGCAGGCCCAGTCACCCATCGGGCACCGGCCCGTCTCTCTCGATCGCTGCAGTTTGGTCTGCCGGAGCGTAGAGCGCGTCGGACGCTGGAATCGAGTCCACTAGTACGATATACCCGGACTGCTTCCGGTAGTAGCGGAAAAGGTTTTGTAGAAGCGTTCGAGACATGTGGTATGAGCACAGATGTCCCGGTCAAAGCGGCGAAAGTCTCGCTGGAGATCGTCGAGACACTTCGCGAGCGCGACGGTGCCGGTGTCTCGGAGGTAGCGGACGCTCTGGACAAACCCACCAGCACTGTCCACGACCACCTCCGGACGCTGGAACACGAGCAGTATCTGGTCAAGGAGGGGGATCAGTACCACGTGAGCACTCGGTTCCTGCAGTTGGGTGACCAGGCTCGGTCCCGAAAGAAGGTGTTCAAGATCGCCCGTCCGGAGGTGGAGGAACTGGCAGAGAAAACCGGCGAGCACTCGAATCTGATGATAGAAGAACACGGACTCGGTGTGTTCCTCTACCGGGTACGCGGGCCCGATGCGGTCCAACTGGACACCCACGCGGGGATGCGGGTTCCACTCCAGACTACGGCGCTCGGCAAGACGATCATGGCGTTTCGCCCCCGAGCCGAAGTCGAGGCGATCGTCGACCGACACGGACTCCCGGCGGTCACGGCCGAGACGATCACCGACGAGGCCGACCTGTACGAGACACTCGAACAGGTCCGAGAGCGAGGGTACGCGTACGACGACGAGGAGCGAGTCAAGGGGATGCGGTGTGTCGCGGCCCCGATCATGGACCAGAACGACCGTGCGATCGCCGCCGTGAGCGTCTCCGGACCGAAAAGCCGGATGCAGGAGGACCGCTTTACCGACGAGATCCCCTCCCAGATCTTACGCAGCGCGAACGTCATCGAAGTGAACCTGACGTATTCGTAGCTGGCTGGAATCACAACAGTTAGGTTCGAGGGATCGGCAGTACACGTCGATGCAGTTCGTTCGATACACCACCGGTAGCGGCCCGGAGTGGGGCGTCCGCCGTGACGAGGAGATCGTCCCGCTGTCGGGGCTCAGAGAGGACGTGACGTACCAACAGCTCACCGATCCTGGATTCCTCCGGGTCGTCGAGGACGCTGTCGACGCGATGGCCGACCACGCCGTCCCCGTCGCGGACGCGAAACTGCTCGCGCCGGTTCCCCGGCCGGGCAAGATCATCTGTGTCGGGCTGAACTACCACGACCACGCCGAAGAACAGGACGAAGACATCCCCGAGCGGCCGCTGCTGTTCGGCAAGTCCGCCACTGCGGTCACCAATCCCGGCGATCCCATCGTCCACCCCGAAGAACTCGACGAAGTGGACTTCGAGGTCGAACTCGGCGTGGTTATCGGCCGGACGGCGAAGGATGTCTCGACCGAGGAGGCGCGCGAGTACGTCGCGGGCTACACGGCGATCAACGACGTGAGCGGACGTGACGCGCAGTTCGACGACGGACAGTTCTTCCGGGGCAAGAGCTACGACACCTTCGCACCGATGGGGCCGACGCTGGTGCCGGACGACCGACTCGACCCGGGGAATCTGGACGTAGCGTGTCGGGTCAACGGCGAGACGATGCAGGCCTCGAACACCGAGGAGTTCATCTTCGGCGTCGAAGAAGTCGTCTCCTACATCAGCGGTATCACGACGCTGCGGCCCGGGGATGTCATCTCGACGGGCACGCCCGGTGGGGTCGGCATCTTCCGTGACCCGCCGGAACTGCTCGAACCCGGCGACACCGTCGACGTAGAGATCGACGGCATCGGGACGCTGACCAACCCCGTCGTCGCCAGAGACTGACCACTGCGTACCGGCGGGCAGTCTCCGACGGCAGTATTCACGTGAGTCACGTGTCGGTGACAGACCCTGTAGATGGGAGAGCGAGGTCCGAGAAATATAAACTCAAAAACTCTTGAAAAAGTCTAGTGAGCGTAAATATGAACGTAGATTTTCGATATCTGATTTTCGATGGATACTCGTGACACTATTTTGGCGAATACCTCCCAGAAGTGGTCGCCGACCCCACGGTGATCTGTGCAGAGAGGCGGAAGATAAATATAACCGGCAACATCGCCGCGACTACGCACACAGTCGTCTCCCGCCGGACCGCTGTCTGGCGGTCCAGAAAACTTATACCGAAACTGGTCACACCACAGTGATGGGTCCCGGTTCCCGCTCCGCAGTCCCCTCCCATCCCCTGTGCGCACCCGCCGGGGCCCGACTGACCACCCGTTTCAGCGCCGGCCACGGGCGCGACGGTAGCATGGCGTGCCCGTGGTTCGGCGACTCCATCTCCGGTTTCCGAGTGTCTCTCAGTCGTGACTGGACTCGAAGCAGCCCCTTCTTACCGTCTCTCGGACCGGTGTTCGATCGAGGACGTGATGCAGCAATTACATCTACGCTGGGCCGCGTAGAGGCACCTGCCAGAGCAGGGCACCGTGTTCTGCCTGGCAGTGCTGTCAGAGGCACACGGGGACTGGCCCTATCGACCGGGGCGATGGGGCCGGCGACCGTTATGAGCCGTGCTTGCCGCCCGCGTATCGATTCGCAGGAACCCAGCCCGCGACCGAAACCGTACTCGAACGGGTCGCTAGCTACTGTTTTTCGGGGGTGACAGTGAACGCGAACAGTTCGATAGGGGTGTGTCGTGACCTACCCGTCGCACGGGATCGACGGTCTGCGCTCGCCCGCACCGCTCCTATCTCGATCGCACAACCCCTATAGCGACGAAGCGACTAGCGGAGAGCCGATGGACGATTCGCTTTCCGAACAGACCGAACCACACGTCTACACGGCCCCCCGGACGGATATTTCGCACGATCAGGGGGGGTTTCGGATCCACTTCAACTTTCCCGGCCGAGCGGTCCCCAACCACGAGGATCACGGCTACGGACCGCTGGCGACTGTCGTCGAGTCGTTCATGGATCCGGGGACACTGATCCGGATGCACCAGCACCGCAACGAGGAGATCGTCTCGTGGGTGCCCGACGGTGTGATGCGCCACGACGATCGCCAGGGCAACGAGTTGGTCACCGACTCCGACCACCTGCTGGTGATGAACGCCGGCAGCGGCTTCTGGCACGCCGAGGAGACGCTCGCGGACGATCCACCGTTGCGGATGCTCCAGATCTTCGTCCGCCCGGACAGCCTCGGCCTCGAACCGGACATCCAGCACGAGCCGATCCCCGACCCCGCCGCGAACGAGTGGCGCCAGCTGTTCGGCCCCGAGGGGACCGACGCTCCGCTGACCGTTCGTAACGCTGTCGAGTGCTACGACTGCCGACTCGACGCCGGTGCGACGGTCACGCTCCCCTCTCGGTCGGGCTGGCACACTTACCTGTACGTCTTCGACGGAGCGGTCGCCATCGGCGACGAGTCCGTCGGGTACACCGAGAGCGCAGTCGTGACCGACGGTCGCGACGTAACCGTCACCGCAACCGAGGCCGCGACCGTCGTCGCGTTCGGTATCGACCCCGACGCCCCGGTCACGCGCCAGGGGACGATCGGTCGCTGAGCCACTCAGGAACCGCACACCGAACGTCGAATACCCGCTCTTGGGCCGAAAGCCGACGCAAACCCTCGAAAAAGAATTTTCTACAGGGAATATCGAATCCAAATCTGCGAAGAAGTGTAGACGATAGCCGTGTTCGAGATGTAGACACCGAAAACCGAAACTCGTACCGGGAATCCACTCACAAATTCGTCCCTACTGGTGTGAGTAGCCGACAGCTCTCGCTCGATACAGCGTCAATCTGATCCTTTCGGATAGTACTGACCACACTCCTCACACGAGAACTCGAAATTGTTGTACACTGTTGCGACTGACATGGTGGCGTCACAGTTTGGGCACCGCATCACGAGATCATATATTTCGACAATACATATATTTTTGTAAGACAATCGTCGAAATCGTTCGCCGAGCGGCGACAGCCGTCAGAGCTAGCAGACGCCGCTGTGGCGGTTCACCGAAAGAGATGTAAGGGTGGCAGACCGTCTTTCGCGGGATGGCAACAACACTGAACTACATTAACGGAGAGTGGACAGAATCCGAGAGCGGGGAGACTCACACGAACTACAATCCGGCGGACACGACAGCGGCTATCGGGGAGGTACAGTCGTCGACGGCCGCCGACGCCCAGCGCGCGATCGCCGCTGCGGACGAGGCAGCCAGCGAGTGGGCGGCCACGCCGGGTCCGGAACGCGGTGCCGTGTTGCGCGAGACGGGCGACCTGCTGGCAGAACGAAAGGAGTCGCTGGTCGAAACCCTCGTCAGCGAGGAGGGAAAGACTCGGGCCGAGGCCGCTGGTGAGGTCCAGCGTGCGATCGATATCTTCCACTACTACGCGGGCAAGGCGGCCGACATCGGTGGCGAGATCAAGGAGAGCAGCGCGCGCGATACCACGCTGTCTGTCCGTGAGGAACCGGTCGGCGTGGTCGCGGCCATCACGCCGTGGAACTACCCCATCGCCATCCCCGCGTGGAAGGTCGCACCGGCGCTTGCGGCGGGCAACACCGTCGTCCTCAAACCCGCGACGGTCGCGGGGATCACCGGCTCGAAACTGGTCGAGGCACTCGACGACGCGGGACTCCCCGACGGTGTGCTCAACTTCGTCACGGGATCGGGCAGTGTCGTCGGCGGGGAACTCTCTACCGACGAGCGCGTCGACGCCGTCTCGTTCACCGGGTCGGAGACGGTCGGCGACATCGTGTATCAGGACGCCGCCGACGACCAGAAGCGCGTGCAACTGGAGATGGGCGGGAAGAACCCGACGGTGGTCGCCGAGGACGCCGACATCGACGAGGCCGTCGAGATCGTCGGCGCCGGCGCCTTCGGCGTCACCGGTCAGGCCTGTACCGCCTGCTCGCGGGCGATCGTCCACGAGTCGGTCTACGACGAGTTCGTGTCCGGTATCGTCGAGTACGCCGAGTCGCTCGATGTCGGGCCGGGGCTGACAGACCCCGACATGGGGCCACAGGTCACCCAGGCCGAACTTGACGGGACGCTTGAGTACATCGACATCGCCCGGGAGGAGGGTGCACAGCTCGCTACCGGCGGCTCGCGGCTCACCGGCGGCGACTACGACGACGGGTACTTCGTCGAGCCGACGGTCTTTAGCGACGTAGACCCAGAGATGCGCATTGCCCAGGAAGAGGTGTTCGGCCCGGTGCTGTCGGTTATTCCCGTCAGTGGTTTCGAGGAGGCGCTGGACGTGGCCAACGGCGTCGAGCAGGGGCTCTCGGCCAGCATCGTGACCGAGAACCTCCGGAAGGCCCACCGCTTCGTCGACGAGGCGGAGGCCGGTGTGGTGAAAACCAACGAGAAGACGACCGGACTCGAACTCCACGTCCCCTTCGGCGGCATGAAGGCGTCGTCGAGTGAGACCTACCGCGAACAGGGCGACGCGGGACTAGACTTCTACACCATCACCAAGACGGTCTACCTCAACTACTGAGCCGCTCCCGCGGTCGACTGCCGTTTTCCGTTTCGCAGTGTCTCGGTCCGCCGTTCGTCGTCATTGTCGACTAGTCGTTCATCTATCGTGGCCACTAGTACTCGATTACCGAATTACTGTTCGATATTGTGGGACGACTTCCGTCATTGCGGCACGAAACGAACCGTGCCAGGGGGGAGCCGACGTGTCTCTGAGAACGCCGAATTAGCTCGATAGCGGGTGCAACTCCCGTGTGAACAATGTACATGCCGAAGAGAGTAACGAATGTACGCTTGTTATTCAAAGCGTTCCACAATCTGGAACGTAATGCTACCATGTCGCAATAGAATCCACCTACGTCGAAGCGTGGCCGGGGTCGGAACTGGCGAGCGGGCTGCCGTGACCACAATATTTTTGTAACATTGGCTATCACTCTGACAGTATGAGGTATCACCAGTTAAGCGACGGTTCCGACAGCCGGCTGGCGGTCTCCGGCGAGCAGGGGATCTACGACCTGACAGCCGCGAAACCGCGACTGTCGTCGCTCCGCGATCTCTTCCGGGCAGCAAGCCTCGCCGACCAGTCACCCGACGCCATCGCGTCCCGGCAGCTCGACGACGCGACGGAGCTGTCGCCCCAGCGTCTCGAAGAACAGCGACGGGTACCCGTCGACGCCGACGAGGTGTGGGCGGCCGGCGTGACCTACGAAATCAGCGAACAGGCCCGCCGGCAGGAGAGTACGATGCCGGAGATTTATCTCGACGTGTACGATGCCGACCGGCCGGAGATATTCTTCAAATCGACGCCGAGTCGGACGGTGGGTCCGGGCGAGCAGGTCGGCATCAGGGCGGACTCGGAGTGGGACGTTCCCGAACCCGAACTCGGTGTGGTCCTCTACGAGGGCGAGACGGTCGGCTACACCGTCGGCAACGATATGAGCAGCCGGTCCCTCGAAGGACGGAATCCGCTGTACCTGCCACAGGCGAAGGTCTACGACCGGTGTTGTTCCCTCGGGCCGAGCGTGGTGACCGACATCGAGGACCCCCACTCGCTGTCGCTGTCGATGTCGATCCACCGGGACGGTGAGACGGTCTACAGCGACGAGACGAACACCGGGGAGATGATACGGAGCTGTGAAGAGCTGGTCTCGTGCTACCGAGACCACAACGCCGTCCCGGAGGTTTCGGTGCTGCTCACCGGGACCTCGTTGGTCCCGGAAGACGGGTTCACGCTTCAGGAGGGCGACCACGTCGAGATCGCGATCGAAGATATCGGAGAGCTTCACAACGAAGTCACGACGGTGTGAGCAGGTCGGGGGTGGTCGCAGGCCGTCCGGTCAGCGGCGCGAACGGGCGATAGCGCGTTGTCTGCGCCGGTTTTCGGCTCTCACTCTCGAAAACGTTTTGAGTGTCGGTGTGTATTCCCCGGTGTCGCATGAACTACGCAGACCTGCGAGACCCCAACGCTGAATACACCATGCGTGACCTCTCGGCCGAGACGATGGGCCTCACCCAGTCCCGGGACGAGCGGCGCGACGTGGAGATCACCGACGTACAGACGGTCATCGTTGACGGCAACTACCCGTGGACGCTGGTCCGAGTGTACACCGATGCCGGCGTCGTCGGGAACGGCGAGGCCTACTGGGGGGGTGCGCTCCCGGAGATCATCGACCGGCTCAAACCCTTCGTCGTCGGCGAGAATCCGCTGGACATCGACCGCCTCTACGAGCACATGGTCCAGAAGATGTCCGGTGAGGGCTCTATCGGCGGGAAAGACATCGCGGCGATCTCCGGCGTCGAGATCGCCCTCCACGACGCGGCCGGCAAGATTCTCGATGTCCCGGCGTACCAACTGCTGGGCGGCAAGTACCGCGACGAGGTCCGCACCTACTGTGACTGTCACACCGAGGACGAGGCCGACCCGGAGGCCTGTGCCGACGAGGCCGAGCGCGTGGTCGAAGAACTGGGCTACGACGCGCTGAAGTTCGACCTCGACGTGCCCTCCGGACACGAGAAAGACCGCGCGAACCGCCACCTCCGCCAGCCCGAGATCGACCACAAGGCCGAGATCGTCCGGCGTGTCACAGAGCGCGTCGGCGACAAGGCCGACGCCGCTTTCGACTGTCACTGGGCGTTCGCCAGCGGGAGCGCCAAACGACTCGCGCGCGAACTCGAACAGTACGATGTCTGGTGGCTCGAAGACCCAGTCCCCCCGGAGAATCACGATGTCCAGCGTGAGGTGACACAGTCGACGGGCACGCCCATCGCTGTCGGGGAGAACGTCTACCGAACCCACGGCCAGCGTCGACTGCTCACCGAACAGGCCGTGGACATCGTCGCGCCCGACTGCCCGAAGGTCGGCGGGATGCGCGAGACGGCGAAGATCGCCACGCTCGCGGACATGTTCTACATCCCGGTGGCGATGCACAACGTCTCCTCGCCGATCGGGACGATGGCGTCGGCCCACGTCGGTGCGGCCATCCCCAACTCTCTGGCCGTCGAGTACCACTCCTACGAACTGGGCTGGTGGGAAGACCTCGTCGAGGAGGACAATCTCATCGAGGGCGGTTACATGGGGATCCCCGAAGAGCCCGGGCTGGGACTGACCCTGGATCTAGACGCCGTCGAGGCTCATCTCGCCGACGGTCAGGAACTGTTCGACGAGGCGTGACACGAGCAGGCAGACACACCCCATTCCACACGACCAGGGACTCCGAGCAGCCCACACACCCACACGCCTCGTTGTAGGCGTTCTGCGGACCCGGCCCGGCGAACCCGATTCGACGCGGCCCGCGCTGGGTGGCATCCGATACGTGGCGGTAGAATCGAACACCACGTCTCTCACTCACGTTACGTTGCTCCGGCACCCGGCAGACCGTTCTTTCGACGGAGCTGCATGACTGGTTCTCACACGATTTGCGTTACCTTTATGTACTATTAGGTGTACTCGGATAGTGTATGGTAAAACGTGACAGTTCAGACGTGTCGATGGACCGACGGAAGTACCTCGCCGCACTCGGTGTCGGTGCCGCAGCCAGTATCGCTGGCTGTGGCGGCGACGGGGGTTCGGGCGGTTCAGGCGGCTCGGGTGGCGACGGCGGCTCGGGTGGGTCCGGTGGTTCTGACGGCGGAAGTGGCAGTTCCGACGGGTCGAGCGGTCAGCAGTGGGACGGCGAACTCGAAGTCCTCCACGGCTGGGCCGGCGGTGACGGCGAGGCGGCAGTCAACGCTCTCATCGAGGTGTTCCAGGAGGCGTACCCCGAGATGTCGACGAACTTCCAGGCTGTCGGGGCCAGCGCGAACGTCAACCTGAACGCGACAATCCTCCGGCGGATGGTCAACGGCAACCCGATGAGTTCCTTCGCCAACTGGCCGGGGCAGAACCTCGAACGGTACCGCGGGAACCTCATGGACCTCGAAGCGGATGTCTGGGACGCCGAGGGGTACAAGGACGTGATGCAACAGCGGGCCATCGAACTCAACACCTTCAACGGGAAGATGCCCGCCGTGCCGCTCGGTTCCCACCGGATGAACAACCTTTTCTACAACATCTCGGCGTTCGAAGAGGCCGGTATCGATCCCGACAGCCTCGACAGCGTCGAGGCGTTGATGAGCGCGCTCGACACCCTCCAGTCCGAAACCGATATCGTCCCGATGGGGCAGGCGATGGTTGCCCCATGGACGGTGCTCCAACTGTGGGCACAGGTGCTCATGGGACAGTCTGGTATCGACGCCTACATGGACTTCATCGAGGGCAACGGTGACCGCGGGATGATGATCGAGGCCCTGGAGACCGTCCGTGACATCCAACAGAACTACATCACCGACGACGCGTCCACGTCCAGTTTCACCGACATGGGCGGGAAGATGATCAACGGCGAGGTCGCCTGTATGCACCAGGGCAACTGGCTCGCGGGCCAGTTCCGCGTCGACGACTCGTTCAACTATCAGGAACACTGGGACTGGGTCCCCTTCCCGGGAACCGAGGGCACCTACACCTACCACATCGACTCCATCGTCGCGCCCGCGAACAACCCGACTCGGGAAGAGACAATCGCGTGGCAGAAGTTCGTCGGGACGAAGGAGGCCCAGATCGCCTACAACAACCTCAAAGGCTCCGTCCCGCTGCGGACCGACGTGGACCCGGGCGAACTGGGCGACTTCATCGCGATGACCTACGAGGACCTGACCAGTTCGGACCGCTACCCGCCGACCATCGCCCACGGACTGGCGGTACCGCCGGAGCAACTCGGGGCGTGCCGGACGGCGCTGAGCAACAACATGATGGGGCCGTACGACGTTGAAGCCGCTGCCGACGCGCTGCTGGACGCCGTCACCGGATAGTCGATCCGGTACCTACACGTTTTATTACATAGGAGTGAATCCACTACAGCTATGGGTACGCACGAAACCACAGAGACGACGACACAGTCGTCCGAGGAAGTCGACTGGGAGACGAGACTCAGGTACTTCCTCAACAGCGACTTCGTCCGGTCGTCGCCGTTCTGGGGCATCCCCCTCTTCATCATGGGAGTCGCCGTCTACGGTGGGATGGGGTTCAACATCGCCATCTCGCTGACCGACGCCAGAGGGTTGACCCCGCCGGACTACAGCAACCTCGATCTGGAGATGTACGGACAGGTCCTGGGCAACGAGGCCTTCCTCACGGCCGCACAGAACAACCTCGTCTTGCTCGTGGTCTTTACCACGATCTGTCTGTTCCTCGGGCTGTTCCTCGCCATCCTGCTCGATCAGGGCATCCGTTACAACAACACCGTACAGACCATCTACCTGCTGCCGATGAGCCTCTCGTTCGTCATCACGGCACAGATGTGGCTCTGGATGTTCAACACCAACAACGGGCTGTTGAACATCATCGTGACGACACTCGGGTTCGAACCGGTCCAGTGGATCGGGAACCCGAGCATCGCGCTGGGATCGGTCATCTTCGCCCTCATCTGGCAGTTCAGCGGCTACACGATGGTCGTCTACCTCGCGGGGCTGCGGTCCCTGCCCGACGACCAGTTCGAGGCCGCTCGCGTCGACGGCGCGAGCACGATCAAGACCTACCTCCGTATCATCGTCCCCCAGATGAAGGAAGCCTCGGTCAGCGCGGCCGTAGTCTTGATGGTCTTCGCGCTGAAGGCCTTTACCTTCCTGTACTCGCTGACCGGACGCTACCGGCCACCCAACGGGACGGACATCCTGGCGACGCTGATGGTCCGTGAAGCGTTCAAGTTCGGGAAGTGGGCCTACGCCGCCAGCATCGCGACGTACCTCCTCATCCTCGCGCTCGGGGTCATCGCGCCGTATCTCTACTACCAGTACAGACAGGGGAGCCTCTGATATGTCACAGTCAACACCTGATTCGACCTTCGACGTTGCATCGCTCGTCGAGGACGTGAGCCTGAAACGCATCGGCCAGTACGTACTGGTCATCGTCTTCATCGGCTTCTTCCTCTCGCCGCTACAGACCGGTCTCATGACCGCGTTCAAGACCAACGAGGCCGTCGCGCGGTCGATCCCGCTCGCACCGCCGAGCGCGACCGGCTTCACGCTCGGGAACCTTGAGTTCGCGCTCGAACAACTCTCGGGCGCCTTCTTCAACTCGCTGTTCATGGCGATCCCGGCCACCATCGGGAGCGTCCTGTTCGGGAGTATGGCCGCCTACGGCCTGACGATGGTCCGCTGGCGCGGACAGATGGCGGTCCTGATCCTGTTCCTCGTCGGTATCTTCCTGCCCTACCAGGCCGTGCTGGTCCCGCTCGCGCGGTTCTGGAACAACATCTTCCCGCTCGCGTCCATGCTGGCACCGACGTTTGGCTCTCTCCCGGTCGTCCAGTCGTACCACGCGAACCTGGTCCCACTGATGATCACCCACATCGCGTACGGCATTCCCATCTGTACGATCCTGTTCCGGTCGTACTACCAGAGCCTCCCCAGTTCGCTGGTCGAGGCGGCGAAGATCGACGGCGCCTCGATCTCGAAGATCTACCGCCGTGTCATCCTCCCCATCTCGAAGCCGATGTTCGGTGTCGTCTTCATCTACCAGTTCACCCAGATATACAACGAGTTCCTGTTCGCGTTCACGCTCATCACCGGGTCGGACACGCCCGAGGCCGTCGTGACGCTCATCCTCCCCGCCGTCGGGGCGTCGACCTCCGGCGTCGACTTCGGGATCCGGATGTCCGCGTCGTTCCTCGCGGCGATCCCGACGCTGCTCATCTACGTCGCGTTCGCCGAGCAGTTCGCGAAGGGTCTGCAGACGGAGGGAGGTGCCTGAGATGGGCGAGATCACTATCGACAGTCTGACCAAGCAGTTCGGCGATACCACCGCCGTCGACGATCTCTCGATCGAGATCGAGGACGGCGAGTTCCTCGTGCTAGTCGGCCCGTCGGGCTGTGGGAAGTCCACCACGCTTCGCTGTCTGGCTGGCCTGGAGACGCCCACGTCCGGTGACATCTACATCGCCGACGACCACATGAACTTCCGCGTGCCCCAGAACCGCGACATCGCCATGGTGTTCCAGGACTACGCGCTCTATCCCCACATGACCATCCGGGAGAACGTCCGGTTCGGGCTGGAGGAAGAGTCGGGCTACACCGACGCCGAGCGCGAGGAGCGCGTCGAGGAGATCGCCGCGATGCTGGGCATCGAGGACCTGCTCGAACGCAAGCCCGAGGAGCTTTCGGGCGGGCAACAACAGCGGGTCGCGCTGGGACGGGCGATCGTCCGGGACCCCGAGGTGTTCCTGATGGACGAGCCGCTCTCGAACCTGGACGCGAAACTCCGCGCGGAGATGCGCACCGAACTCCAGCAACTCCAGGAGCAGTTCGGCGTCACGACCGTCTACGTCACCCACAACCAGACCGAGGCGATGACGATGTCCGACCGCATCGCCGTGATGGACGACGGGGAACTCCAGCAGGTGGGCAAACCCCTCGAACTGTACCACGCGCCCGCGAACCGCTTCGTCGCGGGCTTTATCGGCGAGCCGATGATGAACTTCCTCACCGGCACCGTCAGGCGCGGGACCTTCGACGGCCAGTTCGTCGAGTACCCCTTCGACGGCGATATCCGGGAGGCCGTTGGGGGTGTCGACGAGGTGGTGCTGGGTATCCGCCCGGAGGACGTTTCCATCGCCCCGGCCGAGGAGTACGACACCCCCCTCCAGGATCACGAGTTCCCGATGGAGGTGAGCGTCGTCGAGCCACACGGCGACCAGAACGTCGTCCACCTGCACCACACCGCGGACACGGAGGGGACGGAACTGGTGCACGCCCTGACCAGTGGCACCGACATCGTCGAGTCCGGCCAGTCGGTCGTCGCGACACTGGACCCCGACGACATCCACGTCTTCGACGCCGCAAGCGGCGAGGCGTTGCACACGCGCCGACTGGCCGCGGCCACGGAGGTGACGAACGTCTAATGTCCCGACTGATACTCGACGACGTGACGAAGGTGTTCGAGGACGGCGACGAGGAGATCGTCGCGGTCGACGACATCTCTGTCGAGATTCCCGACGGCGAGTTCCTCGTGCTGGTCGGCCCGTCGGGCTGTGGGAAGTCCACCACCCTGCGGATGATCGCCGGGCTGGAGACGATCACCGACGGCGAGATCCGCCTCGACGATTCGGTCCAGAACGACGTGCGGACCCAGGATCGGGACATCGCGATGGTGTTCCAGTCCTACGCGCTGTACCCGCACAAGACCGCCCGCGGGAACATGTCGTTCGGGCTGGAGGAGGCGACCGACCTCTCGGACGCCGAGATCGACGACCGGGTCACCGAAGCCGCCTCGATGATGGGCATCGAGGGCCTCCTCGATCGCCTCCCCGGCGAACTGTCGGGCGGCCAGCAACAGCGGGTCGCGCTGGGACGGGCCATCGTCCGGGACCCCGAGGTGTTCCTGATGGACGAACCGCTCTCGAACCTGGACGCGAAACTCCGCGCGGAGATGCGCACCGAACTCCAGCAACTCCAGCAGCAACTCGGCGTGACGACCGTCTACGTCACCCACGACCAGACCGAGGCGATGACGATGTCCGACCGCATCGCCGTGATGAACGACGGGAAACTCCAGCAGGTCGGTCGGCCCTTGGAGCTGTACCACGAGCCGGCGAACCTCTTTGTCGCCCAGTTCATCGGCGAGCCGTCGATGAATTTCCTCACCGGCAGGCGCGAGGGGTCGTCGTTCGTCACCGACCGCATCCAGTATCCCCTCCCCATGGACATCGCCGACGCCGTCGGCGACGCGACGGATCTCGTCTTTGGCATCCGCCCGGAGGACATCGAGATCGGCGAGTCCGCCGACAACCCCGCCCACGAGTTCGAGATGACCGCCACCGTCGTCGAACCGATGGGCAACCAGAACGTCGTCCACCTGGAGTTCCCCGGTGAGACGGAGGGAACAGAGGACCTCGTCGCGACTACCGAGGGGATGAAACAGGTCGACGCCGGCGAGACCGTCCGTGTCTACATTCCCCCGGAGACCGTCCACGTCTTCGACGCCGCCAGCGGCGAGGCGCTCCACAACCGCCAACTGGAGTTCGCCGAGCAGGAACTGCGGCTGTAAGGTCGCCGGCCCCTCTCGGCGTGTTTCTGCGACTCGAACTCACCTGCTGCTTTTCACCACACCGACTCAGGAGAGAACTCGACTGACCGGGGTCGCCCGGTCGCCGGCGTGTCGACTGCGGTCAGAACGCGCTGTCCGCGAATCCACCGTCGACGGTGAGCACCTCGCCCGTGACGAACGACGCGGCGTCGCTTGCGAGGAAGACCGCTGCGCCGACGATCTCCTCGCGGTCGGCGACCCGCCCCAGCGGCGTCCGGTCGTCGATCTCGGCCCGTTTCTCGGTCCCCTCGGCGTACGTGTCGGCGTTCTGTGGCGTGATGACGAACCCGGGTGCGATCGCGTTGACGCGCACTTCCGGGGCCAGTTCCTTTGCCGACGCGCGCGTGAACGACTCAACGCCGCCTTTGGCCGCCGCGTAGGCCGGCAGGTCCGCCATCGCCAACCGCGCCGCAAGCGAGGAGATGTTGACGACCGCTCCGTCGCCGTCCATCCCGGGGACGAGCGCCTGGGTCACCCGACGGACGCCGTCCAGCGCCACGTCGGTGACGAACTCCCAGGACTCGTCGTCGATACCCAGCACCGACTCCCGGGAGATCGCGCCCTGTGAGGCGACGACAGCGTCGATACCGCCCAGTTCCGCCTGGGCCGTCTCCCGCAGCGCGTCGAGCGTCTCGCGCTCGGTCACGTCACAGGTCACTCGGGCCGTATCGACGCCGTACTCCTCGATGGCGTCGGCCGTCTCACTGACGGCGTCCTCGCTGCGACTGGTCGCGATCACGTCTGCCCCCTCGGCTGCGAACCCGAGGGCGATTGCCTGTCCGATGCCGCTCGTCCCGCCGACGACGACCGCGCGCTTGCCGTCGAGAGAGACTGGTGTGTGGTCGTAGGAGTCCATAGACAGTGGGTCGGCGCGGCCGTATTTTACCTTTGTGGACGGCGACCACGGAACCATAGAATTATTAGTCTCGGTCGAATCCGTACGCGTATGCGTGGCTTAGCAAAAGTGCGTCGTAGCCACGGCGCAATGGAGTTCGTCGACCGGAGTCGCCCGGAGCCAGCGCCCGACGAGGCGCTCGTGGAAGTCGACTACGCGGGGCTCTGTGGCAGCGACGCCGGAATCTACGAGTTCGAATCGGCCTTCGAGCGGATGGAGCTCCCGACAGTCATCGGGCACGAGTACGCCGGGCGCGTCGTCGAGACCGGTGACGCGGTGTCGAAGTTCTCCGTCGGCGACCGCGTCGTCGAGCGCCCGATCCGAGGCTGTGGCGACTGCTACCAGTGTGAGATCGGCGAGTCGAACGTCTGCCAGGACGCGGTCATCACCGGCGTCGACCACGACGGGGCCTACGAGCAGTTCGTCTCCGTCCCGGAGCGTGCGCTCCACCCGGTGCCCGACTCGGTCCCCCAGAAACACGCGGCCGTGGTCGAGCCGACGAGCATCGGCGCCCGGGCGGTCATCGAGAACTCCCGGGTGACCGCGGGCGACCGCGTCCTCGTCGAAGGGCCGGGGCCGATCGGCCTTCTGACCGCACAGATCGCCCGCGCACAGGGCGCGACCGTCGTCGTCTCCGGCGTCGGGCAGGACGCCACCTACCGGCTTCCCCTGGCCGAGGACCTGGGCTTCGAGACGCTCAACATCGCCGAGGACGACGTAGCGGCCCGTCGCGAGTCACTCACCGACGGCGTCGGCTACGACGTGGTGTTCGACACGACCGGCCACCCCTCGGGGCTCCCCTCCGCCGTCGACGAGGTCCGGAAGGGCGGCCAGATCGTCCTGGTCGGCCAGACCGGCGAGACGACCATGGAGTACTCGCCGCTGGTCCGCTCGGAGATCGACCTCCAGTGTTCCTACGCGTCGATGTACGACGACTTCGAGCGCTCGCTGCGCCTGATCGACCGCGGCGCGGTCGACTGCGAGACGTTCGTCGACGACCGGTTCTCGCTGTTAGACGCCGACGAGGCCTTCGAAGCGTTCGTCGGCGGCGAGACCTGCAAGCCGGTCTTCGACGTGTCGGAACTCTACGACTGACGCGCTGACGGTTCGACCGCTCCTTTGGGAAGCTTTTAGCCCGTGCCGCCGGTATCGACGGCCGATGTACGACTGGTTCGACAGCTACGAGGAGCGCGATTGGCAGACCACCACGGAGGGGACCGTCCGCCTCGCCCTGCTGGGGCTTGGCTGGTGGACGATCGACGAGGCGTTGCCCGCGATCGGGAACACGGACCGCTGTGAAGCGACCACGCTCGTCAGCTCCTCGGCGGAGAAGGCCGAGCGGCTGGCCGACGAGAACGGCGTCGACAACGGGATCAGTTACGACGAGTTCCACGACGGAGCCGCGGCCGACGCCTACGACGCGGTGTATCTCGGAACGCCAAACGCCTACCATCTGGAGTACGTCGAGACAGCAGCGGATCTCGGGAAGGCGGTCCTCTGTGAGAAGCCCATGGAGTCGACCGTCGAGCGGGCCGAGGCGATGGTCGACGCCTGCGAGCGGGCGGACGTGCCGCTGATGATCGCCTACCGGATGCACACCGACCCGACCGTCCGCCGGGCGCGGGACCTACTCGACGAGGGGTTCATCGGCGAACCGGTGTCGGTGTACGGCAACAACAGCCAGCCGCTGCTGGAGATGATCCCCGACCACGACCAGTGGCGGCTCGACCCCGATGTCTCGGGCTACGGCACCTCGGTCACCGATCTGGGCATCTACTCGGTAAACACTGCTCGGTTCTTGCTGGACCGGGACCCGGTCGCGGTACAGTCCCGGATGAGTTCCCACCACGAGGCGTTCGCGGACGTGCCCGACGAGCGCTCGGGGTCGCTGCTCGCACTTGAGGGCGACGTGAAGATGGTCACGACGACCAGCCAGAACGCCCACAGGGACACCCAGCTCAAGCTCACCGGCACCGAGGGCCAGATCGATCTGCGGCCGGCGTTTCACGGCACCTGTACCATGCATCTCTCGCGCGGTGACCTCTCGGCGACTATCGAGAACGCGGCGGTCGACTCTCAGCGGGAGATGCGCGAGGAGTTCGACTACTTCGCCGACCGCGTGCTCACCGGTGGGGACATCGTTCCGGACGGCCGCCACGGCCTCCAAGATATGCGGATCATCCAGGCGCTCCACGAGGCCGCCGACACCGGCGACGTGGTCACGCTGGAGTGACGACAACAGTTTTGTAGACCAGTGTCGTTGTCCCGGTATGCCCACGCCAGCTCGAAACCCACTCCAGTCTGTCGCGACGACCTTCGAGATACTCGACGCCTTGAAGACACTGGACGGGGCGGGCGTGACCGAACTCGCACAGCATCTCGACGTGCCAAAGAGCACCGCCCACAACTACCTCAGCACGCTCGAACAGGAGGAGTACGTCGTCAGAGAGGACACCGAGTACCGTGTCGGACTCCGGTTTCTCGAACTCGGTGCGTACGCACGCCACGTGGAGAAACTGTTCGAGATCGCCAAGCCGGAGGTGGATCGCCTGGCCGACGAGACCGGCGAACTCGCCAACTTACTCGTCGAGGAACACGGCCGTGGGACGTATCTCTACCGCGCATACGGCGACCAGGCGGTCCGCGTGAAAGCACACGTCGGGACCCGGGTCCCGCTGCACACGACGGCGCTCGGGAAGGCCATCCTCGCTTTTCTGCCGCCCGGGGAGGTCGACGAGATCGTCGACCGTCACGGGTTGGACGCGCCGACGGACCAGTCGATCGGCACCCGGAGCGAACTCGACGACGCCCTCGCCGAGGTCCGCGAGCAGGGGGTCGCGTTCGACGACGAGGAGCGCATCGACGGCCTGCGCTGTGTGGCCGCGCCGATCAGAGACGACGGCGACGAGGTCATCGGTGCCATCAGTGCGTCCGGCCCGACCAACCGGCTCCGCGGCGAACGGTTCCGCGAGGAACTCGCCGGGAAAGTGCTGGAGGTCGCCAACGTCATCGAACTCAACGTCACCCACTCGTAGGCGACGGTAACACTTATCACTGTCTCGGTCGGGGTTCGTGGTATGCGATTTGGCGTCCTCAGCACGGCGGACATCGGTATCGACTCGGTCATTCCGGGCATCCAGCACAGCGAACACGAAGTCGCGGCCATCTCCTCACGGGACGAGGATCGCGCTGCGGCTGTGGCCGAACGGCTGGGGATCCCCGAGAGCTACGAGGGGTACGACACACTGCTGGCGGACGACTCGCTCGACGCGGTCTACATCCCGTTGCCCAACGGCCACCACGCGGAGTGGGTTCGGGCGGCCGCCGACGCCGGGCTCCACGTCGTCTGTGAGAAACCCCTCACTGCGAGCGCCGCCGAGACCGAAGCGGTCTTCGACTACTGCGAGGAGCGCGGCGTCACTCTCATGGAGGCGTTCATGTACCGCTACCACCCGCTCACCGAGCGGGCCGTCGAGATCGTCGAGTCGGAGCTGGGCGAGGTCCGGAACGTCACGTCGACGTTTACGTTCCGAATGCCCGACGGCGCCGACGACATCCGGCTCGATCCGGACCTGGCCGGCGGTAGTGTGATGGACGTTGGCTGTTACGCCGTCAGCGCCGCACGCCTGTTCCTCGGTGACCCCGAACGGGTGTACGCGACGACCACCGACCGACGGGACTGTGGCGTCGAGACGGAGATGGCGTGTGTCATGGAGTACGGCGACGGCGCGAGCGCTCGCCTCCAGTCCGGCTTCGAGACGCCGCTGACCCAGTACTACCGCGTCGAGACGACCGACGGCTGGCTTCGCGCCGAGCCGACCTTCGACGTTGGCGTCGACAACGCCACGGAGCTGACTTACGGTGTCGGCGAACGCGAAGTGACCGAGCGGTTCGAGCCGGTCGACCACTACCGCCGCGAGATCGAGCACTTTGCCGACTGTGTCGCCGCCGGTGAGACGCCCCGGGTCGACCGCGAGGAGAGCGTCGCCGTGATGCGAACTATCGACGCCATCTACGAGAGCGCACAGCGCGGACAACCGGTCGATCTCGACTGATCGGCGACCTACGGCTCTCGCCATCGGTTCTGAGGGGACACCCTACTCCCTTCGAACGTTCTCACGATACATAGTCGCACAATACCCCGAAAGATACCTTCAAATACCGACTGGGTACCAAGATATAATACCTACAAAGAATATGTACAAACATATACGCGGGTATACACCTATGTTGCGCGCCATCAACTAGAAATCGGCAGTTTGCTGCTGCCCGTGGCACTGTTTTCGGATATCCGGGCAGAAACAGTGACAAACTCCGCTATTAAGTCGGGAGGAAGATTCGGTTGGTCTCATTCGAGTGTCGTTCTCACATGTGTACCATTCTTTCACCCGGCGATGGCTCTATGACGCTAGGCTGGCCGCTTCACACCAGTCGACATCGCTGTCGTCGGTCGTGTTACTTGGGTCGATCGCAGCGATACCGCTCGCTCGGGCCACAGAGAGTACTCTCGAATGCTCCGGGTTCGGAAGGGTTCGACCGGCCACTCACAGCGACACTCGTGGTCCCGAGAGTCGACTATCGGGTGCGTTAGTCGTCACCGCGGGCACCGCCGAGCCACGGCGTAGTTGCGCTCTCCGGGCGTCGTCAATCGCTTCCTGCACCGTCCATGGAGGCCTCGAGCGTGTCCACCAGGAGTTCGGCGAACGACTCGTCGTTTATCGCGGCGTCGGACTCGATCAGTTCGACTCCGTCGTCGAGGGTGTCACGGAGCGCGTCGAACAGCGCTCGATCGGCGTCGGGGTCGTGGAACGCTTCACCCGGTTTGGAAAGCATCGAGACGCCACCGAGCGGCAGGGCCAGCGCCGTCGGCCCGGTCGCGTCGTTGAGCTTCCCCGCGATGATCCGCCCGAGTTCGGCGTTCTCCTCCGGGGTCGTCCGCATCAGCGTGACCTGTGGGTTGTGGACGTGGAAGGTCCGGCCCTCGAACTCCTCGGGGACGGAGTCACGCGGGCCGAAGTTGACCATGTCCAGCGCACCGGGCGCGACCACTTGCGGGATTCCCCGTTCTGCCGCCGCATCGAGCCGTTCGGGGCCGGCCGACAGCACCCCACCGACGAGTTCGTCGGCCCACTCGGTCGTCGTCACGTCGAGGACGCCGTCGATGACGCCTTCCTCGATCAGGTTCTCCATCGCCCGGCCGCCGGTGCCGGTGGCGTGGAAGACGATCGTCTCGTACCCCTTCGCTTCGAGTCGCTCGCGGGCCGCCTGCACGCACGGCGTCGTGACGCCGAACATCGTCAGCCCGATGGTCGGTTTCTCGGACTCCTCCACGTCCGGATCGTTGGTGGCCATCCCGACGACCGCGAGCGCGGCGTTCGAGATGACCGTCCGCGAGAGCTGGTTCAGTCCCTCGATATCCGCGACGGAGTACAGCATCGCGATGTCGCTGGCCCCGACGTAGGGCTCGGTGTCCCCGGAGGCCATCGTCGAGACCATGAGTTTGGGCACACCGACGGGGAGCGCCCGCATCGCGGTGGTCGCGATGGACGTGTTTCCCGATCCGCCGAGTCCGAGGATGCCGTCTAGCTCGCCCGCCTCGTGGAGCTCGGTCACGATCGAGGCCGCGCCCTTGCCCATCACTTCCATCGCCACGCCACGGTCCCCCTCGTCGCGGAGCGACTGGAGCGTCGACCCGCCGGCCTCCGCGACCGCACTGGCGGGGGTATCGGGCGTGATCTCCGGCTCTCCCATGACGCTGACATCGACGAGATGCGTGTCGACACCCTGTGCCTGCACAACGTCGCGGGCGAAGCCGATCTCCTCGCCTTTCGTATCGAGCGTCCCGACGACGACGACGGTCATCCCACTCGCCTCCATCCGATCGGCCTGCTCATGAGAGTTCCATCTCCTTGAACTCGCGCGCCTGGTTCTCGATCGCGTCCTCGGTCGCGAGGCGCTCGATGCTGGAGGCACCGAAGAAGCCGACGACGCCCTCGGTGTTGTCGAGGACGTACTGTGCGTCTTCCGGCCAGGCGATCGGGCCGCCGTGGCAGATGACCAGCACGTCGTCGTTAACGCTCGTGGCCGCGTCGTGGTGTGCCTGGACGCGCTCGGCGGCCTCGTCGAGACTCAAGGCAGTCTCGGCGCCGATGTCGCCCGATGTGGTCAGCCCCATGTGGGAGACGATGACATCGGCACCGGCCTCGGCCATCTCCCGAGCCTGGGACTCGTTGAAGACGTACGGACAGGTCAACATCCCCTGATCGCTGGCCTCACGGATCATCTCGACTTCCTTGTCGTAGCCCATGTCGGTCTCTTCGAGGTTCTTGCGGAAGGAACTGTCCTCGTCGATGAGCCCCACCGTGGGGAAGTTCTGGACGCCCGAGAACCCGCGGCGACGGAGGTCCTCGATGAACACGTCCATCTCGCGGAACGGGTCGGTCCCGTTGACGCCCGCCAGTACCGGCGTGTCCTCGACCACGGGGAGCACCTCCTGTCCCATCTCTAGGACGATCTCGTTGGCGTCGCCGTAGGGGAGGATACCTGCAAGCGACCCGCGACCGTTCATCCGGTACCGGCCCGAGTTGTAGATGATGAGCAGGTCCACGCCGCCGCGCTCGGCGAACTTCGCCGAGATTCCCGTCCCCGCTCCCGCGCCGACGACCGGCTCGTCGTTTTCCACAGTCGATTCTAGCCGCTCTAGCGACTCGCTTCGCGCAAACTTCATGTTCCACTGAGCTAGTCGGAATCGGGCCTAATCAAGATTTGGGTCGATTGCGCGGAGCGTTCCCCGGCCCGAGAGCGTCCGTGGATATCGGAACCCGCACTCGGCTACCGCTCTGATCAAAAAATTTAATACATCTTGCTGTTCGTTACCAAACGCTATGCCAGCCAACAAGCGGTTCGTCCAACCGGACGATGTCGAGACGATACGACTGGACTGGGGGACGCTGAAGTGGCTGAACGCCCCCGACGTGACCGGGTCAGAGGAGTTCAGTGCCGGTGTCGTGGTGCTCGAACCGGGCAAGGGCCACGAGCGCCACACTCACCCCGACAGCGAGGAGATCCTCTACTTCCTCAGCGGGGAGGGCACACAGACGATCGCCGACGAGGAACGGTCGGTCAGTGCGGGCGAGATGGTGTTCATCCCCAGCGGCGTTGAACACAGCACGATCAACACGTCCTGGGAACCACTCCGGTTCATGGCGGTGTACGGCCCGCCCGGACCGGAGGCCGAGATACGCGACCTGGACGAGGCGACGGTGTTCCCGCCGGGGGAGTTCCCGGAGCCGTAAGCGTCGACCACCGCCTGGTCCCGAACAGTATCGAAACGCCCGCCTCTCGCTACTCCACCGCGTACACGGTTCCGTCAGTGCCGCCGAAGTAGAGCACTCCGTCGACCAGTGCCGGACTGGACCCGACGCCGCGCCCGCCGATCTCCAGGAACCACGCTTCTTCGCCGTCCGTCGTGAGCGCGTGCACACCGACATCCTCGCCCTCTGTCTGTCGATGACTGCCGACGTAGAGGTGGTCGTCGGTGACGACCGGGCTACTCCCGACCTCCAGCGCCGGCGTCTCGAAGGCCCACCTTTCGGTGCCGCTCTCGCGGTCGAAGCGGAATATCTTCGCGTAGTTCGTCGTCGGGTCGTCGAGGGTGTTGTACGGCGTGTGACCGACGTAGACGGACTCCTCGTCGACTGCTACGGAGCCCGAGATGTATCTACCGGCCGTGTCGGCGAGCCACGCCTGCTCCCCCGTAGCTGCGTCGACTGCGTGGACGTTGCCGTTCCAGTCGGTGATAAACACCGTCCCGTAAGCGACGGCTGGACTCGACCAGATCATGTCTCGGGTCTCGTAGGTCCACTCGACGGCACCCGAGGAGGGGCCCAGAGCGTAGAGGTTCCCGTCCGACGCGCCGACGTACACCATGCCGTCGGTGACGGCCGGGCTGCTCACGACCTCGTTCCCGACCTCGTACCGCCAGTTCGTCTCCCCGCTTGCGGCGTCGAGCGAGACGAACCAGCCGTTCTCCGGGACGCCCTCGTCCTCCGCGTACCACGCACAGGCGAGGTTGTGACAGCCGACGCCGACGTAGACGGAACCGTTCCACACCGTCGGACTGCCCCGGATGAGGCCGTCGAACGTTCGACGCCACTGTTCCTCGCCCGACGCCGCGTCGACGGCGTACAGCCGCTTGTCGTAGGATCCGACGTAGACCGTGCCGTCGCTGTAGGCCGGCGTAGCTTCGATCCGGTGGTGGGCCGGAAACGACCACTCCTCATCGCCGGTCTCGGCGTCGATGGCGTACAGCGAGTTGTCCGTACCCCCGATGTAGACGGTGCCGTCGGCGACGATCGGACTCCCCCAGAACGGCCCGTCGGCCTCGTAGGTCCAGGTAATGGACGGGCTCGATCCGGTCATCGACGCCCCGCCCGTGTACCCGGTGTTGTGTCGCCCCCCGCGAAAGGTCGGCCACGAGGTGATCGGTTCGGAGACCGGGTGGCTCTCCGAAGCCGACCCCGACGGCGTCTGGCACCCTGCTGTGAGTGCGAGTCCGGAGGCCGAAACCGCAGCGAGAAACTGTCGCCTGCGATACGTTGGCATGTACGACCGTTCCGGCGTCAGGAAGATAATCCTGTCGCCCCGAGCGGGCTCAGACCACGAGGTACTCGTCGAGGTCTTCCTGTTCGAGTTCGTCGACGGTGCCTTCGTAGACGATGTCGCCCTGGTCGAGGACGTAGCCGCGGTCGGCGATACGGAGCGCCTCCCGGACGTTCTGCTCGATGAGCAACACCGTCAGCCCCTGGTCGGCGATCTGATCGATCGAGTCGCCGACCGTCTGGACGATCTGTGGTGCCAGCCCCTCCGTCGGCTCGTCCAGCAACAGGAGATCCAGGTCCGGCAACCGGAGCGTCCGGGCGATCGAGAGCATCTGCTGCTCGCCGCCCGAGAGCGTGCCGGCCTGCTGCTCGCGGCGCTCGTCGAGCCGCGGGAACAGGTCGTACAGTTCACCGATCGACATCGTGCTCTCGCCGCCGCCGAGTCCGCCCCGTCGAACGGTGTTCCACCACCCGCGAGTGATCTTCGACAGCTGGAGGTTCTCCTCGACGGTCAGTTCGGTGAAGAGCCGACGCCCCTCGGGCACGACACCGATACCGCCCATCGCCACGTCGTCGGCCGGCCAGTCCGTGATGTCCGAGCCGTCGAACCGGATCGTCCCGGACCGGACTTCCGGCGGCTCGGTGCCCGCGATACTCCGGACCGTGGTCGTCTTTCCGGCCCCATTTCGCCCCAGCAGCGTGACGATTTCGCCCTCGTCGATGCCGAGCGAGACGCCACGCAGGATGTGGCTCGGGCCGTAGTAGGCGTGGATCCCGTCCAGTTCGAGGAGGCTCATTCTTCACCTCCGAGGTAGGCCTCTCGAACGGCCGGGTGCTCTCTGATCTCCGCGGGCGTTCCCTTCGCGATCAGTTCGCCCTGGTGGAGCGTGAAGATGCGGTCCGAGATATCGAAGACGATGTCCATGTCGTGCTCGACGAGGAAGACAGTCATCCCCCACTCTTCCAGCAGATCGTCGATGAGGTTCACCGTCATCTCGGTCTCCGTTGGAGACATCCCCGCGGTCGGTTCGTCCATGAACAGGAGGTCCGGATCGGTCGCGAGCCCGATGGCGACTTCGAGCCGCCGTTTGTCGCCGTAGGGCAGCGATCCGGCCTCCACACCTGCCTTCGAGTCGAGTTCGATGGTCTCCAGGATGTCGTTCGTCCGCGCCTGCACGTCCTCGAACGAGTCCCGACGGCGGAGGAAGTTGACCCTGAACGAGCCGTGTTCCGCGGCGAACGACGCGACCTGGATGTTCTCCCGGACCGTGAGTTCCGGGAGGATCGACGCGGTCTGGAACGACCGCCCGACGCCGAGTTGGGCGATCTCGAACGGCTCCATCCCGACGAGGTCCGTCCCCGCGTAGTGAACGTCGCCCTCGGTCGGTTCCAGCCGCCCGGTTATCGTGTTGATCAGTGTCGACTTGCCGGCGCCGTTGGGACCGATCAGCGAGACCAGTTCACCCTCCTCGACGGCGATGTCGACGCCGTCGAGTGCCGTGAGCCCGCCGAACCGTTTGGTCAGTCCCCTGGTTTCGAGCAGCGCCATCAGCGGTCACCTCCCGTGGAGTCGCCGAGCGGACTCAGTCCGGCGAGTCGCCGTTTCGTCTTCGCCAGTAGCGCCTTCGGGTCACGGAGTGCTGCGGTGAAGTCCGTGATCATCCCCCAGATCCCGTCGGGATAGACCCACACGACGGTCGTGAACGAGAGCGCCAGCAGGAGCAGCCAGTAGTTCCCGAGCGTGGGGAAGCCGTTGACGATCCCCTTGAAGTAGAAGAACACGAACGTCCCGATGACCGGTCCGGCGATCGTGCCCAGTCCGCCGAGGACAGCCATCACGACGATGTCGCCGCTGACGGACCAGTAGAGCCGCTCGACGCCGGCGAACTGCGTGTTGACGGCCATCAGCCCTCCGGCGAGTCCAACGATCGCCGCCGAGAGCATGAACGCCGCGAACTTGTAGCGCCAGACGTTGAGCCCAACGAAGGCGGTGCGCGTCTCGTTCTCGCGGATCGCCTTGAAGATCAGTCCGTACGGGGACTTCCGGACCCGTGTAATGAACGCGACGACGGCGACGAAGAAGACGCCGACGAAGAGGTACAGGTTGTTCACGACGAGCATTCCAAGGAGGCCGCCGTACTCGTGTTCGAGGTCGACGAGACCAAGCAGCGGGACCCGTGGCACGTCCAGCCCGTTGATCCCTTTGGTGATCTCGACCAGTGGCTCCCGTGCGAGGAAGTACAGGAACTGTGCGATAGCGAGCGCGACGATCGAGAAGTACACCGTGTGCAGCCGCAGGAGGAGCAGCGCAGCGATCACGCCGAGGACGATCGCGGCCAGCATGCCGACCAGGATGACGACGAGCGGATCGTTGTACACGTGGATCGCGAACAGCGCCGATGCGTAACTCGCCGTCCCGAAGAACATCGCGTGACCAAAGGAGAGCAGGCCGGTCTGGCCCAGGAGGAGGTTGAACCCGAGCGCGAAGATCGACCAGATGAGGACCGTTATCGCGAGTCCGTGGTACCCACGCAGAAGGTCCGAGACGACTGGCGCGCGGCCGAAGGCGTACGAGAACAGGAGGACGAAAAGCACCGCCGACAGGGAGACGAACCACTCGGTGTGTTTGATCCCGTCCCACGTTTCCCAGCTGATCAACGACGACTCACCGTCCGTGCTCTCGTGGATGGTGTCCGTGCTCATTGGCCGATCTCCGTCGAGGGGAAGATGCCGCTCGGTCTGATCGTCAGTACGAGGATCGCGAGCAGGTAGATGCTCGCACGGGTCATACTCGGGACGAGTTCCGTCGCCGTCGCGAAGAAGAGGCCGGCGAGTAGTGCCCCAATGACCGTCCCTCTGAGACTGCCGACACCGCCCATGATGACGATGACGAGCGACGGAATGATGATCTCCATGCCGATACCGGACGTGACGTTGAACAGCGACCCGCCGAGGACGCCGGCGAGCCCGGCGTACGCGGACCCGACGGCGAATATCAGCAGGAACGGCCGGCCGACACGGATACCGAGCATCTGTGTCATCTCCGAGTCCTCGGTCCCCGCGCGAACCGCGAGCCCGTAATCAGTGTACTTGAAGAACGCGAAGATCGCCACGATCAGCACCAACGTGAGCGTGACGACCAGCACACGGATCGTCGACGCCGCGCTCATCCCGGGCGGCGTCCCGATCACGGGGAGCGAGATCGCACCCGTGAGCCAGTCGGGACGCGGATAGATCGTCCCTGTCCGACCGAAGACGATCGCGACGAGCTCTTGGGCGGCGATCAGGATACCGAACGTCACCAGGAGCTGATCGAGGAGATCCCGCTCGTAGAACGGTTTCGCGATGAACCGCTCCATGACGACCCCGACTGCGAAGATCACGAGCGGCGTCAGCACCAGCGCCGGGACGAACCCCCAGTCGAGGCCGACCTGCCCGAACTCGCTCAGTAACCCACCGTACTGCTCGCTCGAAGCGATGAGGAGCCCGATGTACGCACCTCCGAGATACAGCACTCCGTGTGCCATGTTCACGTACTTCAGCGATCCGAACACGATCGACAGCCCGACCGACACCAACAGGTACAGCGATGCCACGCTCAGCGCGATGAAGAGGAATCCGACGATCCCGTCGATGCTCATCGCCGGCACCGTCCTCTAGCTATGATTCCGCGTCTCATGATGTACACGATAAAGAATGACGACACCAATATTTGAATCTTGTGCTTACACCGGTTCCGTCGGGGCGGACACCGGACCGATGCGTCGGCTCTGGCGGTCCCTGGTGACGGGGTGACTCAGGGATAGCGTGCTCGTCGCGTACGACCCAGCCCGACTGCCTCGTCTTACTCGTCCCCGTAGGCGTTCTCGCTCATCGCGCAGTTCGACGCCGGGAACGAGTCACACTCGTAGACGAGCGGGTCCGTCGTCTCGACGATCTCGGTGCGGATCCCGAGTTCCTCGGCCCGGTCGTCGCCGACACCCTGCACGAGGTACCACGGTCGCTCGACCTGGTGGTCACACTCGCGGTAGGTCGAATCGCCCCAGGCGAGGCTCCACTCGAACTCTTCGAGAGTCCTGACGACCGTCGGCGGATGGAACGTCCCGGCCTCCTCGACGGCGGCCGCGTACACCATCATCGACTCGTAGGTGTGCAACGAACTCTGGTTGGGCGTCTCGTCGTACTCCTGCTGGTAGGACTCGACGAAGACCTGACTGGCCTCGTTGTCCGCGTTGGGGTTCCACGGCTCCATGCCGAGGACCCCTTCGGCGTCCGCGCCGAGGGGGTCCAGGGTGAACGCGCTGACGTGGGGGATGATGACATCGATGTCGTCGGTCAGTCCGGCGTCGCGCAGTTGTGCGAGCCCGCTGGCCGCGAAGTTGCCGAAACTGGAGAAGTACAGCGTGTCGGCGCCGGAGTCTTCCAGCGCCTGAATCTGGGAACTGTGGTCGGTTTCTCCCTCTGCGATGGCGGCGCCGCCAGCGTCCTCCCACGGACCCTGTTCGGTGAGGTACTTGCGGGCGGCGTCGCGGTTGGACTGCCCGTAGGAGTAGTCCATGTAGATGTGGAACAGCGACCGGTCCTCCCCGAGGACGGAGGGGGCGGCCTCGCCCATCGCCATCCCGATGATCTCGGCGTGGAACGTCGGGTGGAAGTAGTACCGCGAACAGTTCTCCCCGGAGATACCCGCCGAGGTGGAGTTCCCACCCATGAACGGCACTTTCTCGCGCTGGGCGACGTTCTGCATCGCCATGGTCACCGTGCTTGACATGCCACCGGTCCAGAACTGGATGTTGTCGCGCTGGATCATCCGGTCGATGTTGTCCTGCGCGGTATCGGCGCTTCCCGCGGTGTCGGCTTTGGTCGGCTCGACCTGGGATCCCAGTATTCCGCCGCCCTCCAACCGATCCCAGTAATCGACGAGACCGCCGCCGTCGTTGAGATGCTTGACCGCGAGGTCGAACCCTTTCTCCTGGTCCTGCCCGTCTGGACCCAGTGCACCCGAAGTCGGCCCGTTGAACCCGATCGACACCGTGTTACCTTCCGGCGGGAAGTTCCCGATGGCAGCATACTCGTTTTCGCCACCACCGCTGCCGCCGCCGCTGTCACCGCTGCTGCCACCACCGCTACCGCCACCACTGCCGCCGTCCCCGCCACACCCTGCGAGGCCGACGAGGGCGCCGGCGGCTCCGACCGTTTTGAGATACTTTCGCCTGGACTGGTCTGTCTGGTCTGCGCGTTCAGTCATGATTGGTACGTCCGTGAGAATGTCCGAGAATAAACTATTTAAAACTTCTGGTGAATTAACCATGTTGTATGTGCTATCGCCGCCGTTCCGCGTAATTGTTTACTTTCGATCATTATGGACAGCGCTGTGCTGGCAGCCGAGATGCCGGCCGTTGAACGACGAATCGAATCCACGACACGGACAATAATTCGCATAATGCGAATCGACGATCATCGTGGTACGAGAGCAGTTCACATATCTCTCGCTCAGGGCCGCAGACACGGGTCACGAACTCCGAGAGACGGAGCGTTCGCATTATGCGATAACTGCTGATGTGGGATATCGCTGGCGCCCTCCGGCGAGTAAACTACCATATGTACATCTGTTAGTGCTACGATGCGGGCGGTACCCGCTCGTCCGCAGTGGCCGGCTCACCGAAAGCGTCCCCGTAACACCTGTACGAGCGTTAGTCCATGCTACTCGCGCTTCGACTGGAGGGCCGACTCCAGCGATCCCACGGCGTCGAGCAGATGCTCCGCCAGTTCGTGGTCGACGCGGACGCTGTCGACCCGGTACTTCGGCCCGCCGACACTGATACCACCCAGGATGGTCCCATCGGCTGCGTGGACCGGCGCTCCGATGGCGACGAGTCCGGGCGCGAACTCCTCGTCGACGACCCCGTAACCGCGGTCGGCAGTCGCTTCGAGAGCGTCGAACAGCGCGTCCCGGTCCGTGATCGTCGCCTCGGACTCCCGGGGCAGCCCCCACGTATCGAGGATTCGTTCGACTCTCTCGGTGTCGAGCTCCGACAGGATGGCCTTTCCGGCCGCCGTATCGTGGAGATAGTACTCAGAGCGGTAGTCGAAGTCGGTCTCACTGGTCGCCGCGTGACCGGATGTGCCGTAGAACATCAGGAGCCGACCGTGTTCGAAGACCGTGAAGTTCGCCTCCTCCCCGGTCGTCTCCGCCAACTCGTCGATGACTGTTTTGACGTGCCCCTCGTCTGGGTACCGGTATCGGGCCTTCTCACCCAGCAGCGCCACTCTGAAACTCACGAAGTATCTTCCCTCCTCCTTGACCAGATAGCGGCTTTCCAAGAGCGTGTTGAGGTGACTGAGGACCGAACTCTTCGGACTGTCGACCATCTCGTCGAGCTCTGCGAGCGTGAGGCCGTCGTGTTCGAGAATCAGCGACAGAATCCGCAGTGATTGCTCAGTCGTCTTGAGTGTTCGACCGTTGATGTCCTGAATCATACATCAAAGATGATAGGGGATCCGTATAATTGTTTTCATAATGCGAATCGGCGGCAGCTCCCCGTTTTTATTTACATTATGTGAATGATTGTCGCTCGGCTCGACAGCGGGCGAGCACGACGACCTGCGGGTCGAGTACCGTCACTGCCGATATAATTCGCAGTCTGACACTTCATCCGACTGCGACTGGCGTCCGGTTCGTCGTCCGATCCACCCCGGTGTTCGTGGCTGAGGACGCAGACAGTGGGTCTTCCTTACGTGGTGATCAACAGCCCACCGCTGGGTTTCCGACGGAGCGACGGTACTCTCGGCGGTTCGGACACGGGCTCGACTCACTGGACGAAAGGATTTAGTGATGTCTCCGACAACGAGTCACATACGCATGCGTGACTCTCCACAGGCCGACGACCAAGCTATCGAATCGTTACACGAGGATCACCGCCAGGAACTGCTGTCCAGCGTCGAGCAACTCACCGGTATCGGCGTCTGGTTCCACGATATCTCGACCGAGGAGACGGTGTGGAGTCGCCAGGCCAAGCGAGTCCACGGCGTCGACCCGGAACGGCGGTACTCGTTCGCTGACCTCGTCGCTCACTATACGGACGCCGACGAGACAGCGGTTATCGACCGATTCAATCGAGCGGTCGCCGGTTCGGACGGGTTCACGGTCGACGCGACGCTCGCCGGAGCGGGGACGATCAGTCACTCGGTCCGTATGCACTGTACCCCAGGGCGCTCGACGGACGGAGACCCCTTCTTGTACGGAACTGTCCAGGACATCACGGACGTAAAACGCAGGGAGCAACGCATCGAGGTGCTTCGACAGACGAGCCAGGAACTCCGCTCCGTCAGCACGAGACAGGACGTTGCGGAGATCCTCGCGGACGCCGCGAAGAACATCCTCGGGCTGGTCAACACCACCATCCGCCTGAGCGACACCAACAACAGGCGGTTGGAGACGGTCGTCGCGACCGAGGAGTGTCTCGAACGGGCCGGTGATCGTCCCGACTACTCCGTCGAGGAGGAGACGCCGGCGGCACGGACGTTCCGGACGGGCGAACCCGAACTCCACGCCGACCACGAGATGACCGAGGACGACCACAACCGCGGCGAACTCCAGTCGGGGCTGTACGTCCCGATCGGCGAACACGGCGTCCTCAGTGCCGGTGATGTCGTGGTCGACGCCTTCGCCGACCACGACCTCGAAGCCGCTGGACTCCTCGCTCAGCTCGGCGCGGAGGCGATCACACGTATCGGCTGGGTGAAGCGGTCGCGAGCGGTCTGACGGAGCGTGGTTCGAGGCGCCCCGATAACTGTCCGTCCGCACTCGATGAGTACTTTGATAAGAGACGACAGTGAGAGAGGAGTTAGATGTCGCCCAGTTTCCGTCCGGAGTGTCACGTGCTCTCAGCGCCCGCAGGCCGTCCAGGGGTGTGGTAACCACGGATGTCGCTGACCACTGCCTTCACCGGTGCTGTCGGTCCGATCCTCGCGATTTCGGCCGTGGGCTATCTGCTGACGCGGACGACCGATGTCGACGTTACGTCGCTGAACACGGTCGGGCTTTACGTGCTGGTCCCGGTGCTCGCGTTCCACAGCATCGCGACGACCGAACTGGGTGGCGCTGCCGTCCTCAAACTCGGCGTCGGCGTCGTCGCGTACGCGCTGGTCATGATCGGCGTCGCCTGGGTCGCCGGCCGACTGACGGGTGAGTCGGGACCGCTGCTGGGCGCGCTGATGCTCGCTGCGGCCATCCCCAACTCCGGGTTCATCGGCATTCCGCTCTCGGAGTTCGCGTTCGGTGCCGTCGGTCGGACCACTGCGGTCCTCTATCTCACGATCCAGAACCTGCTCGTGTACACGCTCGGCGTGTACATCGCGTCCCGAGGGACAGACAGGAGTGCCCTGGGTGCTGCCAAGGAGATATTCAAACTGCCGCTGGTGTACGCCGTCGTCGCGGCGGTCCTCGTGCGCGCCTGGGGAGCGGTGCCGGCGACGAACACCGCCGTCATGGACACGTTGGCTCTCGTCGGCGACTCCTCGATACCGATCATGCTCCTGATACTGGGGGTCCAGTTGGCAGACACCGACGTGTCTGCGGTATCCCGGACGATTACTCCGTCAGTGTTGAAACTCGGGGTCGCCCCAGTGGTCGGGGTCGGCATCGCGTTCGCGCTGGACTTTGCGGACCCCACCGTCGCCCGCGTGTTCATCCTGGAGTGTGCCACCCCTGCGGCCGTCATCCCCCTCGCGCTGACCATCGAATACGCCGACGGCAGCGTCGTGGACGGGCTCACGGCCCCAGAGTACCTGAGCACCACTATCTTCGTGACGACTGTCGCGGGGATCGCGGTCCTGACCGTTCTGGTCGCGCTTCTCCAGTCCGGGAGCGTCCTCTGACCGCGTTCAGTTCGGCTCTCCACGGTCGCCGACAGTTTGGGCCACGCTCCCCGGGTGACTGCGTGTCCTCGGATACGGCGTGAACCCGCGGACAAGCGGACCGACTCGACCACCGATCGCAACAGGACTGCCCTATCGAAGGGTATATGAGACAGATATAGCCACACCTACCGGAGATATTCCACTCGCTAGTTCGATCTATCCCCATCTTCCCGAGGTGAGACGACAGCGGTCGAACACTCTCGGCCGTCCTCTGGCTCTCTTCGGCGGAGCGCTAGTCCCGGACCCAAAGCCTGCCCTATCGAACGATCGTCACCGGTATCGGGGCCCCTCGAACTACACGCTCTGCGACGCTCCCAAGAACGAGGCGCGAAACGCCCTCGCGACCGTGACTTCCCATGAGTATGTGCTCGATGTCGTGTTCGTCCGCGTAGTCCAGAATACTGCGGGCGGGGCGTCCGATCTCGATGGCCGTCGTGATTTCACACCCGTGGTCGGCGGCCTCCGCCGTCGCGTCGGCACAGATCTCCTCGGCCCGTTCTCGCATCCGGTCGGACCACGCGCGTGCCGCGGGCAGCCCCTCTGCCTCCGCTTCGTACACGGCGTGCATCGGATCGATGACGTAGAGAGCGGTGATCCGGTCGTCCGCGTGCCTCGTGATGGCTCGCCCGAGCGCGCTCCGTGAGAGGGGTGAGCCGTCGAACGGGACGAGAACGCGTTCTCCCATGACCGTCCGTACGAACGGGCGCGTGAAGTCGCTACCGCCGCAACTCCAGTCTACAGTTCTCGTGGCCGCTCGGACCTGTTCGCGACGGGGCTGTGCGTTCGGCCCGCGCTACAGTGGAGTGGGATGCGTCTCCCGCTGGGCAACGAACGGTCGGCGAGAAATATAATCGAGGCGAACGAACACTCCTGTAGGCATGATCGAACTCCTCCTGGGCGACGATGTCGAATCCTCGGGGCGGTACCTCGCCGAAGTGATCTACGGGGCGAACGACGGGATCGTGACGACGTTCGCGGTCGTCTCCGGCGTCGCAGGGGCCGCACTGAACCCCTCTATCGTCCTGGTCCTTGGCGCTGCAAACCTCTTTGCTGACGGGTTCTCGATGGGGATGAGCAACTATCTCAGCCGTCGGTCGGAGCTCGACTACCAACGATCCGTCCGCGCGAACGACCGGGACCGGCCGAGTGAACCGACCGATGGCAAGTCACCGCGCCGAACTGCGTTCGTCACGTTCCTCGCGTTCGTCGTCGCTGGCTGGGCGCCGCTGATCCCGTACATCTTCGAACTACGACCGACGTTTCCACTCTCGATCGCGTTCACCGCGTTCGCGTTCTTCGCTGTCGGGGCGAGCCGAAGTCTCGTGACGAGCCGGCGGTGGTACGTCAACGGGGCGGAGATGTTCGTGGTCGGGATGGCCGCCGCTGTCGTCGCCTACACTGTCGGCAACCTCCTCGGGGGTGTCGCGTGACATCGCCTCTCGCTGCCGCTCGACCGATGAGACTGACGTACCCGTCGGGTCCGAGACCGTCCGTCGTCGTCGGTCCGCGGACGGCCATCGCTTAGCCGCTCCGTGGGCTGCGTTCGGCTGTCTCTCCGCTCTCCGCCGCTGAAGCGTCTCGACCGAAGTACCCGGCGGAGACGAGCGCGAGCCCGGTCGTCAGGAGGCTGATCCCGAACAGGAGACCAACCGCCCAATCGGCGTTGCTGGGGAACCCGGCCCAGAGCAGCCCCGCCAGGGCCATCGTGACGACGCCGCTGACGATGAACCCGCCCCACTGGGAGTCCGGGCGCATCTTCACCCCGATCACCAGTTCGAAGAGGCCCGAAACGGCGAGGTACACGATGAGGAGTGCGGTCAGCGTCGTCAGTCCGAAAACGGGGTTCGCCAGCAGCGCAACCCCCGCTAGCGTGTAGACGATCGCCAGCAGTACCTGCCAGAACGACCCCACCCAGCCACGCGCCCTGAACGCGTGTGCGACGTGGGCGAGTCCGCCCACGACGAGCAGCGTCCCGAAGGCGAGCGAGAGCCCGAGTCCGGTGACGAGCGGGGCCAGTATCGCGACGATGCCAAGGACTGCGATTACGAGTCCGGCACCGACGAGGTATCGTGAATCGCGCTGTCGTTCGGCCGGACGGGTCGCTGTCGTCGACGGTGGATCTGTGCTCATCGTTTTGTCACCTCGGACGTAGATTCGCCGGCCGAATAACGGTATTCGAGATCCCGTCGCCACATACGTTCGGTTCTCTCACCCCGTAGTGACGACTGATCGCCCGATTGCAGTCGGTTGGCCAACCGTACCGCGGCCAGGCTCGGCTTACCCGTGACCGGCGCTCGATCGCGGCGCGCGGTCCGTATCGAACCGGCCGTGATCGAGTCACGCCGTCCGTACGGAATGGCGGTCGATACCGCGAGAAAGGATAGGTTTATACCCGTCAACGTCCTTCCCATGGTAATGATCAACACAGCGGCCGATGGCACGGGTGCCACGACCAGAATCGACTGTGAGACCACCGACGGGTACAACGTCAAGCCAGGTGTCCACGCCTACGAGTACTGTCCCTTCTGTGGCCATTCGACGACGGAGGGCGACGACCACCAGGTCGTGATCTCGCTCCCCGCCTGACGCTTCCACGTGTCCGGGCCACTACCGTCGGCTCAGCGGTGCGTCCTCCGCGTCGAACCGTCTGAGGCTTGCGACCGGTAAGGCAGTGTGACCGCGTGACACGCCGCGTGTAACAAAGAGCGTCGCTCTCGCTAGACGACGCATGGCAGGGATCCCACAGTGAGTCCGCGACGACGGCAGCGGCGGGCGGAACGGCGCAGAGCGGCCGGCGGAGCAACACGGTACAAGATGCGGGAGCGACTCGTCACGTTCGGGAAGGACTTCGTCATCGAGACGGCGGCGGGCGAACCGGCGTTCCGGGTCGACGGCAAAGCGCTCAGGCTGCGCAACACCATCCAGATCACCGACCAGGCGGGACAGACCAGGTACCGAGTCCAGCAGCGTGTCCTCCGGCTCAAGGACACGATGGTGATCGAGCGGGACGGGAAACGGGTCGCGACGATCCAGAAGGCGCTCGTGACACCGCTCCGAGACCGCTTCGATATCGACGTTGTCGGGGAACCGCCGTTACAGGTCCGGGGCAACATCGTCGATCACGAGTACTCGATCAGCCGCCGAGGGACGCCGGTCGCCACCGTCTCGAAACGGTGGTTCCGGATCCGGGACACTTACGGCGTCGAGGTGATGCCGGGCGAGGACGACGCCTTTCTCCTCGCGGTCGCGGCCGCTATCGACACGATCTGACGGCAGGGCCGGGCGGCCGGATGTCCGGACCGACCGCGGGTGAGAGACGTATGCCGAAACTCAGGACGCGCTGGCTCGTTCGCGACCGCCGGGCCAACGCGTTTGCCACGTGGACGCTTCTCGGCCTCGCGACAGCGGCAGGACTGGTCGCACTCCTGGGCGGCACCCCGCTCCGTGCGGCCGGAATCGGCCTGCTCGTCCTCGTTGCGGCGGTGCCCTCGCGCCCGCCCGGGACCTGGCGACGCACGTTCGTCTGGCCGCTGGTGTTCGTCGTGACGCTGCCGGCCCACGTCGTCGCGGTCGGCGCTGCCCCCCTCGCGGATGTCGCGGCCGCCGTCACGCTGGCGACGTTCGCACTGGCGGTCGTCGTCGACCTCCATCTGGTGACGCCAGTTCGGATGTCGACCGGCTTCTCGGCGTTCTTCGTCGTCGTCGCCACGGTGGGGTTCGCGGGCTTCTGGGCGGTGTTTGCGTGGGGCGCACACCTCCTCTTTGGAACCCCATTCGTCGAGACCGGCGACGAATTGATGCTCTCGCTGTCAGTGAAAACCGCCGCTGGGCTGGTCATCGGCCTCGGGTTCGAGTGGTTCGCCCGCCGGACTCTCCCGGTCGTCGACGAGGGAGGCGTCTCGCCGTGAGCGTCCGGACTCGACTCGGTCTCTCGAAGCGACAGGAGGCCGGACTGGTTCGTCTGATGCAGGCGTGTCTCGTCGGGATCGCACTCGCCGGGCTCTGGGACCGCAACGTCCGGGTCGCGCTCAACGCCGTGTTCGCGCTCCTGATAACGCAGTTGCCAGCGATCCTCGAACGGAACTTCCGGATCACGCTCGATGTCGGCCTCACGCTGTGGGTCACGGCCGCCGTGTTTCTGCACGCGCTCGGGCTAGTGCCGTTCGGGCTTTTCGGTGGGACCGCCTACACCCGCGTGTGGTGGTGGGATCACCTCACACACACCCTCTCGTCGACCGTCGTCGCGGCGGTGGGGTACACGGCAGCCCGCGTCATGGAGGCCCAGTCCGAGTACAACACGTTTCCGTCGCGGTTCCTGTTCGTCTACCTGTTGTTGTTCGTGATGGCTGCCGGCGTCGTGTGGGAACTCGTCGAATACTGCATCGGGGTAGGCTCGATCGTGCTCGGCATCGACCCCGTCCTCACTCAGTTCGGCCTCCAGGACACGCTGCTCGATCTCGTGTTCAACACGCTGGGGGCCGTCCTCGTCGCGGCGGGCGGGACGGCCTATCTGTCGGGACTGATCGACCAACTGACCGACCGGCTCATGTCACGGCGTGCTGACTGACCGATACGGCACGTCTCGGACCGCTCCCACCGTTCCGGTGAGAGGCGCCTCGTGAGCCTGGCCTGTCTCCGGCGCCAGCGGGGGAAGAATATTAACACGCTCACCCCCTACATCCCGTTACGATGCGAGAGAGCGTCGGCACGAACTGCCGACACGAGCCGCCGACAGCGGGTCACGAACCCGACACGAGCGCCGTCGAAACCGACCGATCGACAGTCACAGGGAGCCGGTCGCGAGATCAGTGACGGGACCGATCGCCGTCGCGGGGGATGTCCACCTGGGGGCCGAGAACGCGGACGCCGAGGCGTTCAACGGATTCCTCGACAGCCTCCTGTCCGAACACGAGGCCGTGACGGAGCTGGTGCTCCTGGGTGATGTCTGGGACATGATCCGGCGCGACCCGTTCGGCGTCGCCTGGGAGTCGGCCGACACTATCGATCGACTCCAGACCATCGCCGAGTCCATCCCCGTGCGTCTCCTGCTCGGGAACCACGACACGTACCTCGGCGGCCTCGACGACTCGCGGTACGATGTCGCGTTTCTCGACGACTACGTCCTCGAACAGGCCGAGACGACCATCCGGTTCGTCCACGGGAACGCGTTCGACCGCCTCCAGTTCGACGCGCTCTCCGAGCGCCTGTCCGGCCCCGGCGACCGCGGCGACATCGATCCGACGAGCGGGCGCAAAGACCCCCTCGTCGCGACACTCAGAGAAGCGGTCAAGCGCGGGCACCGGGGGCTCCGAGCGCTCCCGCTCGTCGGCACCTTCGCCGGCGTCGACGCGGGCCGCTACTCACGCCGGCAGCGCCGGGCACACGCGTTTCTCGACTCGATCGCGGAACACAAGCTCGTCTACGGGCACACCCACAGTCCGTACGTCCACCACGACAACGTCGCCGCGAATCCCGGGTCCTGGAAGTCGACTGCACCGGTCCACAACACGTACCTCCTGGTCGAAGACGGTGTCCTCGAACTCTACCGATACCGTGATTCGGGCGCGGACGAACGCCTCGGCTGACGACGTACCTCCGTCCGGCGGTGAACGCACTCCATACTTTTTGCCCCGTGCCGGCGTAGCTCTGGCACGATGGTCGAACAAGGGCTGTTCGACAACCGCATCACGGGTCGGCTCGTCGCCGAGGCCGTCCTGCGGTTGTTCGAAGCGGACGGTACCATCTACCTCACCACCGGTTATTTCACCTGGTCCGGGTTCCTCACGATCCGCCCGGCACTCGTCGAGTTCCTCGCTCGGTCGCCCGACAACGAGCTGTACGTCGTCGTCGCGACCGGCGCCGACCAGTTCTCCCGGCTCGTCGCCACCGCACTCTGGGAGCTCGACATCGACGACCGCATCCACCTCCTCACCTACCGGGACGGGTTCATCCACCCGAAGCTCTACCTCCGAGCCGGCGACCAGCCCGCACTCGTCTCCGGGTCGGCGAACCTCACGTGGGACGGTCTCGGGAAGAACCTCGAACTCGCCTGGTACTACGCCCCCGACGACCCCGAGGACCCGATCTTCCAGACCCACCTCGCGTGGGTGCTCGCCTTTCTCCACCCCTGCGAGCCCGTCACCCAGGCGGACCTCGCCCGCGTCACCCGGCTCCGACGGACGACGAAGACGTGGCTCTCGAAGGGGCGCATCAACATCCCGTCGATGGTCCGGGGCTGGCTGCCGTTCGGCGAGCGGCCGACGACGGCCGATTGGGAACCGCTGGTCGATGTCGACGGTGGCGACGACGAGCCGTGGCGGGGTGCGTGACGCCGTGGACGGCCGCTCTCGGCTGGGCTGTCGACTGGCTCCCGGTCACGACTGCCGTTGCGGTCGCGGTCCATCTGGACGAACCGGACTGGCCGCCACAGGCGATCTCTGTGGCGTTCCCGCCCGCGCTCGGGACCGCACTGCTCATTGAGGGGTGTCCGACGGTTCGACGACCTCGTCCCGGACACCGAGTTGCCGGAGGAGGCCCAGCGTGTCCTCGACGATCCCCGTCTCGACGATCCGGCCGTCGTCGATGTGGTGGAGCACCATCCGACCCACGTCGACCTGCGACCCGGTCGCGCCGACCCCGAAAATGGGGCCCTCGTGAGTCCCGCGCAACCGCTGTCGGACGGCGATCTTGTCCCCTTCGGAGACGATATCCTCGATGGTCACTCGTAGATCTGGGAACGCGTCCCGGTACCGGGAGACGAACGCCCAGAACGCATCGTGGCCGACCAGGTCCGCCGTCGCGTCGAGATAGAGGACGGCGTCCGGGTCGAGGACCCGGTCGAGCACCGCTCGGTCGCCCTCGGTCCAGACCGAACCGGCCACGGCCCGGGCCAGTTCCTCGTTCTCGGCCGGTGCGGAGAGTTGCGTGACCACCGGTGTCGCGGTGATGCGCCCCATCGTGGGCACCGGCGTAGCCGCCTCTGTGTCCCGGAGTTGGCGAAGCAGACTCCACTGCTCGGTGAGGAGCCACGTTTCGGCGAGTCGTCCGTTCCGGAGCGTATCCATCCGCATGCCGGACAGGGTGACGGTCCTCCCTGTCGGCTCGATGTCGAGCAGCGGCTCGGTGTGGGTCCCGCTTGCGGTCCAGCGCGTGGCGACCCCGTCCGGTTCGGCGACGAGTTCGTCGACGTGGAACTGGAGGTCGGGGATCGCTTCCCGAAACCGGGTGCCGAACTCGACGATCGCTTCGATGTCCAGCCCGCCCGGTCTCTGTTCCGACTCCCCCCGGAGAGAGCTGTCGAGTCGCGCCAGGCTGGCGGGCAAGTGCGCCTCGAACTCCGGGACAGTCCACGCTTCGAGGTCGAACTCACGCTTCCTCGCCCATCCCGTCTCTACGGACGCGCGAACCCGCCGCCGGTCCCGTTCGGTCGCGAGAAACCGGGCGGCCTGCTCGCGGCCGTGCTCCCGGAGCCGTTCGAGGAACCGTGGCGCCCGGTCGAGCTTGGTCGCGTAGTCGAACGGTCGGTCCGGCGAGGCGACGGACTCCTCCAGGTTGATCGTCTTCACTTCGACCGGCCGGTAGACCTCCTGGAGTGCACCCCTGGCGTGCCACTCGTTGAGCAATCGGAGGAATCGGAGTTCTTGGTTCACCGAGAGGTTCCCGCCGAGTTCGTTTCGCCGGTCGGCGATCCCGTCGAGGTCGGTCGGGATCGACTCCTCACGCTGGGGGTTGATCTGGACGATCCACAGCTCGTCGGCACGGTCGAGCCGGCTCGGCGAGTCACGAAAGAGGTTCCCCAGCGGCGGGTTCTGTGAGAACAAGCCGTCCCAGTACCAGCGGGTCGTCCCGTCGGGCTGGCTCACCGGCGCGGCCTGGAAGAGGTTCGGCACCGCGGCCGAGGCCAGGACGGCGTCGTGGCTCACCTCACGCTCGGTGAAACTCTTGAACGATCCGCGCTGGACATCCACGGCCCCGATTTCGAGTCGGGGCGGAACTGGTTCCGACCGCTCTCTCACTGCGGCGAGCTCGGCCGGATCGATCGCGTCTTCCAGCGTCTCGCGGAGGACCTTCCGTCCCCAGTCCGACCCGGGGGTGGCGTACGGACTCACGTTCGGCAAGGGCAGACCGAGGCCGTGTGCACGGACCGTCGCGACGCCGATGGCGTTCACCAACGCGTCGAACAGTCCCTCGGCTTCGAGATCGTCCCAGATCGTTGCCAGTAGCCGTCGTGCCGTCTCGCGGTCCTCGCTCGCCAGACCGAACCAGGCGGCGAAGGCACAGATTGCGCCGCCGGACGTACCGCTGAGCCCGACGATGTCGTACTCCAGGCGCTCCTCCGAGAGCAGGCGGTCGAGCACGCCCGCGGTGAACGCGGTGTGGCTGCCGCCCCCCTGACAAGCGATCGCGACCGACGGCCGTTCGGTTCCGTCGCTCATCGAACCACCTGCGGACCCCGGCCGGCGAAGACGGTCGGCCGGCACGGATGTGGCGCGGAGCGGCCACAAACGACTGCACTCCTGGGACGGCGGGCTCGACGCCAGTCGCTTCTCTTGGCTCTCATGTTCGGGTTCTGTCGCTCTCGCGTGACTCGGCGTCGGGACCCGACGCCGGACCACGTAGAGACACGAGTACCCGGCCCCTTTGTTAGCAGGCACTGACCCGGGTGAATGACGGCGTACTTCCCGGGAGCGACAGACGCGGCGCAGTGCAGGCCTGGCTGATCTGCTACCGGACCGGACGGCTGCTGGCCGTTCGTTCATGGGACACAGACGCCGGCCTCGGCGACGGGAGGGCGGCTTACGACTCGGTGGCCAGACCACATAGGCCGGCGTTACTCGAACGACCCGCCGGTTCTCGCACGATAACAAAGGCCGGCCGTGGCGTTGCACTCACCGTTCGCCGTGGCACCGACCACGAGCGATCCCAGCGTCCACCTATGAGTTCGCAGCGAAAGACAGCCCGTTCGGTCCGAGACCACGCCCACGGCCACCGAGAGGCGGGGCGCCACGCCCAGTCCCGTGCGGGCGGGACGAATCTCGGGTGGCCGCAAACATGTCTGTCCTCGGAGGCGATCCGGCACTGATGACGACCGCGATAGCCCGGATCGTCACCGCGTTCGTCCTCCTGACGCTCGTTCTCGCGAGCACCGCTGGCCCGATCGGTGCGGAGACGACGACGGCGCCGGCACAGCAGGAGCCGATGACGACGGAGCTATCCCTCCAGGCGGCCCTCACAGGTGATCTCGTCGTGGTGGCAGGCTGGTTCCAACTCACCGGGACGGCCGAAGGGCGCCTAGATACGAGTACCGGCGCGTCGGACCTCGACGGGACCTTCGACGTGGGTCCCGCCGTGCCGTTCGGGGAGTTCGCCTACCGTGGCGAGGTCGTCGGCACCGTCAACGCGAGCCGCGTGCTTTTCGCCTTCGAAGGGAACGCGACCACCCTCAGAGGGGAGGAGCCAGCCGCCCAACCGACAACGTCGTCGGGGGCTGTCGATACTCCACGGGACGCCGGACCCGCCCGAGCGGCGGCCGTCCCCATCGCCCCGGGACAGCTCAGCCCGTTCCGGTGGCAAGGGATCTCCTTCATCGACGCCTACTGGCAGCTCGCGACACTCCTCCTGGGGCTCGTGGTGGTCGGTGTCCTGCCGCGATTTTCGCGGCGAGTGGCCGACCTGAGTGTCGGTGATCCGGTCAGGACTGGCGGGGCCGGTCTCGCCGTCGTGCTCGTCGTCCCGATCGTGCTGTTACTGTTGGGCCTGAGCCTGTTCGGCATCCCGCTGGCGCTCGCTGGGACCGCCGTCTACCTCGTCCTCTGGTGGATCGGTGCCGTCTACGGCCGGTTCGCGGCCGGCTTGTGGCTGCTCGGTGTCGGCGCTCGGCTCCTGGCCGCACTCGACATCGAGGTCCGCCGTGTCGAGAACCGGTGGGCAGGGCTGCTCGTCGGGACGGTCGCGGTCGGTCTCCTGGCGGTACTCCCGATACTGGGACAGATCGTCGAGGCTGTCGTCCTCCTCCTCGGGCTCGGCGGGCTCTCACGGCTCGCCTACGGTTCGTATCAACGAACCGAACGGGAGGGGGACTCTCGAAGCACAGGGGCCAGGAGCGGCTCGGACGGCGACTGAGCCGGCGCCCGGTAAGTCGACATTGTTCCGGCCTGGCTCGGTCGGTCGGCCGGTTCCAGTGGCATAACAAAGGGCTGCCGGACGCATACAGTTCTCACGGCTCCGGTCCGACGACGGACCAGCGATACACATGAGTTCCCACCACGACACCCCACGTCCGTTCCGCTACGACGCGGAGGTCGATCCCGGCGAGACCAGACACCTCCAGTACGAGGTCGGCGAGACGTATCTCGGCCGCCCGGTCGAGATCCCGGTGACGATCATCAACGGCGAGCACGCCGGCCCCCGCCTGTGCCTGAGTGCTGCCCTTCACGGGGACGAGGTCAACGGCGTGAAAGTACTCCAGGAGGTCGCCGACCGCTACGAGCCGGCCGATCTCCACGGTACAATCGTCTGCTTGCACGTCGTGAACGTCCCGGGCTACATCGCCCAGCAGCGCTACCTCCCCATCTACGATCAGGACCTCAACCGGTCGTTCCCGGGGAGCGAGAGCGGGTCGACCGCGTCTCGGATGGCGCGGATCATCTGGGATCGTTTCGTCAGCAAGTGCGACATCGGCCTGGACTTCCACACGTCGACACGCAACCGGATGACCGTCTTCCACGGGCGCGCCGACATGGACGACGCGGGCATCCAGCGACTCGTCGACGCCGCGGGGATCCCGCTCGTCATCTCGGGCGCCGGGAGCTCCGGGATGCTCCGTCGGGTCGCGACAGAACGGGGCACACCCATCGTCACCGTGGAGATGGGCGAGGCTAACCGCTTCCAGCCGATGCTCATCGACCTCGGGGTCCAGGCCGTCGAGAACGTCCTGGCGGCCTACGAGATGCACCCCGAGGCCGAGCCCAGCCGGCCGGAGTTACAGAAGGTCCTCACCAGCGAGGACCAGAAGAAGTGGATTCGGGCCGACCACGGCGGCCTCGTCGAGATGAAGTGGGGTCCCCTCCCCATCGTCGACGAGGGCGAGACGATCTGCGTCGTCTCCGATCACTTCAGAACGGAGGAACACGTCGTCGAGGCGCCGTTCGACGGGTTCCTCGCGGGCATCCTGGCGAACCCGCGCGTCCTGCCGGGGCACCCGCTCGTCCACCTGGTCGAGATCGACGACGAGGACCGCGAACTCGTCCGGGCGGCCTACGAGGATGTCGGGTTCGCCAGGCACGGCACCTTCCACTGGATGGGGAAGATGGGCGAGCAGCTGGCCGAACCGCTCTTGAGGGACCGCCCCGGGGAGTGAACCGCGAGCGACACTTCAGACCCCCTGACCGATGTCAGCGATCCACACGGAAGCACCGGCCGACCCGCTCGCCACGCTGTCGGTAGGACAGTGATGAACCGAACCGGCCGGTGTGGACGCGATCCAGCAACGCGGGGGAGAACGACGGGGCACCTGTGATGATCGGAGACGACGACTCGGCCTCGATATCCTTCCTCAGAGTGCTCCTCCTGGGTGTCGGGGTGTTGTCGATCGCCCTCGTACTCCCGTTCCTGCAGTTCGTGCTGGCGGCGGGGCTGCTCGCGTACCTCGTCGAACCGGTACACGACCGGCTCTCGAACCGTGTCTGGTCGACCGTCGCCGCCCTTCTGACGATGGTCGCGACGGGCGCGGTCGTTCTCGTGCCGCTCTTTCTCATCGTCGTGGTCGCTCTCGAACAGGCCGTATCAGTGCTCCAGCACGCTTCGCTTCCGGACATCGCGGCTGTCGAGGCCCTCTTTCGGCGGTGGATCGGCCCCGAAGTCGACCTTCCGGCGCTGGCCGGGCCGCTCGCCAGAGCCGCCGAGGCGGGGTTCCGGGGCCTCATCGGGAACCTCGCCGGAGCGCTGGGCACCATCCCGGCGTTCCTGGTCGGGTCCGTCGTCTTCCTGTTTTCGTTCTTCTATCTGCTGCGGGACGGTGACGATCTGGTCGATTGGCTCCGGGCGGCGGCCCCGCTCGATCCGGCGGTGGCCGACGAACTGCTCGGACGGATCGACGATCTCCTGTGGGCAGCGGTCGTGGGCAACGTCGTCGTCGCCGGTGTCCAGGCGATACTGACCGTCTTTGGCTTTCTGGTCATCGGATTCGACAACATCATCTTCTGGGGTGTGGTCACGTTCGCCCTGTCGCTGCTTCCGGTGATCGGCGCGTCCGTAGTCTGGCTCCCCGCGATGGGCTATCTCTTCGCCGTGGGTCGTATTCCAGCGGCGGTGGGACTGCTGGTGTACGGGAGCGTCGTCATCAGTGGGTCCGACAACGTGGTCCGTCCGCTGGCGATGCAACGTGGCGCGCGCCTCAACCCGGGGCTGCTCGTCCTCGGCATCTTCGGCGGCGTCGCAGTGTTCGGGTTCCTCGGTCTCTTCGTCGGACCGGTACTGATCGGTCTCTGCAAGGAACTCGTCGAGCTGTTAGGCGAGGAACGGGCGCACTGACCACCGGTCCGCTGCCCGAGTGCGTCACGGGGCCGAATAATGTGACAGTATCGAGAGCCGTGTGTGGCCTACCGGAGCTACGTGACGACTAACAAAGTATAGGAATGCCTATATTTCTCCCACTGGTGGCAATCTCGGTCGAGAGGCCCTGACCATGGCACTCACAAGCACCACACTGCGACTCGAAGCGCTCGCCGAAGACGCGTCCCTGTACGGGTTCCAGCAGATCCTCTCCCGCGGGACGCGGCACAGCGACACACGGTACGCGGACAGCAACGTCGACGCCGGCGTCGATCGCTGGGGCCGCCCTCGGTTCTACGGGCCGCAGTGGTCGGTGATCGACGGCTCGTGTGACGTGCCGCGTGTCGTCTCCGGGGGGTGACCGACGGTGGCCGTCATCCTCGAATCACTCGCCACGCTGTCGGTGCTTGTGTTCGTCGTGACCAGCATGCTCGCGATGGGGCTGAACCTCACCGTCGGGCAGATTCTCGACCCGCTGCGGGACCTCGCGCTGGTCGGAAAGGCGCTGCTGGCCAACTTCGTTCTCGTGCCACTACTCGCGTACGCGATCCTCCTCGTGATCCCGCTCAGCGACGCCCAGTCGATCGGGCTGATCCTGCTGGCGACGGCCGCCGGCGCGCCGTTCCTGCCGAAACTCGTCGAGATGGCGAAGGCCGACGTGGCCTTCGGCGTCGGGCTGATGGTGCTGTTGATGGTGGTGACGGTGGCGTACGTGCCGATCGTGCTCCCCTTTCTCCTGCCCGGTGTGCAGGTCGATCCGGTCGAGATCGCGAGTTCGCTCGTCGTCCTGATGCTCCTCCCGCTGGCGGTCGGTCTGTTCGTGAAGGCCCGCTACGCCGATACAGCCGCGAGCTGGCAACCGATCATCAATCAGGTTTCTTCGACCGCGCTCGTCTTCCTGGTGGTGCTCATGCTGGTCCTCAACTTCCAGACCCTGATCAGCGTGATCGGGACGGGTGCGTTGCTCGCGTTCGCCGTGCTCATCGTCGGATCGCTCGGCGTCGGGTGGCTGCTGGGCGGACCGAGCGAGGGCACCAGACCGGTGGTCGGCCTCGGCACCGCCCAGCGCAACGTCTCCGCCGCCCTCGTCGTCGGTGCCGCGAACTTCGAGGACCCGAACGTGGTGGTGATGCTCGTCGTCGGCGCGACGCTGATGGGCCTGCTCATCGTCGTCGCCGGCGAACTCGGCAAGCGCACCGAGCGGGCCGAACCGGCCCCGATGGGGGAGGAGGCGACCTATGACGATTGAGGCCGCTCGGTTCGTGGGGGGCGAACGCGACCGACGCTCGATCGCGAGTAAATAACTGTGCCGGTAGCCCCCGCCGACGCGGTCGACGCGCTGGGCTTCGTCCTCGGCCGCCTCCAGGGGCTTCTCGCCACCGTCTCCATCGTCGCCGTGATGGCCGCGATGGGGACCCAACTGACGCGGGGTGATGTCCGCAGGACGATCCGCGAGTACAACCTCGTCTCGCGGTGGGTTCTCGCGAACCTGCTCGCTGTCCCGCTGTTCGCAGTCCTGCTCGGGGCCGTGTTCGCCCTCCCGAACTCGATCCGCGTCGGACTGTTGCTCGTCGCAGTCGCACCCGGCGCTCCCTTCATCCCGCAGTTGGTCGCCATAACGGGCGTGAACTCACACGAGGCCGTCCGGCTGACCGCCGCCTTGACCATCGTCGCAACGGTGACCGTGCCGGTGCTCGTCGCTGGCACGCTCGCGCTCCTCGACCTCTCTACCCGGTTCGCGCCCTGGCGGTTTCTCGTCCCGTTGCTCGTCGTGCTCGTGCTCCCGCTGGTCGCCGGCGGCGTCGTCGGGGACAGACGACCGGCGCTCGCGGACGCCGCCGCGAGACGACTCACGCGCCTGGCCAACGTGGCGTTGCTCGGCGCGCTCGTCGCCGTCGTCGCCCTGGACTTCGGTGGCGCACTGCGCGTGGTCACGGCGCTGTTCGGGACCGGTGCCTTGTTCGTGATGACACTGTTCGTGCTCCTGACTATCCTCGTCGGCTGGTTCACGGGCGGTCCGACAGCCGAAAACCGACGAATCCTCGCGCTCGGGACGGCCGGGCGCAACGTCAACATCGCGCTGTTTATCGCGACCGGCGCGTTCCCGGCCACCGAGGCGGACGCAAGCATCGTCGCGTTCGCCGTCGTCATGCTCGTCGTGTCACTGCTCGTCACCTGGTACTGGCGACGGCATCCGCTCTCCGGTGAGACTGAATCGGGCGGCGAGGTGACGGGCTGAACAGCCCGGTGCGTCCCCGTGTGCCCGCCGGGGAATGCGAGCAGTGAGGCCAGGTCACCCGGGGAAGTGCCGATCGGTCGTCGGAGAAGTGAACAGCACCCTGTCGGGGTCTGGGTCGGAGCGCCGACACAGCGCAGCACCACCGCGCCGCTCTAGGTGGCCGTGGCTGGCGCTACGCCAGACGGTGAACGCCGGGAAAACGAGGCCCGCTGACCTGACCACGGTCGGCGGCCTCGGACGCCCGAACGGGACGAATCCGCCGTCTCCGTACGGGTAGTTATCTATACGTTCTCGGTCGGTTCTTCGGTTGGCTGTTCGGTCGGTTCTTCGGTTGGCTGTTCGGTCGGTTCCTCAGTCGGCTCCTCGGTTGGTTCTTCGGTTGGCTGTTCGGTCGGTTCCTCAGTCGGCTCCTCGGTCGGTTCTTCCGTTGGCTCCTCGGTCGGTTCTTCCGTTGGTTCTTCAGTCGGTTCCTCGGGCGGCATCTCCTCGGACGGTAGTTGGACCGTAGTGGTTGCGTCCTCCGTCAGGATGACCTCGAAGGGGGTGTCGGCTGGCGCTTCGTCGGGCTCCAGATAGCCGACGGCCAGTGCGGAGTGTGCCGTCCCGTTGTCCAGGGAGAGGTCGACAGTGGTGACGACCGTCCCGTTGTTACCTTCCGTCGCCGGTCGAATCTCGGCGGTGTAATTACCCGCCGGCACGGTCACGTAGTCGGACGCGTTCTGGAAGCTCACGTTGTCGGCGAGGACGACCTCACCGTCGGCGGTCGTCACGTCGACCGCGGGCGCGTCCGGCGCGAGGTGGACGATACTAACGGCGCTCTCGTTCTCGGCTGGCGTGAACGCGGTGTCACCGAAGGCGACCGGCTCGAAGGCCGTCTCAGCGTCCTCGCTGATCTCGCCGCTCGCGGCCAGCGTGGTGACGGTCCGGGGGTCGAGAGTGACTTCGCCCTCGAACACGACGGTGTCCGGGTCCTCGGCCGCCACGATGCTCACGTTGTACGTCCCCGCTTCGAGCGTCAGGTAGTCGCTGACGACACCGAACGGAACTTCAGCGAGGACGGTCTCGTTCTCGACGAGTACGTCGACCGGTGGTGCGTCCGGCGAGGCGTGGGCCACTCTGAGATACGTTGTTTGCTGTGGGTCTTGGTCGCTTTCGTCCGGCATCGGCTCTTCTTGGATCGCTGCGACTCCGCCAAGCGCCAGTGTACTCCCGACGAGTACGACCGAGAGCAGTACCGCTGTCAGCTTGCTGCTGTTTGGTTTCGATGTCTGCACGTTGCATCCCGTGGCACAGCCCAATCTTTGTTATACCGTCGCAATTTTCGGGAAACGTGTGCTCAAACCTCGCTAAGAAAACGGTATCTGACATCTCTGTCACCCGATGTCGTCGGGGCGGTTGCGGCGGTGGTTCGAGACCCGTCGAAGGGGGCAACACCGGACGTATCGCGCGAAGCAACCGGAGCGATTAGCCGTCGGTACCGAGGAATAACCCGAACGAACTCGGAGTAATTCGCGAGCAGACAACACGACCTCTCTGTGCAAACTAGTCCGATTTCTGCGGGTCGGTGACCGCAGCGACGGTGCTCGAACTGTCCTGTACTTACCGACCGGTCTCTACGAGCACCGATCGGAAAGCTGCGTAGATTGAAGCCGCTGACGGACGACCGTGGTGGAGCATGACGCGAGTTTCCTCTCAGGTTTCGACCGCGGTCTCGGTCGGCCGACTGTGCCTCCGAGTGTTCAGGGAACGCGACATGATGTACCACGCCGCTGCGATCTCTTACTACACGCTCGTCTCGCTGGTCCCGTTGCTCACCCTCCTGTTGTTCGTCACGACTGTCCTCCACGAGGAGGCCGTGGCCACGATGATCACTGCGTTCGTGGGGACGTACTTGCTCCCAGCGAACGAGGAGATCCTCCTCGAACAACTGGTAGGGCTCGCTCGGGCGGGCCATCACACGGTAATTGGTCTCGCCGTCGCGGTCTGGGGGGCGTTCAGAACAGTTACGGGTATCAAGCGCTCCTTCGCGGGACTCTACGAACCGGCGTCACGGGGTGTAGTCAAGCGCGTCCGCGAGACCGTTCTCACCTTCTTCACGGTCGGTTTCGCCCTCTTCGCAGCCGCCGGGACGGCGGCCGTCATCGGGTTTCTCGACCATCCGGGAAGCGTGTTCGGCCCGCTCGTCCTCGGTTTCACGCTCGTGATCGTCTTCTTTCCGATCTACTACTTTCTCCCCGACGCGGACCTCTCGGCGAGTGAGGTACTCCCAGGTGCAGTCCTCGCCGCGACCGGCTGGAGCGTGCTCAGCACACTGTTTGGCTCGTACATTGGCTTCACGGGTGGAAGCGGGGCGGGCGTTGTCGGATCCGTTCTCCTGCTCTTGACCTGGTTCTACATCGCAGGGATCCTCCTCCTCTTCGGTTGTGTCCTGAACGCGGTGTTGGTCGGGCACGTGTAGCGGTTGCCTGTGTCGCACTGCCGTCTGCGTTCCAACCGCTCACGTCACCCAGTCCGGGCAACGGCCGGGCGGGGCCGTGGTTCGACCGCCGGCGATAGACGGCGACGGTCGGACTCGACCGGGACAGTTCGGGGGGAGAGCAGTTGCGTTCGGGGTTCGTCTGCTGGGAAAGAGGCGTCGACCGGTTCGACGATAACGATCGCGTCGAAGCCCTGTTCGGCCGCGATCGTCGTCCGGATATCGTCGGCCAACCCCTCGGGTGGGGGACCACCTCCCGTGTCGACGAGGACAGTTACCTCGATCTGTTCGCCAAACAGGACGTGTCTGAGTGGCGAGACATCGATATGCGTCTCCACGTGGCGAACGCCCTGGTACTCCGCTTTGTTGAGGACCTCGTCGATCTCTTCGTGGAGGGACGTTTCGAACCGAGCGTCGACGAGCGAGAGGGCACTGATTGCGACGAGCACGCTGCTCAGGACCAAGAGCGCGACGACGATGACACTCAGGGTAAGGGCAGTTTGTCTCCGGGCCGACCCGGTCCGTTCCGTGTCGACCGGGCGGTACCCCGTCACCCACAGGAGCCCGAGCGCGACGAGGTTGACCGCCAGGAGATTGACGAGCAGCAAGGTTCCGGCTTCGACTATCGCGAGCGGGTCGTTCCACGCGATGCCGATTCCGACGGTCGCAGCCGGCGGGACCAACGCGACTGCGATCATCGCCCCGACGAGGACCGACGAGACGCCCCTGGTGAGGCTGAACACGGCTGCGACACCGGCACCGATGGCGATGACGAGCGAGAGCACGTTCGGCGTGAGCCGCTCTTGAACCTGCGGGACGGCGAACGGATCGAAGCCGGGTGGCACAAGCAGCGTCTCTTTCAACAGTAGCGAGAACGCCAGTGCGCTGACGACGGCGAGTCCCACTCCCAAGACCTGCAACCCGACGCCGCGGCGGAAGAGCGTCCGGTTCGACAGCACGCTCCCGACGGACGCAGCGATCGCCGGCCCCATCACGGGTGCGATGATCATCGCGCCGATGATCACGGCTGCGGAGTTCGAGAGGAGACCCGTCGTCGCGACGACCGCGCTCACGATCGTCATCACCACGAAGGTCGACAGCGCGGGCGCCATGTCCTCCGCCCGAGCGATGAGTTCGGGGCGTGAGAGTGTCGGGTCGGCGTAGTTGGACCGGAGTTCGTCGAACCGTTTCGAGACGACCGTCTCCGCTGCGACGATCACCGTGAAGCCGTCCTCTTCGAGTCCGACGGCCCGCAAGCGATTCAGTACCGGTTCGACCGCGTTCGACGGCAGTGGAAACGACACCTGGGCTTCGTACTCGTCTCTGCCGACCTCCCGAGAGACCGCGTAGTCGATCCCCTCGTCGTCTAACTCCTGGAGGACAGCGTTTCGCTTCCCTCGGGGGACGAGCACGTGAACGAGTCGCATAATTGATGCTATACGCTGTCGAGTTATGAATCTCGTGCAGAGGTATCGAACCGACTCGTCATCACCTCTTGCATGATCTCAGGCCAACTAACGACTTCTACATCGCAGTTTGTCACCCGCTCTCTGGGGCATCTGCTCCGGGACCGAACCGATCGGGTCTCGGTACGCTCTGCTCCGCTACGGGCCTTTGTCAGAGCGGCCCAGCCTGAGTATAGTCGTTGGTCTATCGACGCGTCGCCCGGACGCTCCCGGTTGGCTTCCACTACCCCCGGTTCGGCCAGTCGACGGACCCAGGCGCTGTCGTGAGTTTCGGCACGATACCCCGAGCCATCCACAGTCGGTTGTTCTGTCCACTGTTTTCGGAACTTACCGGTGATCGGTCGAACGGAACGGTTAAGCTACCCGCCGGGAAGGACAGCGCAAGACGATGAAACGCTGTTCCCATCCCGACTGTTCGTGGCAGCCGATCGCCGCGTCGACGGCCGGCGCCCGGACCGCACTGTTGCGACATTTGGTCACCGAACACGGGGCGGAAGACGACGCGGTAACCGTCGACTGGTTCGAACGCTCCCCTGGGGAGACATCAGACCGGCGGTCCCACGACCACGAACAGGTCTTCATCGTCCTCGAAGGGGACCTCCGCCTCCACACCGAGGACGAATCGATCGAGCTGACGACCGGCGATTCGCTATCGATCGAGGCCGGCCAACGGTATCACAGCGAAAACCACGGTGAGCGCCCCTGTGTCGGGATCAGGACCGCCGCGCCCGGGTTCGAGCGCGCGAACTGAGGGGAAAGACGGCAACAGCGGGGTGGCGTCCGGCACTGGGGTCGTCCCCTGGCGGACTGTCCCGCTGTCGTGGCCAACAGCGCGATCGGTGTGGGCGGTAAGCCCCTGTTTCTTTTTGTCGACGGCGGCGGGGTATCGTTACGGTTCGCATGGCCCGGTACCCCGTGAGATTCCTGCGCATCGTTCGCAGTTTCCTCCCGTTCGCGCTCGTGCTGTTGCGAGACCGGAACCGGTTCGTCCTGTTCGGCAGTTCACGGACCGTCACGGCGGCCAGGCAGCGGACACGGGCCAGGGAGCTCAGGGAGACGCTACTGGCCCTCGGGCCGACGTTCGTCAAGATCGGACAGGTCCTCTCGACCCGCCCGGATGTCGTTCCGCCGGTCTACGCCGAGGAGTTCGCCGTCCTGCAGGACGCCGTCCCGTCCGGGCCGCTCGGCGAGATGGAGCCGGCCGCAGCGGGTGACCTGGACCGGGACGCCTTCGACGAGTTCGACCCCGATCCGATCGCCGGCGGCTCGCTCGCGCAGGTGCACGAGGCGCGGTATCGCGGCCAGCGCGTCGCAGTGAAGGTCCGGCGGCCGGGTGTCGTGGACCTCGTCGAGACCGACCTGCGCGTCCTCCGTCGCCTCATCCCGGTGATCGCGATGGTCGCTCCCGCGCGACACCGGTTCTCGCTGCGGAACCTGACGGGGGACTTCGAGCGCATCATCCTCGAAGAACTCGACTTCGAGCGCGAGGGGCGAGTGATGGACGAGATCCGGGCGAACTTCGCGGGCGACGACTCCGTCCTGATACCGCGGCGGTTTCCCGAAGTCTCCTCGGAGAGCGTCCTCACGATGTCGTTCGTCGAGAGCATCAAGATCACCGACGTGCCGGCGCTCAGGGCCGCGGGGTTCGACCCGGAGGAAGTCGCCCGAAAGGTGGCGAACGCCTACTTCGAAATGGGGATCGAACACGGGCTCTTCCACGGCGACCCCCACCCGGGGAACCTGGGTATCGACAGCCGGGGCCGGATCGTCTTCTACGACTTCGGGATGACCGGCCGGTTCACTCGGGAGATGCAAGACGCGGTCGTCGGCCTCTATCTCGGCGTCGCCCGGCGGGACATGGACGGGATCATCGACATCCTGATCGACCTCGGAACGCTCGACCCGACTGTCGACCGGGCGGCGATCGCTCACGTCCTCGGCCTCGTCGTGGAAGACCTGGAAGGGCGCGGCGTCACCGACTGGCGCGAGATCATCGCGGAGGCGATGGCCGTGCTCCAGTCGTTCCCGTTTCGCATCCCGCCCGATCTCATGCTCGTCATCCGTGTCGGGACCGTCGGGGAAGGCGTCCTGCGCCAGATCGACCCGGACTTCGACTTCGTCGCCGCTGCGCGGGCGTTCCTCGTCGCCCACGGGTACATGTGGCGCGGGATCGAAGCCGTTCCCCGGGAGCTTCGGGGGGACGTGATCGCGTCGGCACGCTCGGCCGTCAGGCTCCCGTCGGCGCTCGAACGGGTGCTCGATCAGGTCGCCCAGGGCGAACTCGCCATCGAGGGACTGAAACTCGAAACGCCGCTGGTCGCCATCGGGCGAGTGCTCGCCTACGCCCTGATCACCGCGGCCTGGATCGTGGGATCGTCGGTCCTCACCGACACGAACCCGATCTTCGGGGCCATCGGGTTCACCATCGCGACCGTCATGACGGTGCTGTTCCTCGTCGCCCTCAGGAACGCACGCCGGGCCGAGCGGTAGCCCGTTTCGGCTCTCTCTGGCCGTCGTCGCCTCACCCGGACGGAGCGTCCCCGTCGTCTCCTCCGGAGTCACTGCGCTCCATCGAGCCGTTTCCGGCCGGCGCGGCCTCGGCCGACCGCACGGGCTCGGGGTCGGCCCCGACGAGGCGCGGGAGAACGTCGACGACGAACTCGACCGTCAGGACCATCAGTAACGGGCCGGCGAAGATCCCGTACCACCCCAACAGCACCGGTCCCAGCAGGTACGCGAACATGACGAGCCCGATGTGGTACGCCTTCCCCGAGAGGGCCGGGCGGATGTACGTCCGGACGACGTTGTCGAACACGAGCACCATCAGGACGAAGAAGACGACCGGGATCCAGAGCAGCGCCGGACGGACGCTGACCGCCTGTAGCGAGAGCACAGCCACGATGAACGCGTAGACGATCGAGCGCCCAACGAGTGGGATCAACGTGAAGACGCCGGTGACGACGGCCAGGAGCAGCGGCGACGGGATACGGAGTCCCTCGGGCACGATCAGGTTGAAGAGGCTGTAGACGACGGCCGCCAGTACGATGACGACGAAGATAGTGAGCGTGTACCCGAAGTAGACGGATGTCAGGCCCCGGTCGACGTTGCGGAGGTAGTCGGCGGTCAGCGAGTCCGGCCCCAGGACGGTGCGCTCGAACCACCCCGCGAGCCGTCGGTCCTCGGCGAGCAGGAAAAAGGCGAACAGGAGCGCGAGAAACGTGTTGAACAGCGTTCCAGTGACCGCCCCGACGGCGACCCCGAACTGGCCCAGTACCGAGGTGAGTTCGGGGTCGTCGAGTAGCAGGGTCACGATCTCGACGGGGTCCGTCGGGAGATTCTCCGTCTGGATCGGGAGGCGTTCGACGAGTGCCACCACCGCCTCCGACGAGAGGAGTTCGAGAGCCTGTCCCAGCGCGACCGAGAGGAACACCACGAGGAACAGGAGGACCGGGAGGATGACGAACGTGAGCGTGAGTCCGGCGGTCACCGACCGGGAGGCGATCCGCCGCTGGAGCCAGCGGGCGACCGGACGGCCGACGTAGTAGGTGAACAGCCCGAAGACGATCCAACCGACGTACCTGACGCCGACCCACACCAGGACGGCGAACAGGGCGACGCCGAGCAGCCACCAGGTCAGGGGGGTCTGCCGGAGCCACAGGCGTAACGAGCCCTCGCCCTGCGCGTCCTCGGCCATGCGGACTGTACGTCCGGATAATAGTTAACACTTTGTCACGAACTCCGGCCGCCCGAGGCTGTCACGCGAACAACAGGACGACCGTGTAGAGGACCGCACCGGCCGCGAACGCGACGAACCGGCTCTCGCTCAGATCGGGGAGTTCCTCCTTGATGACGTTGAGAACGATCGCACCCGCCAGGAACCCGAACAGGGTCGCGACGAGGAGGTCCCCGAGTTCGACGGCGACTCCGACACCGCCCCCCAACAGCGTCGCACCGGCGAGAACCCAGCGACCGGTTCGATCGAACTCGTCCCCGTGGTGCCGGCGGAGGCCGTAGTCCGTGATCCCGAAGTGAAGCCCCATCGCCAGCGCGTAGAAGAACAGGTTCGAGAGCCCTCGCACTTCCTGGTGGAACAGCAGGTACCCGATGACGCCGCTGTAGAGCGCGAAGACGGCGACGTGCGCCCAGAAGACCAGCGACGACCCCTCGGTGTTGCCCGAGCGGTGCGCGACGGCGACTTCCACCCCGTAGAAGGCGACAAACCCGAACAGTGCCAGCAGATACACGTACTGCTCGGCGATCAGCGCCTCGCCGCGGAGTTCGCCGACGGTCAGGGCAGTCTCGCTCACTTCGGGAAGCAGCAGGACGAAGACGTACGCGACCGTCGCCCCACCCGCGGCGGAGAGCAACTGCCGATTCCGGCCGAACACGGTGACCTTTAGCCGTCCGGTACGGAGATGTACGAGCGCGAGCGCCACCGTGAACAGGCCCGCAGCGACCGGGAAGTTGTCGGCCGATCCGGCGAGCACCGCGATCATCCGGTGTGCCCTCCTGTGTCGCCCACCGGCGCCCCCCGGTGTGACCGACCGCCCCGTCTCACGCCGTCACGGCGTTTCGGCGACCACACACCGAAACCCCACGTGGCTCGTCGAGGTGTCGATCGGTTCGGGGTACCGCGCCGCCGGCCGGTACCGGAAGCAGTAGTTCGGCGCACAGAGGTGTGACCCGCCCTTGAGGACCTTCCGGGGAACCTCCGAGGGGTCTCGCGGGTCGACGCTCTGGTCTTCGGAGACGCCGCGTGGGTTCGTCGGCGTACAGCAGGCGGGCGAGTCGGACGCGCCAGCGGTCGGGTCGTCGCTGTACCAGTCGCGAGTCCACTCCCAGACGTTCCCGGCCGCGTCGACGAGTCCGAACCCGTTCTCGGGGAACGCTCCGACCGGCGACGTTCGGGCGTAGCCGTCGAGTTCCGTGTTCTCGTGGGGAAACTCGCCCTGCCACGTGTTCGCCATCAACCGGCCGGGGACGTGTTCGTCACCCCAGACGAACCGTTTGCCCTCCAGACCGCCGCGGGCGGCGCGCTCCCACTGGGTCTCCGTCGGCAACTGCTTGCCGGCCCAGTCGGCGAACGCCGCCGCGTCCTCGTGGGCGACGTGGACGACTGGGTGGTCCATCCGACCGTCGAGGTCACTGTCCGGCCCGCGTGGGTGTCGCCAGTCCGCACCGGGGACGTACTCCCACCACTCGTTCGGGTCCCGGTGGTCTACCGGCCCGTCCGGCTGTCGGAACACCGCCGATCCCGGGACCAGGTCCTCGGGGGCTACCCCGGGGTAGTCCTCGGGGTCGGGGTCGCGTTCGGCGACCGTCGTGTAGCCGGTGTCGGCGACGAACGCGGCGAACTCCCGGTTCGTCGTGGGCGCGCGGTCCATCCAGAAGCCGTCGACCGTGACGGTCCGGACGGGCGCTTCTTCGGGGTAGAACTCCTCGGAGCCCATCCGGAAGGTTCCACCCGGTATCCACTCCATCTCGGGTTCCGGCGGGTCACCCGGTGGGCTCGTGCGTGCCGTCTCTGAATGCGAAGTCATGGGTTCTGGGTGTGGGACTGTGTCTGTTGGCCGGACCGTTCACTCCTGAGCCATGAGGCGGTCCATCTCTTTTTCCTCGTGGACGAACGGTTCGCCGCTGACATCCACGACCACCCGCGCGATATCGCCGGTGAACGCGAACGGCGCACGGTCGCGGTAGGCGTCGGTGACGGCGCTGACGCTGTCCTTGCCACAGCTCAAGCCCGCGACGATCCCAATCATGTTCGGGACCGTCTTCGGGAGGTCGCCCTGGCCAACCTGCTGGTCGCCGTAGTAGAGGCTGACCGTCGCAGGAACGCCCTTCCCGTTGGCGACATCTGGTTCGCCGGTCGCCTCGAACTCCAGCCGCACCGAGATGTCGCCCTCCGGGAGGGGCTCGTCCGCCGAGACCAGATACTCCTCGACGCCGACGTAGTTGTGGACGTAGTGTAGTCGGTTGTCGTCGACGTACAGGCTGTAGCCGCCCGACCGGCTCCCGTGGGCGAGCAGGACGCCCTCCGCGCCGCCGACTGGCACGGTCAGGTCCGCGGTGATGCTGTGGTCGCGGTTCAGTACGCGCACGGCGGCGTTCTCGGGGACGTGCTGGCCGCCCGGGTGGTAGACGTACTGGTCACGGGCTTTCCCTGGCTGTGGCCTGGGCTCGCCCAGTCGCTCGACGCCGCGGCCGTCGAGCGGGAGCACGTCGTACTTGCCGGCCTCGGTCCACCATAGCTGTGCGAGTTCCAGCACCTTCTCGGGGTGCTCGCCCGAGACATCGTTCGCCTCCGCGAAGTCCTCCTCGAGGTTGTACAGTTCCCAACCCGAATCCTCAAGACTGGTCGCCGAGAGGTCCTCGGCGGTGATCCGTTCCCCGAACGGCCACGGGTGGACCGCTCGCCAGCCGTCGTGGTAGATGGCGCGCGTCGCGATCATCTCGAAGTACTGGGTAGTGTGCTGTTCAGGTGCGTCTGGGTTCTCGAAGGTGTACGCGAAGCTCTCGCCCTCGATGGGCGACTGCGAGTACCCCTTGACCTCCTCGGGCGGGTCGATGCCGACCGCTTCGTAGATGGTCGGCGCGATGTCGATGGCGTGGACGAACTGGTCGCGGACCTCGCCCGCGGCGTCGATGCCTTCGGGCCAGGAGACGACGAGCGGATCGCTCGCCCCGCCGCGGTAGGTCTCTCGCTTCCAGCGCCGGAACGGGGTGTTGCCCGCCCACGCCCACCCCCACGGGTAGTGGTTGAAGTAGTCGGGCCCGCCGAGGTCGTCCATCGCTTCGAGGTTCTCCTCCAGACTCTCGGGGACGTTGTTGAAGAAGCGGTTCTCGTCGACCGACCCGGTGGGACCGCCCTCGGCGCTGGCGCCGTTGTCCGAGACGAGCATCACGAGGGTGTCGTCGAGTTCGCCCAGTTCTTCGAGGTAGTCGAGCACCTTCCCGATCTGAGCGTCGGTGTGTTCGAGGAAGCCGGCGAACACCTCCATCATCCGGGCGTACAGGCGCTGTTCGTCCTCCGAGAGCGACGCCCACTCGCGAACGTCCGGATTCCGCGGGGACAGTTCTGTATCCTCGGGCACGACACCCTCCTTCTTCTGTTGCTCCAGGATCTGCTCGCGGGCCGCGTCCCAGCCCATGTCGAACTCGCCTTCGTACTTCTCGATCCACTCCTCGGGGACCTGGTGAGGGGCGTGGCACGCCCCGGGACAGAAGTACGTGAAGAAGGGTTTGTCCGGGTCGACCTGCTTCGCGTCGCCGATGAACTCGATCGCGCGCTGAGCGATGTCCTCGGTGAAGTGGTAGCCCTCCTCGGGGGTCGCTGGCGGCTCGGTCTGGTGGTTGTCGTGGACGAGTGCGGGCGTGTACTGATCGGTGTCGCCACCGAGGAACCCGTAGAACCGTTCGAATCCTCGCTGTAACGGCCACTGGTCGTACGGGCCGGCCGCGCTCGTCGATTCCGCGGGCGTGAGGTGCCACTTGCCGAGGTGGTAGGTGCTGAACCCCTCCTCGACGAGGGCCTCCGAGACCATCCCGTTCTCGTGGGGGATGTGCCCGTTGTAGCCGGGGAAGCCCGTCGACGCCTCGGTGATGCCGGCCATCGCGTTCGAGTGGTGGTTCCGACCGGTCATCAGACAGCTCCGCGTCGGCGAGCAGAGTGCCGTCGTGTGGAAGTTGTTGTACCGGAGGCCGTTCTCGGCGAGACGGTCGATGTTCGGCGTGTCGACGAGGCCGCCGAAACAGCCCAGTTGGCCGAAACCGACATCGTCGAGGGTGATCAACAACACGTTCGGGGCGTCCTCGGGTGCTCGCGTCTCCGCGGGCCACCAGGGCTCGGATTCGTCGTACGTACGGCCGACGTGGCCGTGGAATTCTCGGTCTGGCATCGGGTTCTCTTGGTTCGGTTATTCTCTCGCCATGAGGCGGTCCATCTCTTTTTCCTCGTGGACGAACGGTTCGCCGCTGACATCCACGACCACCCGGGCGATGTCGCCGGTGAACGCGAACGGCGCACGGTCGCGGTAGGCGTCGCTGGTCGCGTTGACCGCGTCGTAGCCACAGCTCAGTCCGGCGGTGAGCCCGGTCGTGAGGGGAGTCGTGACGGGAATCTCGGCTTCGCCGACCTGTCTATCGTCGTAGTAGAGCCGGACGGTCCCGGGCGCCCCTTTCCCGTTGGCCACGTCCGCCTCGCCCGTCACCTCGAACTCCATCCGGGCGGAGACATCGCCCTCAGGGAGCATCTCGTCGGCAGCGACGTGATACTCCTCGACGCCGACGTAGTTGTGGACGTACTTCAGCCTGTTCTCGTCGACGTACAGGGCGTAGCCGCCCGACCGGCTCCCGTGAGCGAGCAAGACGCCCTCCGCGCCGCCCACCGGCACTACCAGGTCCGCCGTGATGCTGTGGTCGCGGTTGAACACTTTGACGGCGGCGTTCTCGGGGACGTGCTGGCCACCCGGATAGTAGACGTACCGATCGCGGGGTTTGCCCGGCTGTGGTCGCGCTTCCGCGAGCCGCTGGGTACCGCGGCCGTCCAGGGGGAGGACGTTGTGGCGACCGGCCTCGGTCCACCACAACTGGGCGAGCTCCAACACCTTCTCCGGGTGTTCGCTGGCTACGTCGTGGGCCTCCGAGAAGTCCTCCTCGACGTGGTAGAGCTCCCAGCCCGAGTCCTCGAGGGTGGTCGCAGAGAGGTCCTCGGCGGTCATCGGCTCGCCGAACGGCCAGGGGTGGACCGCCCGCCAGCCGTCGTGATAGATGGCACGCGTGCCGAGCATCTCGAAGTACTGGGTGGTGTGTTGTTCGGGCGCGTCGGGTTCGTCGAATGTGTAGGCGAAGCTCGTCCCTTCGATCTCCGACTGCGAGTAGCCTTTGACCTCGTCGGGCGCGTCGATACCGGTCGCTTCCAGTATCGTGGGCACGATGTCGATGGCGTGGACGAACTGGTCACGGACCTCGCCTTCGGCCTCGATGCCCTCGGGCCAGGAGACGACGAGCGGATCGCTCGCCCCGCCGCGGTAGGTCTCTCGCTTCCAGCGCCGGAACGGGGTGTTGCCCGCCCACGCCCACCCCCACGGGTAGTGGTTGAAGTGCTCGGGGCCGCCGAGGGTGTCCATCGCTTCGAGGTTGTCTTCGAGGTCCTCGGGGACGTTGTTGAAGAAGCGGTTCTCGTTGACAGAGCCGGTGTGGCCCCCTTCGGCGCTAGCGCCGTTGTCCGAGACGAGCATCACGAGGGTGTTCTCAAGCTCGCCCAGTTCTTCGAGGTAGTCGAGCACTCTCCCGATCTGGGCGTCGGTGTGCTCGAGGAAGCCGGCGAACACCTCCATCATCCGGGCGTACAGGCGCTGTTCGTCCTCCGAGAGCGACGCCCACTCGCGAACGTCCGGATTCCGCGGGGACAGCTCCGTGTTCTCGGGCACGACGCCTTCTTTCTTCTGTTGCTCCAGGATCTGCTCGCGGGCCGCGTCCCAGCCCATGTCGAACTCGCCTTCGTACTTCTCGATCCACTCCTCGGGGACCTGGTGGGGGGCGTGGCACGCCCCGGGACAGAAGTACGTAAAGAAGGGTTTGTCCGGGTCGACCTGCTTCGCGTCGCCGATGAACTCGATCGCGCGCTGAGCGAGGTCCTCGGTCAGGTGATACCCCTCTTCGGGCGTTGTCGGTGGCTCGGTCTGGTGGTTGTCGTGGACGAGTGTCGGCGTGTACTGGTCGGTGTCGCCGCCGAGGAAGCCGTAGAACCGTTCGAAACCACGCTGTAACGGCCACTGATCGTACGGACCGGCCGCGCTCGTCGATTGGGCGGGCGTGAGGTGCCACTTGCCGAGGTGGTGCGTGCTGAACCCTTCCTCGACGAGCATCTCGGGGATCATTCCGTTCTCGTGGGGAATGTTCCCGTTGTAGCCGGGGAAGCCCGTCGAGATCTCGGTAATGCCGGCCATCCCGTTCGAATGGTGGTTTCGGCCGGTCATGAGACACGACCGCGTGGGCGAGCACAGGGCGGTCGTGTGGAAGTTGTTGTACCGGAGGCCGTTCTCGGCGAGACGGTCGATGTTCGGCGTGTCGACGAGGCCGCCGAAACAGCCCAGTTGGCCGAAGCCGACATCGTCGAGGGTGATCAACAACACGTTCGGTGCGTCTTCGGGCGCTCGCGTCTCCGCGGGCCACCACGGTTCCGATTCGTCGTACGTACGGCCGATTTGGCCGTGGAATTCTCGGTCTGGCATTGTCTCGTTCCGTCCGGCGTGCGTTGCCATCCCGCGCCGGGACGCCCGGTAGCGCCGATCCGCTCGGCACCGTGGATACCCGTCCCGATGTCGGAGTGGCCTGTCGCCGATGGCCGGACTTGTCAGTGTCCGACTATAGTTATGCGACGCTAGGACGGGACGAAGCAGACGTTACCGGACGGTACACTCGGATTGTTTCGCAGTAAGTGGCGATATATTCGCTCCCAGGCACTGTATCACTGGATAGCGGATCAACGGTTTAGTGCTCGCCGTCCTAGATGTGGTGTGTTCACGATGCTTACGGGACCCCCGTTGGTTGGGCAGACAGGACCGATAGTCGACCAACTCCTCACCTGGGAGCGCGGGTTCCTCCGCGGGATCACGGTATTCGCCGTCGCGCTGCTCGTCGTGTACTTCGTCGCCCGGTTCGTCGTCGTCAGGCGGGTCGTCCGGTGGCTGGCCAAGGAGGGCGTCGAGCCGTCGGTCGTCAGCATGGCACGACTCGCCGGACAGATCGGGAGCGCGGTCCTCGCGTTCGGCGTTTCGACATCCGTCGCGGGGTTTGGTTCGATCACGACGGCGCTGTCGGCCGTCAGTGGCGCTGTCGCGATCGGGCTCGGCCTGGCCGCGAACGACCTCATCGGGAACCTCCTCGCCGGGCTGTACATCATCAACGAGGACCTGTTCGAGGTCGGCGACTGGATCGAGTGGGAGGACCAGCGCGGCCGCGTCGAGCGGATCGACCTCCGGGTCACGCGTCTCCGGACGTTCGACAACGAGCAGGTGGCCGTCCCTAACGCGACGCTGGCGAACACGACCGTGACCAATCCGATGGCCTTCGGCCGACTCCGCATCTCGGTGCAGTTCGATGTCGGCCCCGGCGACATCGATCGCACGATCGAGATTATCCAGGAGGAAGCCAGCGCGTTCCCCGAGATCATGGCCGAACCGGCGCCGAGCGTCCGGATTACCGAGCTGGGCGACACCTACGTCGGGCTGAAAGCGCGGGTCTGGATGTCCCACCCCTCTCGGTCGGACTTCAACCGGCTCCGGACGGCGTACGTCCGGAACGTGCTGAACCGACTGGTCGAGGCGGGGATCGAAGCGGACCCGAGCCCCGTCCGCGTCTCCGGTGATCTCGAAGTCACCTGAGGGTGGCGAACCGACTCGATCGAACGCGACGCGACGGAGCCACGCCGCCCGCGCCGTCCCCGGGGGGCGTGTCCTCACTCGCTGTCCTCGTTGGCGGCAGCGATGACCGACATAACGTCGGCCGCCGACAGCGGACCGTATCCCGGTAGTTCGACACCGCTGTCGTATCGCTCGACGGCCTCGGCCGCCTCGGAGACGGAGACGCGGCCGTCGTCACTGCGATACACCGCCGCCGCCGACGGGGACGCTGCAGGCTCGACCGTAAGCTCTCGCGATGCGTTGCCGACCGAAACCGTCCGTGGCCCGGCCCCGCCGAACGCTACCGAAACCACTGCGGTGGCTGTCTCCCCGGCGTCGACCTCGATGCTCGTCGTCGCTACGGCGGTCCCGTTGACCCCAACAGACCCAGCGTACGTCCCGGCAGTGTCCCCCTGGTTTCGAACGGTGACGGAGAGGTTCCGAGGCTCTCCGGCAGTGACTGTCGCGGGAGCGTCCAGACCGACGACCGAGAACACCGGCCCGACCGGTGTCGGGGGTGGCGACGGCGTCGGCGTCTTCACCGCCTCGACGGAGACGGTCAGTGTCTCCGTAGCGGTCCGTCCTTCGAGGTCTGTCACCCGGAGGACCACCACCTCGATCCCGGGTGTCGGCCAGGCGTGGGTCGCGGTACGGCCGGTCTCCTCGAAGACGCCGTCACCGTCGACATCCCACTCGTAACGGCTGATCCCGACCGCGTCGGTCGACGCCCTACCGTCGAGGATCAGTCGCTGGCCCACGTCGACCGTCCGATCGAACGACGCGTTGGCGACTGGCCCCTCCGTGTCGACGGTCACGCTGTCGGATTCTCCGCCCGCGCCGTCGTTGCCGGCGGCGTCGACAGCCGCGTCGAGGGTGGCAGTGTAGATACCGTCGGTCCCACCCGTGTACGTCGCTGTGTAGGTGTACGTCCCGTCGCCGTCGTCGGTCTCGGCGAACGCACCCGTCGGCAGCGTCGCCGTCTCCGCACCGCCGATGGCGACAGCTACGGTCGCCAGTCGCTCGTCGGACTCGACGGAAGCGACGATGTCTCGATCCGCGGGATTCGCGACGCTGAACGTGGAGACGGTCGGTGTAGCGGCGTCGGTGACGGTCACCGTGACCGTCTGTGTCGCGGATGCGGTGCCTTCGCTGGCCGTGACGGCGAGCGAGAACCTAGTCCTGACGGAGCGGTCGATGTCGTCGGCGTCAGCGAGGACGATCTGCCCGGTCGAACGGTCGATCTCGAACGGGGCGACACCGTCGCCCGAGACATCGACGTTGCCGCCGGTGATCGCGTAACTCACACCGTCGTCGGCGGCAGCGCCGACGGTGGCGTCGGCATCGAAGACACCGTCTCCGGTCGTGGCGTCCCCGGCGATTCTGGCGGACGCGCTCGAACTGAACGTCGGCGCCTCGTCCACGTCGGCGAGTGAGACGGTGAGGCGCTGTGTCCCGGTGTTCCCGGCGTCGTCGGTGGCCGTGACCGTCAGGTCGTAGTCGCCGTCCCCGTCGTCGTCGCTCGGACGCTCGAACTCCTGTGGGTCGTCGAGGGACAACTCACCGGTGTCCGTGTCGAGACTGAACGGGCCGGCGTCGACGCCGCCGAGCGAGTAGTCGACGGCAGCATCGTCGCTGCCGGCGCTGTCGTTGGCGTCGATGTCGAGGACGACGCCGGTCGTCCCCTCGTTCACCGGGACGGTGTTCGTGGCGCCCGCGCTGAACGTCGGCTCGGTGGTGTCGATCCGGTAACGCTCGCCGTCCGCACTCCCGTCGCCACCGCCGCTGGTCCCGACACCGCCGAGCGCGATCCCGCTGTCCGCGGCAGTGATGCTGTCGTCGTCGACGAGGTCGAGTCGGAACGCACCCTCACCGGTGACGGAGTCGACGGTGACGGTGTAGCTGCTACCGGAGCCACCGACGGTGGCGACCGATCCCGTCACGTCGCCACTGACCTGTGTGGTGTCGAAATCACCGGTGTCGACCCCGGTAACGCGTTCGGAGAAGGTCACGTCGAACTCGACGGTGGCCGCGTTCGTCGGACTCGCGCCGGTTCGCGTGATGGCGTCTACTTCCGGCCCGTCTCGGACGCTGACGAGTGACTGTGTGGTGACTGTTTCACCGACCTCGTCGTCGTACTTCCAGGCGAATCCGGGGGCGTAGTCGCCGGCCGTGTCCTCGGTGAACGAGAACGTTACTTGACCGTTCGCGTCGGTGACTGCCTCGCCGCCGAGCCCCGAGAGGCCGGCCGCGGTCGCCACCTCGACGGTCACGCCGTCGGCGGGGCTCCCCTGGTCGTCGGTCGCCGTCACCGTGATCGTCCCCGCTTCGCCCTCGCCGACTGTCGGTGACGTGGCGCCGAGCGAATCGACGGTGAGCCCGTCGACGCGCTCCCACTTGAGCCGGGGATATTCACTGGTGACGGTCCACGTCGAAGCGAAGTCCAGCCCGGGCATGGTGTCGTAGACCGTGTCACCAGTCGCGGCCACGGCCGGGCCCCCTGCACCCGTCGAGCCGAGGCCCGCGACCGCCGACAGTGTGCCCGTGTCGGAGCCGGTCGCCTGGTCGACACCCGTCGTTCCCACGTCCCAGTAGGACAGTTCGACCGTCCCCTGGTCGGTGTTGTGACCGACCAACCCCCCGGCGTTTCCGCCGTTGGTACTGACGCTTCCGGTGGCGTAGGAACGCTGGACTGTCCCCGACGAGGAGGCCCCGCCGTTTTCGCCGACCAGCCCACCGGCGTCGCCCCCGCTGCTGTCCGTGGAGATCGCCGCGCCGGTCGCGTAGGAACCCTCGATCACCCCTTCGTTGAAGCCGACCAGTCCGCCGGCCTCCGACGAAGCGGTGCTTGTCCCAGTGGCGGCGGATCGACTGATCGTCCCGCCGTGGAAGCCCACGAGACCACCGGCAGTGCTACCGGTCGCGGTTGTGGTGCCCGCCGCGGTGGCGTTCGTGATCGTACCATCGACGTTGGCACCCACCAGCGGTCCGACTGACTCCCACCCGGTGACGGTAGCCCCCGTGAGGTCGACGTTCGTGATAGCTCCCGACGGGCCGACGACACCGAACAGACCGATGAATCTCGTGTTCTCTCTGTCGATGGTCAGCCCCGAGATCGTGTACCCGTCGCCGTCGAACGTTCCGGTGAATCTGGTGGTGGGGTCACCGATCGGGTCGAACCCGTCGCCCCCGTTCCACTCGCCCGTCTCGCTCGCGTCGATGTCTCCGGTCAGAACGTAGTCGTTCCCCAGTCCCCGATTCTCGATGCACTGGAGTTTGTACAGGCTGTCGATCTCGTAGTACGTCGTGCCCGAGATGTCCCGCGTCGCCCACGAGAGGTCGGCGCAGTCGGCTACCGACGGTGTAGTGTCCGGCGTGTTGCCCTGCGCTCGCAACTGCACGGTCCGGTCGAGCGCCCGTAGGATCGGATAGCCGTCCATCGCCGCGTCCGGATTCTCGCTCGCCACCGTCTCCCACGTGTTCGTGAAGTCGAGGCCGGGCATGTTCCCCTTCGCATTCGACCCTTGTATCTCGGGAGCGGGGGCGGTGTCGGCCGTCGCGCCGAAGCCGCTGACGGCGGTGAAGGTTATGGGGTCCCATCCATCCCCCGTACTCACACTCTCCTCGTTTGTCGTTCCAACGTCCCAGTAGGCCTGCTCCACCGTAGTAGGCGAAACAGCGGAGCCACCGACGAGGCCACCGATCCCCTGTGTCTCGTCGTCGACACTGAGGGCACCAGTTGCGTAGGAACGCCGAACCACCCCTCCGGGGTCCGCCTGGAACGACCCGAGTACCCCACCGGCGTACCAGCTCGAAGTAACCGAGCCAGTGGCGTAGGAGTCCGCTATCGTCCCCGTGGAGACACCGACCAGCCCGCCAGCAGACGTGCTGCCCCCGCCTCCGACGACGGCCCTTGCGGCGAAGGAGCGATCGATCATTCCCTGGTTGAAACCGACCAGGCCGCCAAACCAATCGCTTCCACGAGTAGGTTCCCCACTCGCGTAGGAGCGACGGACCGTCCCATCGTTCCGGCCGACCAGGCCGCCGACCCGATCCCGCCCAGTGATCTCACCAGTAGCGTGCGAGTCCTCGACCGTCCCGTCGTTGTACCCGGTGAGCTGTCCGACCCGTCTCGTGCCGGTGACGGACCCGCCCTCGAGGCCGACCGTCTTGACAGTTCCCCCCGGACCGATCTCACTGAACAGGCCAACGGAGTACGTTCCACCTCGGTCGATGATCAGTCCCGAGATCGTGTAGCCGTTGCCGTCGAACGTTCCGGTGAACTCGTTGTCCTTGTCACCGATCGGGTCGAACCCACTCCTGTCGTTCCACTCGCCCGTCTCGCTCGCGTCGATATCCTGGGTCTGGACGTAGTTGTCCCCCAGCCCTTTGGTCTGGATACACTGGAGTTTCACCAGGCTGTCGACCTCGTAGTACGTCTCGCCCGAGATGGTTCGTGTCGACCACGAGAGGGCGTTACAGTCCGATTCTGTCGGTGCGATCTCGTAGATACCCTGTGCCCGTAACTGCGCCTTCCGGTCGAGCGCCCGTAGGATCGGATAGCCGTCCATCGCCGCGTCCGGATCTTCGCTCTCGACTGTCTCCCACGTGTTCGTGAAGTCGAGGCCGGGCATGTTCCCTTTCGCACTCGACCCTTGCATCTCGGGGGCGGGGGCGGTGTCGGCCGTCGTGCCGAAACTGGTGAGACCGCTCGTCGTCACATCACCGTACGTCGTCCCGAACGCGCTGCCCTGGTCGGTCGTTCCCGCGTCCCAGTAGGAGTTCGCTATCGTCGACCCGAATCCTCCGTTGTCAACGTCGCCGACCAACCCACCGGTGCCACCGTTAGTTATACTGACAGCACCGGTCGCGTAGGTACGTCTGATGGTTACGCTAGTACTGCTTCCGGCCAATCCGGCGGCATCGTAGGTATCTGCCGTCACGTCGCCAGTCGCGTAGCTGTCTTCGATTGTGCCGTAGGTTTCACCGACCAATCCGCCGCCATACACGATGTCTGTCGTCACGTCGCCAGTCGCGTAGGCATATCTGATCGTCCCGCGATCCAGGCCGACCAATCCGCCGACCCGACCGCCGTTCGCGCTTTCACTGGTAACGTCACCGGTCGCGTAGGACGCCTCGACCGTCCCGTCGTTCTCGCCGACCAGTCCACCGATCCGACCATTGTCCGTGCTGAAAACGGCTCCTGTAGCGTGAGAGTCCTCGACCGTCCCCCCGCTGTCACCGACCAGTCCGCCGACCCGACCGCCATAAGCAGTGATTTCGACAGTCGCTACGGACTGACTGACGGTGCCGTTGTTGGTGCCGACCAGCGCTCCGACATATTCGCCCCCGGTGACCGTCCCGCCGTCCAGTCTGACGCTCCTGACCGTCCCCCCTGGACTGACGGTCCCGAACAGGCCGATGTCGCTCGTTCCGCCCCGGTCGATACTCAGTCCCGAGATCGTGTGCCCGTCACCGTGGAAGGTGCCCGTGAACTTCCCGTTGGGGTCACCGATCGGGTCGAACCCCTTCCCGCCGTTCCACGTCGCCGTCTCACTCGCGTCGATGTCGCTCGTCAGGACGTAGTTGTTGCTCAGCCCCTTCGTCTGGATACACTGGAGTTTCTCCAGGCTGTCGACCTCGTAGTACGCCTCGCCGGAGAGCTGTTGTGTAGTCCACGAGAACCCGGAACAGTCCGTCGCCGTCGGTGCGTCGGCCGACGCGACCCCGACGAAGCCCAGGCCCACGGCCGCGAACAGTGACACCGCCAGCACCGCCGAAAGTGTACCCACGCGCAGTCGTACCGAACTCTGTCCGGTCACGCACCAACCCTCTTCCCCAGTTCCCGCTGCCCGCCGAAACAGGCAGCCATCGCCGTCGTCTCCATAGCAGTACTCAGGAACAAGCCCGGATTATAGTCACCGCCTGAGACGATGTTTCAGCCCGTGAGATTGGTAACCAAATACTTACAGTTTAGCCACTCTATGGGACCGTATGCAAGGGAGTTACGAGCCAGATCGGATCCTGTCACGGGTGCCGCTGCTCGAGGCGACCCGCGAGGGGCCGGCCGATCGGCCGGCCTTACAGGACGAACTCGACATCTCGCGGGCGACGGCCTACCGTCGGACGGCCGCGCTCACCGACGACGGCCTGCTCGAACGGACGCCAGCGGGCTACCGGACGACCGGTGCCGGCGCGGCCGTCGTTGACGCCGCCGAACGGTTCGAACGGTCGCTGACGGCGATCGATCGGTTACAACCCCTGCTCGCGCAGCTTTCGGCACCGGAACTCACGCGAAACATCCATCTCTTTGCCGACGCCGACCTCCACACCGCGACGCCACAGCACCCCAGCGCCCCCATCGAACCGTGGCTCGACCACTTCGAGTCGTTCGACCGCTCTCGAAACATGGTCGTCGCCGGCTGCCCGCCCGCGGTCACCCAGCAGGGGCTCGAACACGCGCGCAACGGCGTCGACTTCGAGGCCATCTGTACGCCGCTGGCGCTCGAAGCCGATCAGAACGCGTCCCAGGAGGCGTTCGACACCATCGCGAACGCCGAGGCGCCGTCGCTGTACACTCATCCCGGGCTCCCGTTCACCATGGGGATCATCGACGAGGTCGTCATCGTCGGGGGCTTCGACGACGAGACGGCGCTCCCGGTCGCCTCGATCACCACCGACAACCCCGAGGCACGTCAATGGGCCGGGGACCTCTATCGCCGGTACAGGGACGCCGCCGACCCTCTCGATCTGGCGGAGTCGAACCTGTCGGCCTGAGTGGGCCCGACTCACAGAGTCGGCTCTCCCGCACAGTTGGTCCGCTGCCCACCACTCGACTCGATCGACCACTCGACTCTGCGGCGACGATCACCAGCGTGAGGGGGACGGTCGGTCATTGCTGGCCCACAGGCGATGCCCCGCTCGAAACGCCTCCCTCTCGCGGGCACCTATCGACCACCTGGCACGTAATACACATGGAGACAGCCGCGGTACGGTATGTTTGATTTAGTACACCGACTGTCTCGGTCACTGCTATGGTAAACTGGATCGCTGTCCTGTACGGCATCGTCACGGCGTTCGCGATCGGTCTCGCCAGCGGGCTCGGGCTCCCGTTTACGAGTATCACGCTCCCCATCGTCGGGGCCGGAGTGACCGGACTCGTCGCCGGTGGCGTCGCCGGATACTTCGCGCGCGAGGGGCTGGGGAGCGGGATCGTCCACGGGTTCCTCGCGACGAGCATCGGTGGGCTGTTGGTCGGACTCGTCCTGTTGTTGACCGGAACGATCGTGGCCGGCGTCATCGGTTTCAGCGCCGGCGTCGTCTTTCTCACCCTGGTCGCCGCCCACGGCATCCCGGGCGCCGTCGGCGGCGCGATCGGCGGCATCCTCGGGCGAGGGAGCGCCACGACCGGCCAGCCGACTACCTGACCTCGGTCGGCGCCGGCGAGAGGCCGTTTGGCTGCTCCCGGAGGCGTGGTATCGGGATCGCCCGATCCGTGTGAGAGCCCGAGAGCACGGCCTCGTTTGTTATCGGACGGTCGCCCGGTAAGTGTCGGTTTGCTCTGAACGCGGGTGCTTAGGCCGTTGCTCTCGGCGGGTCTGGTCGCGGCGGTCCGGCCGTCCGACGACTGCCGATAGCACAGTTTAAGCCCCTGTGACCACGTAGTAGTGGCATCGTTACTGGATCCGACCCGCAGTGTTCTCCTGTTCGACCCGACCCGAGCAGCGTCAGGCAAAACGCTTCCCGTCAAGGCCGGGCGAGGCGCCCGGTCGGAGAGTCGTGACCTACCGCACGTCGGTCGTCGCTCGGATGGCCGGTGCGGTGGCGTTGCTGGGCGTTCTCGCCGTCTGGGGGCTCCTCTCGTTGCTCGTCGGCGGCGAGACGACCGCGACGACCTGGGCGCTCGGACTCGGGGTCATGTACCCCGTGAGCGCGCTCTCGGTCGCCGGCACCGATACCGAACCCGGCCGCCAGTACGCTGTAGGACTCGCCGCCGGCGTCGTCGTCCTCTCCGTCGCCTACCTCGGCGTGGGTGTCGTCGATTACACCCTGGTCGAATCCCTCGCCGGGTTCGACCCGCTCGAACTCGTGGCGGTGAGCGTCGTCGCCGCGCTTCTGGGCGGTGGGCTGGGCCTGGTCGACGTGACCTGTGTCGAGCGCCCGGTCACAGCGGCCGCGTTAGAAGAGCGGTACGTCGACGACCCAGTCGACGGGGACTGATCGCGTCGACGCCGGGGGTGTGGAGCCGACAGGTCGGCGAACCACGCGGCGTGGCTACTCCTCGGTCACGTCTCCACGATCCTGGCGGCGGCGGGCGATCACGGCGATGCCGACGAGTACGACGATGGCGGTGATGAGTAGTCGTTTCATCACCTTGGACACTGCTCACAGCGACGGTATAAAACATATCTATCGTTGACAGGAGTAGCCGACCGCTTGTAACACGTACGACGGTATTATCGGCGTGTCGGCTGTGTCCGAACAGATGCGACGAACCGAGCCGCCAGGGGGCGCCCTGTCACTGTGTGGACCCTGGGGAGGGCGATGGCCCACTCGGATCGACCGTCGTCGACGGGTTCGGTCGGCTTACCCGCGACAGCGGCGAGACAGACATCCGGGTATGATTCTCTTTCACGACATGTGTCCGCGAATAACTATGACTGTCTCCCCGCACGGTTGCGGTATGAGTTCGCTCGTAGTACTGGCGTTCGACGACATGGACGGCGCTAAAGACATGCGCGAGAAGATGTTCGACTTCCAGAAACGTGAGCTGATCCAGCTCGAAGACGCGGCGGTCGTCGTCCGTAACGAGAAGGGGCGAGCGAAGGTCAAGCAGGCCCACAGCCTCGTCGGCGCGGGGGCGCTCGGCGGGGCGTTCTGGGGCATGCTGATCGGGCTGCTCTTTTTCGCCCCGTGGCTCGGACTGATCGCTGGCGCGGCTGCCGGTGCGGTGTCGGGCAAGCTCGGCGACATCGGGATCGACGACACGTTCATCAAGGAGGTCAGCGAGGCCATCGAGCCCGGAACGTCCGCGCTGTTCCTGCTGACGCGGGAGGCTCAGCTCGAACGGATCGTCGAGGAGACCAGCGACGTGGAGTTCGAGATCATCGAGACGAACCTCTCGCCCGAGGACGAGACGCGCCTCCGGGAGGCGTTCGCCGCCGAAGAGGTCGCCGGCTGATCGGGGGCGTCTGTCCCGCGTCCCGGCGGCTGCGACGGTTCCAGCACCGCGCGGCAACCGCGAACGACTGTCCGGGGTCCCGGACAGTCACCCACCACGATGCCACACACCGTCACATGCGACTCGTCCAGATCCTGATCCCGCAGGGGTCCCGGTCGGCGATCCTCGAAGCCCTCGACGAGGAGGGGATCGACTACGCAGTGTTCGACGAGGTCGGCCGCGGGGAGTTCGAGGCGATGGTCCAGTTTCCCATCCCGCCGAGTGGTGTCGAACCGGTGATGGACGACCTCGTCGAGGCTGGCGCTCAGAAGGACGCCTACACCATCGTGCTCCCGACCGAGACCGTCGTCTCGGAGCGCCTGTCCGCGCTCGTCGAGCGGTTTCCAGGCCTCCGGATCGCCCGCGAAGAGCTGTACGCACGGGCACAGGACCTCGCGCCGGCGACCTCTACGTTCTTTGCCTTCCTCTTCTTGAGCACCGTCATCGCGACGACGGGGCTGTTGCTCGACTCAGCGGCGACGATCATCGGCGCGATGGTCGTCGCGCCGCTGATGGGACCGGCTATCTCGGCGAGCGTCGGGACGATCCTCGACGATCCGGAGATGGCATCACGAGGGGTCACACTCCAGGTGACGGGGCTCCTGGCGGCCATCGCGACGGCGGCAGTCATGGGCTGGCTGCTCAAGCAGACGGTGCTCATCCCGCCAGGGCTGGACATCCGGACCGTCCCGCAGGTCGCAGAACGGACGAGCCCGAACTTCCTCTCGCTGTTTCTCGCACTGGGCTCGGGGATGGCCGGGTCGATCAGCATCATGCGGGGGTCCGGCTCGACGCTCGTCGGGGTGGCCATCGCCGTCGCACTGGTGCCACCCGCCGCGACATCCGGGCTGGGGATCGCGTTCGGGCTGCCGGGCGTCGCTATCGCCGGCGCCGTCCTCGTCGTCGTGAACCTCCTCGCCATCAACATCTCCGCGCTGGGCCTGTTCTGGCTTGCCGGGTTCAAGCCCCTCGACGCGGGGCAGTTCGAGGGCGTTCGGGCGTCCGTCCTCTCGCGGATCGTCGTCATCGCTATCGCCATCGCAGTCCTCTCGATCGCCCTCGGTGCGGTCACGTGGACGACCTTCCAGACCCAGGCCTTCGAGCAGCAGACACAGGCCGAACTCCAGGACCGGTTCGAGGCGGCGGACATCGAGGGCGTCGAACTCGTCTCGGTGACCGTCGACTACGAACCGATCGATCTGCTCCTCGGAAACGAGCCACGCGTGAACGTCCTGGTCGCTATTCCACGGGACCTGGAAGCGCCCCCCGACCTCGCCCAGCGCTGGGACGACGAGCTGACCGCGGAGTTCGACCGCGATGTCGTCGTCCGCGTCGGGTTCATCGAGGCACAGGTCTCCGACGGTCGGTCGCCGGAGCCACGGGCGGGGCTTGCCCTCCCCGGAACGGCGGAGTGGGCACCGGAATCGGCCGACGTACCACGTTCCCCGGCCGTCTCGCGCTCCCTGATCGGACAGCGAACGGCCTCGGGCAGCGGGACCATCGCATAGATTGATACTTTCCACCGAGTATCGTGCCGTATGGAGACGGACGACGACGCCGCCGCGACCGAGTTCTCGACAGCGGGAGTCGCGGACCCCGCGTCCGTTCCGCCGAGCGGGTCCTCGTTCGGCAGGCGATTCGGTGTGTCCCTGTTGTTGGGGCTGCCCGGAATCGGTGCCCTCGTCGCCTATATCTACGCCACGACGCCGCCGGCCGCCGTCCCGCCCGGGCTGTCGCTCCCGCTGCTTGCCGTCCTCTCGGGTGTCAACCCGCTACTGTTGCTCGCCGTCGCGTGTCTCCTCGGCGCGTACACAGCGCCGCGGGTGGGACTGCGCTCGGCCGTCATCGATCGGACGGCGGCCGGTGACGGACTCCGAACGCGCCTCCGGACCGAGGTCGGCCTGGCAGTCGCTGTCGGGCTCCTGGGGAGCCTCCTGATCGTCGTCCTCGACGCGGTGATGGTGCCGTTCGTCGCCCAGGACCTGCCCCAGTCGGCGGTCGGCACACCGAGACCGACCGTCGTCGGTGTGCTCGCGTACGCTCCCGTCCGATTCCTCTACGGGGGGATCACCGAGGAACTCGTGCTCCGGTTCGGTCTCATGTCGGCCCTCGCGTTTACCGGCTGGTCCGTCGCTGGTCGGCGGACCGGTGGCCCCCGGCCGGCAGTGATGTGGGCCGCGATCGTGGTGTCCGCGGTGCTGTTCGGCGTGGGGCACCTCCCGGCGCTCGCCCAGTCGGTCAGCCTCACCCCGGCACTGATCGCCCGCACCGTTCTCCTGAACGCTGTCGCGGGCGTCCTCTTTGGCTGGCTCTACTGGCGCCGGAGTCTTGAGGCGGCGATGGTGGCTCACGCGTCGTTTCACGTTCCACTGGTGGTGCTCTCGCTGGTGCAAGTCGCCCTGCTCTGATCGAATCCGGTACAGATGGTCGCCGTCGGCCGACCGATGCTGGCGAGCCCGTCGCCGCGATCAGGAATGGCCGTCGGCCTGCGGTTCCAGCCCGTGCGCGTCCTCGATCAGTTCGCACAGCCGGTTGACGAAGCGAGCGGCGGCCCCACCGTCGACGATGTCGTGATCGACGGTCACCGTGAGATTGAGAATCTCACGCTCGGCGAGCGTCCCGTCGACGAACGCCGGTCGCTCGCCGATGCCGCCGACCGTCAACTGTAGCGTGTAGTTCGTCGGGCTGATCGCCCACCCGCCACCCGCTCCGAACATCCCGACGGAGGTCACGGCGACCGTCCCGGCCACGTCCGTCCACCGCTCGGGCAGCCACTGCGGGAGCCGCCAGACGAGACGCCGGACGAACCCGGGGAGTCGAAGTCCCAGCTCGGCCCACCGTGAGAGGGCTGTCGGGTCCTCGGCGTCCTGTGCGGCCCGAATCTCGTCGTGGATCGATCGGAGCGATCGCTCGTTCGCGCGTCTGACGACGTGTGGGACGCCCATCCGCTCTCCGTCGACCGTCGTCTCGACGAGCACGTTCACGTCGACGGCTCGGAACACGTGCACGCGACCCCGCCAGTCCCTGTACGCGTTGACCCCCGGGTGATCCTCGATGGCCCGTGCGAGACAGCACACGAGAAACGCGGTGAACGACGGGGCCGTTCCGGTCTCCGCTTCGATGGCCTCGATACGGCGACGCGCCTCGGTCACGTCGACCTCGACGAGCCCGTGGACGTTGCTTCGCCGACCCGCCGCCCGCATGTAGTCGACCGTTCCCCGCCGACGGGCGGAGCGTGGTTCGATCCTGTCGGTTCGGTCGCTCATAGGATCTCTTCGTCGGCGTGACGCATACTTCTTGACGCGACTCTGTCGCTCCGCGGTACCGAAGCCGCCGACCGGCACTCCCTCGGTGGGGATCGTCGCCGTCCCTGCTGGTGTGCATCGGACACGTCGTCGCCCACGCCCCCCAGCCGGAGAAACCGCCTCCTGACACCGGAATCCGGGCCGTACGGCTACCCGGTGTCGATCTCGGCCATCGTCTCTCGGAGGTCCTCGATCGACGCGTCGATGTCCTCGACGAGGTCTCGCTGTGTCCGGTTCGCGTCGGCGATACTGTCGACCGTCGTCGCCAGGTCGTCGGCTCGGTCGGCCGCCTCGTCGACCATGCTTGCGATCTCCTGGGTCGAAGCCGCCTGGTCGTCGGCCGCTGTCGCGACATCCCTGATCCCGCGGGCCGTCCGCGAGACCGCCCTCACGATGTCCGCGAGCGTCTCCATCACCGATTCGGCCTGCTCGACGCCGGCTTCGAGTTCGCGGTTCGTCTCCTGGATTCCCTCGACGGTCCTGGCCGCGGTCACCTGGACCTCGTCGATGGTCCGCTCGATCTCCTTTGCCTGCCGTTGTGAGTCGGTCGCGAGCCCCTTGATCTCGTCGGCGACGACGCCGAAGCCCTCGCCGGCCTCGCCGGCGCGGGCCGCCTCGATGGAGGCGTTCAGCGCAAGCATGTTCGTCTGTTCGGCGATGTCGTCGATCACCTCCACGATGTCGTCGATCTCGGCCAGTCGGTCCTGGAGTTCGCTCACGTCCGCGCCCATCTCGCCGGCGGCGTCGCTGACCGACTCCATGACCTCGATGGCGTCGGTCGCCGCGGCCTGGCCGTCGGTGGCGAGGTCCTCCGCGCGCTCGCTCGTGGCCTCGACTTCGCGTGCGGTCGAGGCGACCTCCTCGACGTTCGCACTCAGGTTCGACACCTCGCCGGCCACCTGGCTCATCGTCTCCTCCTGACGGGCGGCGGAGTCGCTCATCTGCGCCGACTGTCCCGCGACTTCGTCGGCGGTCTCCCGGAGTTCCCGGACCGACGTGGTGACCTCCTCGGTGACGGTCTCCTGGGCGTCGGCCATCCGGTCGCGCTGCTGGACGATGTCGGTGACGATGGGGGTCCTCTCCACGGCACCGATGCCGTCGCCGTGGAGGTCGGTCATCGCGACTGCCATCGACCGGTTCCAGAGGCGCCCGTCCGGTGTCGGGACCGACCGGAACTCCTCCTCGCGGACTGTCTCGCCGGTCCGCGCGACCGTCTCGGCGAGGATCTCGGACTCGCCCTCGGTGCCGAAGAACTCGTACCCCTCGGTGCCGATGGCCTCTGTGCGGTCACGCCCGTACTCCGTCGCCGCCGCTTCGTTGAAGTAGCGCAACACCCGGTCGTCGTCGACGGCGAACATCGGTTCGGGGAACCCCTCGATGAGCTGTGTGAACAGGTGTCGCCACTCGTCGCGCTCCCGGCGGAGCTGGTCGGCGGACTTCTCGTCGTCCGGCTGGTCGGATTCCACTCGGTCCCGGTAGCCGCGTGCGCCGTTCGGCGTGTGTGATCGCTCGTTCATCTGTCTCTCCTCAGGTTCCCAGGTAGAGCTCCGCGACCTCCTCGGATTCGAGCAGTTCCTTGCCGGTCCCCTGGAGCTTCGAGTCGCCCATGTCGAGGACCACGCCGCGGTCGGACTCTTCGAGCGCGCGGCGGGCGTTCTGCTCGACCATCAGCACCGAGGTCCCCGCGTCGTTGATCTCGCTGATCTTGTCGAACATCTGGTCGACGAGGTCCGGGGCCAGTCCCGCGGAGGGCTCGTCGAGGATGAGCAGGTCCGGATCGAGCATCAGTCCCGCGCCCATCGCGACCATCTGCTGTTGGCCGCCGCTCAAGTTCCCGGTGAGGGTCCCGGTGCGGTCCCGTAGCTCCGGAAACCGCTCGTAGACGGCCTGGACGCGGCGGTCGAAGTCGGCGTCGTCGGTCAGCGACCAGGCCCCCATCTTCAGGTTCTCCATGACCGTGAGGTTCGGGAAGATGTTGTCGACCTGGGGGACGAAACACATGCCGTAATCGATGGCTTCGTCGGCCGAGATGGTCGTGATGTCCTCGCCCTGGAAGACGACACTCCCCTCGCGAACGCGAAGCAGGCCGACGATCGTCTTCAGGAACGTCGACTTCCCGGCGCCGTTGGGGCCGATGATCGTCACCATCTCGCCGTGCTCCATCTCCAGGCTGGCGCCGTCGACGATGATGGCGTCGCCGTAGCCACTCTTCAACTCGTGGGCTTCCAGCAGCATCAGACCTCACCTCCGAAGTACGCTTCCAGCAGGTCCTCGTCCTTCTGGACCCACGAGGGCGGGCCGCTGACGAGCACCTGGCCCTGGTGCATCCCGATGACCTTGTCGCTGATGTCCATTATCATGTCAACGTCGTGTTCGACGATCAGGAAGGTGATCCCCTGCTCGCAGAGTTCGTCGATCATCTCGATGATCTCGTCGGTGAGGCTGGGGTTGACCCCCGCCATCGGCTCGTCGAGCAGCAGTACGTCCGGGTTGGCCATCAGCGCCCGCCCCAGTTCCAGCAGTTTGCGCTGGCCGCCGGAGAGGTTCCCGGCGTACTCGTCGCGTAGCTCCCACAGCTCAAGCTGTTTGAGGACGGTCTTGGCCTTCGAGCCGATCTCTCGCTCCCGGTCGGCCGCGGTCCCGGCCAGCGCGTGGACCACCTTCTCGCCGTCGTGGTCCTGGCCGCCCAGGCGCATGTTCTGTGCGACCTTCATGCCGGTCAGTTCCCGGGTGATCTGGAACGTCCGCACCATCCCTCGCTGGGCGCGCTCCTCCGGCGAGTTGTCGACGATATCCTCGCCGCGGAACTCGACGGTCCCGCCGTCGGCCTCGTAGAAGCCGGTGATGAGGTTGAACGTCGTCGACTTCCCGGCCCCGTTGGGCCCGATGAGGCCGACGATACTGCCTTCCTCGATCTCGAAGCTCGCGCCGTCGACGGCGACGAGTCCGCCGAAGGACTTCCTGAGGTTCTCGACGCGAAGCACTGGCTCGCTCATCGTGTGGCCTCCCCGAACAGTCCGTCCGGACGGGTCAGCAGGCCGGCCACGAGCAACACGAGGCCGACGAGCGGTTTGTACTCCGCCGGGATGACGATCACCGACAGCTCCTGGAGCAGCCCGATAGCGTAGCCGCCGGCGACCGCGCCGACGGGGTCACCGATGCCGCCGAGGATGACCGCGGCGAAGATGGGGATCAGCGAGAGGAAGCCCATCGTCGGTCGGAGCTGGCCGTCCAGACCCAGCATCACGCCGGCGACGGCCGCGATGAGGCCGCCGACGAGCCAGACGTACAGCACGAGGCGCTCGGTGTCGACGCCGCGGATGCGCGCGAGGTCGGTGTCGTCCGAGGCAGCACGCATCGCGATGCCGATGTCGGTCCTGCGCAAGAGCAGGAAGGTCCCGCCCAGCACGGCGAGACTCAGGACGACGATCGCGACCTGATCGGCGAGAATCTGGATGCCGAAGTAGGTCGGGGCCTGCTGGATGGGGACCTCGAACCGCTTTGCTCCGCTTCCCCAGACGATCCGGATGAGGTTGCGCAGGATGAACGACAACCCGATCGAGACGACCAGCAACACGATAGCAGAGCGGTCCCGGAAGTGCTGGAAGACGGCCTTGTCCAGCGCGATCGCCAGCACGCCCATCGCCGGGACGGCGATGACGGCGGCGGCGATCACCGGCAGGCCGAGCGTGGTGTTCAGCCCGAAGGCCATGAACGCGCCAAGCGCCATGTACTCGCCGTAGGCGATGTTGATGAAATCGAGGATCCCGAAGATCAGCGTCAGCCCCAGCGCGCCGAGCGCGATGAGGCTCCCCGAGACGAGGCCGAACCAGATGAACTGCGGATCGAACCCCGCCATCACTCGCCCTCCATCGACTGGCCCGCGGCCAGTCGCTCCCTGTCACCGAGCAGTCCCTGCGGACGGTAGTACAGCACCGCGATGAGGGCGATTCCGATGATGATGAGCCGGATGAACGGCAGGTCGCTGCTGAACGGGATGTTGTTCGGGAGGAACCGAGTCACCTGGCGGATACCGACGATGAACACGGTCCCGGCGATGGCGCCGCCGTAGCTGCCGGCGCCGCCGATGATGACCGCCGCCCAGACGCTGAACGTCAGCGACGGCAGGAACATCGTCGGGTTGATGGCGAAGAAAAAGTGCGCCCAGAGCCCGCCGGCCAGTCCCGCGATACCCGCACCCAGGCCGAAGGACTTCAGTTTGAACAGCGACGTGTGCTTGCCAAGCGCCCGCGGGACATCCTCGTCCTCGCGAATCGCGTGGAGGACGCGTCCGAAGGGACTCCCCGAGAGCCGTTCGAAGACGGCGTAGCTCGCCCCGAGTATCCCCAGGACGAGCACGAGATAGAACAGGTCGTACCCCAGCGCGACGCCGCCGACATCGACCGGGAACGCACCGGCCGCCGGCCGCGGGATGTCACTGATCCCCTGTGCACCGCTTGTGAGCCAGGACTCGTTGGTGATGACGAGCCGGATAATCTCGGCCGCGCTGAGCGTGACCATCGCGAGGTAGTCCCCCTCCAGGCGCACGCTCGTCAGCGCGATGACGACGCCGACGGCGGCGGCCAGTACCGTCCCAGCGAGCAGTCCGAACACGATCGGCAGGTCGAAGCCGACCAGACGCGCGGCCAGGAGCCCCTCACCGCCGGGCGTCGTCAGGATCGTCGAGGCGTAGGCACCGACGGCGAAGAAGCCGGCGTGGGCGAAGTTGAGCAGGCCGGTGTCGCCCCAGTGCATGTTCATCCCGACAGCCAGCAGCGCGTAGATGCCCACGATGATCCCGACGGTGACCAGCAGTGTGGCGTAGCTCACGGGTCACCTCCCGTGGGCTGGTGTGGTGTTCGTGGCTCCGTGCGCCTCCTGTGTCCGGTATCCATGTAGAGCATAGCGTGAATCGAAGATGTGTGGTTGCTGTCGCTCCCGAGTCGCCTCCGGTCGGGGGTCAGTTCTGTGCCAGTTCGTCCGCCGAGTAGGTCTTGACCGTCTCCCACGACCCCTCCTGTGCCTGCAGCGCCGAGAACGGCCCCAGTGGGTCGCCGGTGTCGTCGAAGTTCTGCGGGTTCGACGCGCCGACGTAGTCGATCTCCTCGCCGTTCTCCAGGGCCTCCTTGCCCTCGGCGAAGCTCTGGACCTTGGTTCCCGGCGGGTTCCCGAGGGCACCGAGGTTGTTCGGAACGGCCTCGCGCGAGGCCTCGCCCTCGGCGACGAACGAGAGCGCGATGAGGTTCATCGCGTCGTAGGCCGCCGCCGCGAAGGCGCCCGGCTCCTTGTCGTGCATGCTGTTGTGCTTCTCCTGGAAGGCATCGTATGCCGGGCCGGGGGCCGGCGCCTGCCCGACCATCCCTTCCATGACATCCGCACCCATCTCTTCGATGAAGTCCGGCGTCAGCACGTCGTTGCCCAGGAGCAACTGGAAGTCCTCGCTGGCACCAGCCTCGACGTAGTTCTTGATGAACAGGCCGGTCACCTCGGTCGCGGCCGTCATCGAGACGACCTCGGCGTCGGAGTCCTGGAGCTTCTGGACCTCGCTCCGGTAGGAACTCGCGCCCGGATCGAGCGCGGCCTCGGTCAGCACCTCTCCGCCGAGGTACTTGAAGTACTCCCCGGAGGCCTTCGAGAAGCTCTGAGAGCCCTTGTCGTTCTTGTAGGCCAGCGCCATCTTGCTGTAGTCGAGCTCCTGGTAGCCGTACTGTGCCTGGGCCCGGGCACCGATACTGTCGGACGGCACCGTTCGCCAGACGTACTCACCGCCGATGTCGTCGAGCTGAATCGTCCCTGTCATCGGCGAGACGAACGACAGCCCGCTGCTCTGTGCGGGCTCGACGAGGCTGGGTGTCACCGTACTCGACGGCCCGACCATCGTCACGACGCCCTGGCTGTCGAGCGTCTTGAACCCGCTGATGGCGGGCTGGGGTTTCGTCTCGGTGTCCTGTTCGGTGATCTCGACGGTCCGGCCGAGTACGCCCGTCGTGTTCACGCCGCCGTCGGATTCGAGGGCCGTCCTGACCGCGCGCCGGGAGTTCGGCCCGATCCAGCCGAGTCCGCCGCTGAACGGCGAGAGGTTCCCGACCTGGATCGGCCCCGAGCCTCCGCTGTCGCCCGTCGAGCCGCCGTCACCGCTGCTGCCGTCACCACTGCCCCCGTCACCGCCGTCTCCACCACCACCGCCGGAGCTTCCGCCGTCTCCGCCGCCGCTGCCACCGTCGCCGCTACACCCCGCGAGCCCGAACAACACTGCCGTGCCGGCACCTTTGAGGTACGTTCGCCGCCCGATACGTCCCTGCCTGCCGTTACTGTCACGACCTGGCATGAATCTAGGACAATACTGGAATCACTTATATCTATGGGTGACGTTCATTACTATCTCGGACAGGTAGGTTCGATACGGCTGTAAATATGCGTTGAAGGACGGTTGAAACGGTTTGTGGCGATACATCGCCCATAGTTATATGATTCCGGATGAATACAGTCGAATGTACCAGGGTCGCGCTCTGACCCCGTATTTGGTGGGGAAACCGACAGAATGACCGGACACTCGATCACAGTGAGACCGACAACGGAACTTTCGACGCCTGGAGACGGCCGATTACGGCGTCTGGCTTCGTTCCATGCTTCGGCTGGCATGGCTGAATACACACGAGTGAGTTTTTGGTACACACGAATGAACAAACGGTCTTGCCAGTCGGGTGGACAGCGCCGGCATTGCGCTCACGACAACGCTTATCCCTCTCCTTTTGTTACACATCGATATGACTCCAGGGCGGGAGCGCGACCAGAGTGGCGAGCACTCGGACCGCGTCCCGCTGGCCGCGGTCCTCGGGGTCTTCGAGGAGCGCGAGGACCGCGCCCGCCCGCTCACAGCGAGCGACATCATCGACGCCGTGGGCTGTTCCCGGCGAACCGCCCACAACAAGCTCAACGACCTCGTCGATCGCGGCGAGTTGAAGACCCGGAAGGTCGGTTCCCGGAGCCGCGTCTGGTGGGTCCCGATCGAGGAGTCCCAGCCCGCGACCGGGGACGCCGACCCGTCGGTCCAGTCGCTGATCGACGACGTGGACCTGCCGGGGACCGGCAAGACCCTGAACGCCCGCAAAACCGCGCTGTTGGCGTCGTACAACTATCTCCAGGAACACCCGGAAGCCAAGAAGTCCGACTTCCTCCAGGACGTGTTCCCCGAACACCCGGCGGAGTACGAGACCGCCGAGGGGTGGTGGAACGCGATCCAGCCCGCGCTGGCCGAACTGCCGGGCGTCGACCCACCCGAGGAACGCGGCCACATCTGGCACTTCCTCGGCGGGTAATTATTTCTCCCCCGGTGTCCTGTGATAGAGGTACGGTGAGCGGACCCGACCAGCGCCGACGATGGGGGTGTGGATGAGCGACGACGACCCCCGTGAGCGAGAGGTGTACGCGACGGGCGTCGAGGGCCGCGAGTACCGCAGTAGCTCCTACATGCCGACGGCCTACGACAACCTCGACATCGCACCCGACAGCGAGGGGTATCCACAGCGGGGTCGTGACGGCGAGTTCCGCCTCCTCGACCTCCCGAGGGTCCCGAAGCTCTCACACGTCGTCGGTCCGAGCGCAATCATGCTCGGGGCGTCGCTGGGCAGCGGCGAGACGCTGTTCTGGCCGGTCCTCATCGCCCAGCACGGCTGGGCGCTGTACTGGGCGTTCTTCTTCGGCGTCATCACGCAGTTTTTCATGAACACGGAGATCCAGCGCTGGACGCTTGCCACCGGGGAGTCGATCTTCCGGGCGTTCGAGCGCGTCCACCGGTTCTGGCCGCTGTTCTTCCTGCTGCTTGGCTTCGTCAGCCTGGGATGGCCCGGGTGGGCTGCAAGCGCCGCGAAGGTGGGCGCGATCGGGCTGGGGAGCGAAGAGCTCACACTGTCTGTCGGCGCCGTCGATCTGGCCGCCTGGCGGCTGTTCGGCATCGTGCTGATGGTGCTCATCTGGCTCACTTACCAGCTGACACCGCTGATGTACAACGTCGTCGAGCGCATCCAGATCGTGCTGGTCTCGATCGCCTCGCTGTTCGCCGTCGCGCTGTTCGTCGCGCTCGGGTCGGTCAACGAACTCGCGAACGTCCCCGGCGGGATCGCCAGCGTCGGCACTATCCCGCCCGGCAGTGATATCGCGGTGTTCCTGGGCGGTCTCGCCTACGCGGGCGCCGGCGGCTACCTGAACCTCTCACAGAGCCTCTGGGTCCGCGAGAAGGGGTACGCGATGGGGCGGTACCAGGGCCGCATCAAGAACCCAGTCGTCGGGGACGACCCCGAACCCGTCCAGCGCGACGGCTTCACCTTCCCGCCGACGGTGACGAACCTCCGCCGGTGGCGGGGCTGGTGGCGCCTGGCCCAACTGGAGCATCTGCTGACGTTCGTCGTGGGACTGCTCGTCGTCGCGACGATGATGATGGCGCTGGCGTCCGAGTACGCCCACGGGACCTCCGACGACGGGGTCGTCATGTGGGCGGAGGTCATCGTCCCCCAGGTCGGCCCCATCGGCGGTGGACTCATCTTCACGACGCTGTTTTTCGCGCTGCTGACCACCGAGTACGCCATCGTCGAGTCGTTCGTCCGCAACAGCGCCGACATCGTCTACGAGGTGTACGGCCGGGCAGCGGGGTGGAGCCTGCCACGCATCTTCTGGATACTGCTGACGGTGTTCATCCTCTGGGGAATCGCCATCCTGGGCTCGCCCATCCCCATCGAGCAGCCGTTCGGCCTGCTCGTGGTGGCCGCCGCGATGTCGGGCGTGATGATGTGGCCCTACACCGCGCTGTTGCTGGTGGTCAATACGACGCGGCTCCCGGAGCACACCCAGCCCGGCTGGTTCCGTGTCGCCACCCTGTGGTGGGCGACCGGCTTCTTCGGCTACTTCAGCGTCTTGCTCATCGGGAACACGCTGACGCAACTCGGTGCACCAGTGTTCGACACTGCCGCCAACGTGGTCGACAGCGGGGTCGGCGGCTATGCGCTGTTCGGGGTGTTCGTTCTCGTCCAGATCGTCGTCGTCGTCGCCTCGATCCGCGGGAAACGCACGACAGACCGGACGGTCGACGCGGCCGACGAAGCCGCGTGGTACTTCCCCTGACCATGCACCCGGTGAACACACTCGTCGCACGCCGGTGGTGGAGCTACGCCGGCGGACTCGCGCTCGTCCTGGCGGCCCGAACACTCGTCGCGCCCTCGGCCGGCCGGGCGCTGGGCGTGAGTCTCGTCGTCGGCGTGATGGTACTGACCTACGCGGGCGAGCGGTGGGTCGACGCCGACCGGCCGCCCGTTCGCCCGCCGTTACTCGCAGTGGCCGCCGTCGGCGTCGTCGCCGGCCTCTGGCTCGCGCTGACCGGTCGGACGCCCGGACTGGTCTTTCTCGCGGGCGGGCTCCTGTTCCTGGACCGCGGTGTCCGTGGTGGTGGCGTGTCGTGACCGACGCCGTCCACGTCCACCTCCACTCGGTGATGGGCGGAACCTTCCCCCTGCGGCTGGCCGATCTGGCGTTTACGGATACAGAACTTGTCGTCCCGGAGTACCACTACCTCACGCCGCTGTTCGGTATCGCTCGCGGCAAGACCCACGAAGTCGCCGAGGAGGCGACCGAGCGGTACCGCCGGACGGGGCTGGCGGGCCTGCTCGACATGGCCGAACGGACCCACCGGGTTCCCTACGACCGGCTGGAGCGGGTCCGGCTCTACGACGGGCGCCACGTCGGGCGCCCGAAGGTCGCTGTCGATGTCGCCGCGGGACCGCCCTACGCCTATCGCGTCCACGCGCCCGTCGACATGGACGCCCTCGGCCAGGCGCTCGCGGCGCTGGGTGACCGTCGGGGATTCGCGGTCGAACACAGCGACGGCCTCGGGTTCCGGCCGCGGGCCAGCCTCCGTCGGTTCCTGGCCGACCGCTGATCAGGGCAGCGCGTCCGCGAGCTTCTCGATCGGGTGGGGCGGCTCCCCGTCGGCCTCCGCTCGATCGCCCAGTTGCGTCCGGCAGGACGCGCCGGGTGCGACGACGGTCTCGCCGCGGCTCCGTTCGACCTGATCGAAGAGGATGTCCGCGATCGCCCGGCTCATGGAGTAGTGTTCGGCCTCGTAGCCGAAACTGCCGGCCATGCCACAACAGCCCGAGTCCAGCGGGTCGACATCGAAGTCGGCCCGCCGGAGGACGCCGACGGCGTGGTGGTCCTTCCGGGTGGCCTTCTGGTGGCAGTGACCGTGGTAGGTCAGCGACTCCGCCGGCGCCGACCAGTCGACTCCCGAGTCGAGGCCGAACTGGTCGAGATACTCACAGACGCCGTAGGCGTTCTCGGCGAGCGCGACCGCGTCCGCGTCGTCGTGGCCCAGCAGGTCCAGGTAGTCCGACTGGAACATCACCGCGTCGGAGGGCTCGACGACGACTACGTCCCAGCCGTTCCGGACCCGGGGGGCCAGGGCGTCGACGTTCGCGGCGGCCGTCGCCCGGGACTCGTCGAGGAGCCCCTTCGAGTGGGCCGGGCGACCGCTGTCGGTCCGGTCGGCCAGGCGGACGTGGACGCCGGCCGCTTCGAGTACTCTGACGGCGGCTTTCCCGACCTCCGGGTGGCTGTAGTTTGTGTACGTGTCCGGGAACAGCAACGCGCGGCGCTCGGCCTCTCCCTCGGGGACCTGTGGCCCGCGGCTGGCGAACCAGTCCGTCAGCGTCCGCCGTCTGAACGTCGGCAGGCTCCGGTCGCTCGCGATGCCGACCGTCTTCTCCAGTAGGGTCCTGGCGCCGGGCAGGCGCTGGGGGAGCGACGACAGCGGCGCCAGCGCGCTGCCGACGCGGGCCAGCGTGTCGACGTTGGCAAAGAGCCGGTCCCGGAGACCGACACCGTGTTTCTGGTGGTGGGCGTGCTCGACTTCGGCTTTCAGCTTCGCCATGTCTACCTCGCTCGGGCAGTCTTTCGCACACCCCTTACAGCCGATACAGAGGTCCATCACCTCGGCGACGAACTCGTCGCCGGTGGGGTCGTCGGGCAAATCGCCGCTCATCGCCTGTCTGAGCATGTTCGCCCGGCCGCGAGTGGCGGTGATCTCCTCGTCGGCGGCGCGGTAGGTCGGACACATCACGCCGCCGGTGGTCTCCTGCGGGCCGCGACAGCCACCGCAGCCGTGACACAGTTCGACCATCCCCTGCATCCCGTTCTCGTTGTCCCACTCCAGTGCGGCGTCGAAGCCGGCGTCGAACTCGTAGTCGGGATCGAACCGGAGATGCTCGGTCATGTCGACATCGCCACAGACCTGGCCCGGGTTCAGGAGCCAGTCGGGGTCGAACGCGGTCTTGAGATCCCGGAACGTCTGCCAGAGGTCTTCACCGTACAGCTTGCGGTTCCACTGGGTTCGGGCGCGCCCGTCGCCGTGCTCTCCCGAGACCGACCCGCCGTACTCGACGACCAGATCAGTCACGGCGTCGGCGATGGACTCCATCTGTGCGACGCCCTCGACGGTCTTCGTGTTCACGAGCGGGCGGATGTGCAGGACGCCCGGCCCGGCGTGAGCGTAGAAGGAGGCGAACGTGTCGTGGTCGTCGAGGATGGCCTGGAAGTCGCTGACGTACTCGGGGAGGTGCTCGGGCGGGATCGCCGTGTCCTCGATGAACGCGACGTGTTTGTCGTCGCTGGTCCGCGAGAGCAGGATCGGCAGCCCGGACTTGCGGAGCTTCCAGAACCGCTCGCGCTCGGCGTCGTCGTGGGCCTCGAGCGCGTCGAACGCACGGACCGGCGCGTCGACGGTGACGCCGTCATCGGTGGGGTCGCGCCGGGCGTCGACGCCCGCGGTGCGGTCGGCCAGCAGGTCGGCGACCTTCCGCTCCCCGGCCGCGTCGCTGTCGGCGTAGAACTCCACGAGTAGGACCGCGCGGGTCCCCTCCGGCAGCACCTCGACCACGTCTTCGAACTCGGCGGTCTCCCGCGCCAGACCGACGAGCGTGTCGTCCAGCACCTCGACGGCCGCCGGGTCGTGGGCGAGGATGTCGTCGACATCGGCCATCGCCGCGACGAGTTCGTCGTAGGCCAGCAGCGCCATCGCCTTCGTCTCGGGGACCGGTTCGAGCGAGACGGTCGCCTCGGTGACGATCGCCAGCGTTCCCTCGCTGCCGGCCAGCAGCGCCGCCAGGTTCACCGTCCCGTCGGCGGCGTCTTCGACGACCCAGTCCAGGTTGTAGCCCGAGACGTTGCGCTTGAGATCCGGATAGCGGGCGTCGATCTCGTCGGCTTCTTCCCTGAGAATCCGATCGAGTTCGGCGTAGATGCGTGCTTCGAGGTCGCCGTCCGGATCGCCCCGTTCGGCGAGTGTCTCGCGGTCGACCTCGCCGAACGTGGTGACGGTGCCGTCGGCGAGGACCACCTCACAGGCCTCGATGTAGGCGTCGGTCTTGCCGTACTGCAGTGAGTGTGCGCCAGTCGAGTTGTTGCCGATGGCGCCCCCTAGGACGCTCTTGTCTCCCCAGGCGGGATCGGGCGCGAACTTCAGGCCGTGGGGTGCTAGCTCGGCGTTCAGGTCGCCCAACGCGATGCCCGGCTGGGCGCGGGCCTCGCGGCCCTCGGGGTCGACGCCGACGAGGCCGTCCATGTGCCGTGTGGTGTCGAGGACGACGGCCTCGTTGACCGCCTGACCGGCCAGGCTCGTCCCGCCGCCCCGCGGGAGGACCGGCACGCCCCGGTCGGCGCAGTACTCCATCACCGCGGCCACGTCGGCGGTCGACCGCGGGAACACCACGCCGACCGGCGTCACCTCGTAGATGCTCGCGTCCGTCGCGTACAGTTGCCTGGTGTACTCGTCGAAGCGAACGTCGCCCTCGACGAGCGATTCGAGGTCGGCGACCAGCCCGGGCCGCTCGACGGTGTCGCCGCGGTAGTCGTAGTTCGATGCGTCGTCGGCCGATGGATCGCGTCCGTCTCCGGGTCCAGTTGCCATCGTGTGTGTTCTCCGTGTGCCCGGTGGGACCGCGGCCCGCTGGCCGGGGTACCGGCACCGTTCGTGGTTCCGTGTAATTAGACGAGAATCAAAACTGTTGCGCCGAATCCACGTTGATTCGGTTCGGATAGACACGAGATACTATGAAACCAACTCTCGGGTCCTAAAAAAGTCATTTCCGATGGCGCTGCCAGTGAATCCACACCACCGATACATTTACTGGTGTACACTCGTGTGTACCTAGCGTATGAGAACCACACACGTGGACGAGGTCACGGCGGCGGCGCGCGTTCGACGCCGCGGTGACACGGTCCACCGTCGCGGTGCTCGAAGCCCGCCGACCCACCCCGTTGAGGTGGTCGCGACGGCCTGAGGGATTGGCTGTGGCTCGCAGGCTGAGCGTGGTCGCCGGTTTCGAGACGCATCCGTCCCGAGCGTCTCCTGCCGCGAGCCAGCGTCGGTTCGGCTCGTACCGACTGCCTCCCAGTGGACTGCACAGCGGGTGACGGAAGCGGATCTCGTGGTGCTCTTACGGGAGCCAACTGGATCGTAGCGGTGCACAAAATATTCAATACTACGCGCTGTGATCGCTCGGCTACCAGCCAACGAGCTGAGGGAAACCGTCAAACTTCTCGTCAGTTTGGAACGGTCTCCGACGAGCGTCTAGTCGATCCCACTCATCGAGAGATCGGCCGAGAACGGGTGGAAACGCCGATTGTCTGGGATTATCGGACAGCGGCGGCGTCAGAGCGCTTGCGTTTCACAGCCGACTCACGCCGGAACACCGCCGTCGGAACGGTTCGACGCCCACTGCAAAACTGTCCGCAGCGACAAACTTCCGTGCCGTTTTTATTGTGCAAGTTAAACAATACTACTGGAACGCCAGCGGTGGTTCGGCTCCGCTGTCGGGACCGCTCAGAAGCGATCATCTCCCACCTTCCACAGGACGAGTTCGGCGCGGTCGTCCCTGCCAGCAATCACAACAGTTAGGTTCGGACGCGCCGGATACCTCGGTGATGCAGTTCGTCAGGTATACCACTGGTGGTACCCCGGAGTGGGGCGTCCGCCGTGACGAGGAGATCGTCCCGCTGTCGGGGCTCAGAGAGGACGTGACGTACCAACAGCTCACCGATCCTGGATTCCTCCGGGTCGTCGAGGACGCTGTCGACGCGATGGCCGACCACGCCGTCCCCGTCGCGGACGCGAAACTGCTCGCGCCGGTTCCCCGGCCGGGCAAGATCATCTGTGTCGGGCTGAACTACCACGACCACGCCGAAGAACAGGACGAAGAGATCCCAGAGCGGCCGCTATTGTTCGGCAAGTCCAGCACTGCGGTCACCAATCCCGGCGATCCGATCGTCCACCCCGAAGAACTCGACGAAGTGGACTTCGAGGTCGAACTCGGCGTGGTTATCGGTCGCACCGCGAAGGATGTCTCGACCGAGGAGGCGCGCGAGTACGTCGCGGGGTACACGGCGGTCAACGACGTGAGCGGGCGTGACGCGCAGTTCGACGACGGGCAGTTCTTCCGGGGCAAGAGCTACGACACGTTTGCGCCGATGGGACCGACGCTTGTCCCGGACGACCGACTCGACCCGGGGAATCTGGACGTGGCCTGCCGCGTCAACGGGGAGACGATGCAGGCTTCGAACACCGAGGAGTTCATCTTCGGCGTCGAAGAGGTCGTCTCCTACATCAGCGGTATCACGACGCTGCGGCCCGGGGATGTCATCTCGACGGGCACACCCGGTGGAGTCGGCATCTTCCGTGACCCCCCGGAACTGCTCGAACCCGGCGACACCGTCGACGTAGAGATCGACGGCATCGGGACGCTGACCAACCCCGTCGTCGCCAGAGACTGACCACTGCGTTCTGCAGGTCGTCCGTCAGACCGTCCCGTTCGGCGACGCCGGCCACCCGAGGGGAAGAGCCAAACAGCGCGGGACCGTGTCGTCCGTATGGCCCGAGACCGTGCCTGGGTTGCGCTGGCGGTCGCCATCTGCTGTCTGGCTCTCGGCGGGTGTCTCGGCGTGTTCGGTGCGAGCGGGCCACCGGGGGAACGGACCGTGACGCCAGCACCCGTCCCCGCGACGGCGACGCCGACACCTGTGCCCCCGACCGGGACTCCGACCCCGCAGCCGAACGGCCGCGCACTCGGCGGTGTGTGGCGGGGACAGTGGAGCGAGGTCGAGCCCGAGCGGTCGGCGGCCGCGTACCGGGACCTGGGGCCGACCTGTGAACGCCCGCCGGCGCTGGTCGTTCGACTGCAGATCGGGGCGCTTCTCACGGACACCGACCGCGGGATCGAGACGACGTGGCGGTTCCTCGCGCCCGCCGCTCATCGCCGGTTCGGCTCCGTCGAGACCTACGCCGAGACGTTCCGTACGCGGTACCGACCGCTGGTCGCCGCGGAGTCGGTGACACGCAAGCCCGTACAGCGAAACGGGAGCGTCGCCGTCCAGTCGATCCGGGCCCACGGCGACGGATCGACGACGACGTACCGCTGGCGTCTCGAACGCCGACTGACGCCGTCCGAGGGGCGGTGCTGGCTGACGACGGGGATCACCGAACTACCGGCCGTGGACGAGTGACTTCCGGGGCTGGAACGCTGTCGGTTCCGGCGGCTCGGATACCGTTAAGTCGCTGGCTGTAAACTGCTAGCTATGCTCGCAGAGCGACACACGGACCGGACGGTCCTCGTCACCGGCGCGGCGAGTGGTATCGGACGCGGCATCGCACGGCGGTTCGGTACCGAAGGCGCGAACGTGGTGGTGGCGGATGTCCAGCGGGAGCCAAAACAGGGCGCCCGGTACGACAGCGACGTGACAACGCCGACGGACACCGCCATCGCCGAGGAGACCCCCGGCAGTGCCACATACGTCGAGACGGATGTCGGCGACCCCGACAGCGTCGCCGCGATGGTCGAGACGGCGGTCGAGACGTACGGCGGGATCGATGTCCTCGTCAACAACGCCGGCATCCAGATCGTCGGTGATTCTCAGTCGACGACGATCGAGGAGTGGCAGCGCTCTATCGACATCGACCTGAGCGGAGCCTTCTACTGCGCTAAGTTCGCGGTGCCACACCTCGTCGAGCGTCAGGGCCAGATCATCAACATCGGCTCCGTGCGGGGCTTCGAAGGCGGCGGCGGCCCGCCGTACGCGGCGGCGAAAGGCGGCGTCGTCAACATGACGCGTGACCTCGCGATCGAACTGGGTGAGGACGGCGTCCGGGTCAACTGCATCAACCCCGGATACATCGAGACGCCGCTCCAGGACATCAACACCGACGAGGATGTCGCCAAGGCCGAGGAACACACCCTCCTACCCCGGTTCGGGACCCCCGAGGACATCGGCGACGCGGCCGTGTTCCTCGCCAGCGACGAGGCGTCGTTCATCACCGGCGCGAACCTCGCGGTCGACGGCGGCTGGCTCGCACACAGCGGCCTGTAGCCCCAAACAGTTATTCTCCGTCCGACGCCAGTAGGTCTATGCAGTTCGACTGGATGGTCCAGTGCTACGCGGGCGCTGGGGTTCACCGTGACACACCGATGCTCGATAGCCTCGACCGAGAGACGGTCCTCCGGGGCGCGGACGCGGCCGTCGACACCGGCCTGGAGGGACTGTGGGTGCCCGACCACTTCATGCTCGGCCCGAAGGCCGAGGAGTTCGAGGTCTGGACGCTCCTGAGTGCGCTCGCCGAGCGGACCGAGGCTGTCGACCTCGGGCCGCTGGTGGGGTCGATCACGTACCGGAACCCGGCTCTGCTGGCGAAGATGGCGACGACGGTCGACGTGCTCTCGGCGGGGCGGCTCCGACTCGGGCTCGGGGCCGGCTGGCACGAAGAGGAACACCGCGCCTACGGCTTCGACTTCCCCGATGTCGGGACCCGCATCGAGATGCTCGACGAGGGACTCCAGGTCGTGAAGGCGATGTTCACCGAGGCGGAGCCGACGTTCAAGGGGGACCACTACACCATCGACGGCGCGCTGAACGAGCCGAAACCGGTAAGCCAGCCCCACCCCCCGATCGTCGTCGGCGGCGCGGGGCCGAAGATGCTCCGGCTCGCCGCCCGCCACGCCGACGAGTGGAACGTCGAGATCAGCGGCCGGGCCCGCGGCCGCTCGATCGAGTTCAAGGCCCGGAAGTTCGACGAGTACCTCGAAGACGAGGGACGGGACCCCGACGATGTCGAGCGGTCGTGGCTGGCCCACGTGCTCGTTCGCGAGGACGAGGCCGCTGTCGAGGAAGCCGTCGAGGACATCTTCCCGCTCCCGTGGGGCGAGGAGTCGGACATGGACGACCAGCTCACCACCGCCGCGGAGGCCCGCGAGAAAGGCGACATGCTCATCGGGACGCCCGCACAGGTCGCCGAGCAGATCGAGGGGATCCGCGAGCTCGGCTTCGAGAAGCTCCAACTGCTGTTTCTGGACTTCCCCGACCACCGCGGGATGGAGCTGTTCGGCGACGAGGTCGCGCCGGAGTTCCGGTGAGGGGCCGGACGAACGAGTCGCCGGGAGGGAAAACAGTTTGACGCTGCCGTTCGAAGCACGGGTGCAATGAACTATCGACGGCTCGGCAGTACGGGAACCCGTGTCTCGGACCTCTGTCTCGGGACGTGGCGCTTCGGCAAGGAGACAAACGGCGTGGTCGAGACGGGCCGCGAGGAGGCCCACGAACTGCTGGACGCGGCCTGGGATCGCGGGATCAACTTCATCGACACCGCGAACGTCTACGGCTCGCCACACGGCACCAGCGAGGAGTACATCGGGGAGTGGCTCGACGACCACGACCGGACGGACTTCGTCATCGCCTCGAAAGTGTACTTCCCGTTCGACGGCTGGGGCGAGCCGGGTCCGAACGACTCCGGGCTGGGTCGCAAGCACATCCGCGCACAGGTCGAAGGGACCCTGGACCGCCTCGGGACCGACTACCTGGATCTGTACTACATCCACCGCTGGGACGAGGAGAGCGACATCGAGGAGACGCTGCGGACGCTGAACGACCTCGTGCGCGAGGGGAAAGTCAACTACCTCGGAGCCTCGACGATGGCCGCCTGGCAGCTCACGAAGGCCCTCTGGAAGTCAGATGTCGAAGGGCTCGAACGGTTCGACGTGACACAGCCGCTCCACCACGCCGGCTACTACGAGGACGTGCGCGAGTACCTCGACGTGTGCGCCGACCAGGACATCGCTGTCTGTCCGTACTCGCCGCTGGCCGGCGGGTTCCTCACCGGGAAGTACGAGCGGGCCGACCCCGACGATCCCGAAGCCGTCGAGGCACCCGACGGCGCCCGCGGGAGCTTCGACGACTTCTTCGACGACTACTACCTCTCCGAGCGGGGCTGGCACGTCCTCGACGAGATTCGGACCGTCGCCGACGAGGTCGACGCGACACCCGCACAGGTGTCGCTGCGCTGGCTGATGGAGTGGGACGAGTTCACCTGTGTCCCCATCGTCGGCGCCCGCACGGTCGACCAGCTCGACGAGAACGTCGCCGCGACCGAGGTCTCCATCTCGGACGCACAGTGGGACCGCATCATGGACGCCCGCTACGACCCCGACGGGAACCTCTGGGGGCACTGAGGCCGAGGTCGCAACCGCCGGAGCTCACTCGCCCTCGGGGTCGAACCGCCAGACCCGCTCCATGAACGGGATGCCCGCCTCCGGATCGGCGTCGGCGTCGACGCCGGACTCCTTGAACTGCCCCGTGTAGCGCTCCCACTCGGCGACGGTCTCGTCGCCGTCGACGGCGTCGAGGTAGGCGTCCAGGTCATCACACTCCAGGATGCAGACCGCCACGTCGTCGCGGACGTACAACTCGAACTCCTCGACGCCGCCCCGCTCCATCGCGTCGGTCACGCCCTCGGGCACGTCGTCGTGGGCCGCGACGTACTCCTCGCGCTGGTCGGGGTCGAGTCGCTGGACGTAGACGGCACGCTCTGTGTCTGCCATACCAGTACTCACTCGGGGCGAGCAAATCAGCGTTGGGGCTGGTGGCGGTGGGTATTAGTGGTCCCCTCCCGACTCGACTGGTATGGTTTCGCCCGCACTGGTACTGCCGCACGAACCGGACGACCGCTGGCACCTCGCTCGACAGATGGGCGTCGACGACGCCGTGATCCACCCGCTTGAGATCGGCGACGGTCGCACGCAGTGGAGCTACGACGACCTGCAGGGGCTCTCGAACTGGCTGGCCGAGGTCGGCCTGAACTTCTCGGTCCTGGAGGGTGCAGTCCCCATCTCGGACCGGATCCGCCTCGGTCGTGAGGGCCGTGACGAGGACATCGAGGTGTTCAAGGAGTTCCTCCGGAATTGTGGGGAGGTCGGTATCCCCGTCGTCTGTTACGACTGGATGGCGGGCGTCCGCTGGGCACGAACCGCCGCCCACGTGGAGGCCCGCGGTGGCTCCTACGTCACCGAGTTCGATATCGAGAAGACCCGAGGCGGGCCCGAGACGCTCCCGGACGCGACCCACGAGGACCTCTGGGACGGCATCGAGTACTTCCTGCAGGAGGTCACACCTGTCGCGGAGGAAGCCGGCGTGAAACTCGGTCTCCACCCCGACGATCCGCCCCGCGAGTCACTTCGTGATATCCCCCGCATCGCGACCAGCGTGGAGAACTACGACCGCGTGCTGGCGGCGTACGACAGCGAGTACAACGGCGTGACGTTCTGCCAGGGGAACTTCGCCGCGATGGGCGCGGACATCCCCGCGGCCATCGAACAGTTCGGCGAGAAGATCAACTTCGTCCACTTCCGCGACATCGAGGGGGACGAAGACGCGTTCGTCGAAACCTGGCACGACGACGGCCCGACCGACATGCTCGCCGCGATGCGGGCCTACGAGCGCCACGTCGACGACGATGTCCCGATGCGACCCGACCACGTCCCCACGATGGCCGGCGAGGACAACTCCAACCCCGGCTACCACACGAAGGGGCGCCTGTTCGCCATCGGCTACATGCGCGGCCTGCGCGAGCAGGTCCAGGCCGACGACTGACCGTCCTCAGCGTCCGATCGCCGACCGGAACTCCGGCCGACCGGTCACGCCGAGACCGACCCGGTAGAGGCTGCCCGCGTCCGCGCCTTCGGTTTCGCGGGTCTCGACGCAGGCCGTCGTCACGTATGCCGTGTCGTACTCGTCGCCGGCGAACGTCACTGACGACACTTTTCGCGGATCGAATTCGACACTGCGCTCGTGGCTCCCGTCGGGCCCGAACCGGTGGAGCGCGCCCCCGTCCCAGAACGCCGACCAGACGTGGCCCTCGCTGTCGACGGTCAGCCCGTCGGGGTAGCCATCGATGTCGCTCGCGTCGACGAACACTTCGGGGTCGGTGAGCTCCCCGCTCGCGCGGTCGTAGTCGTAGCGGTAGATGTAGCCCGGTTCGGCCGGGTCGACCTCGCAGGTGTCGGTGAAGTACAGCCGATCGAGATCGGGAGTGAACCCCATCCCGTTCGGCAGCACACAGGACTCCCGGACGAGCGTAAACGTCCCGTCGGTGTCGAGCCGGTAGAGCTGTCCCGGTAGGTTCCGGTCGGTGTCGGGCATCACGCCAGCGAACACCCGTCCCTCCGGGTCGGCGATCACGTCGTTGAACCGCTCGTGGAAGCGGTCGGGGTCCGGCGCGACGACGGTCTCGGTGGTCCAGTCCGCACGCGAGAGCCGCCGGACGGCCCCGGCCTCCTGGAACAGCAAGAGTGAGCCGTCCTGCTGGATCGTGAACCCGCCGATACGCTCGTCGTCGTCGCTGTAGACGCGTTCGTAGTCGTCGGCCACCGGGTCGTACCGATAGAGGTGACCCCTCGGGATGTCACACCAGTAGAGCTGTTCGTCCGCCGGGTGCCACAGCGGCCCCTCGCCGGTCTCACATTCGATGTCGACGACTCGTTTGGGCGTGTCCATACCGCTCTATCGATCCCCGAGAGTGAAAAACCGGGGGGTCAGCGCGATGGGGTTCGGGGGTCGCGCTCGGCGCGGTCTCTCCCACCGAACTAACGGCTGTCCCGCCCCGTTCGCAACAACGAGGAGCCTCCCTGCGGTCGGCTCCTCGCTAGTCGTCCAGCCGCCCGCTCGCCAACGTCCCGGTCGTCATCAGTTCGTTCAGCTCCTCCAAGTCCGTCTCGGCGGGCTGTTTGATGTCGACGAGCTGTCCCTGGAAGAGGACGCCGATGCGGTCGGCGTGTTTCAACACCGACTCGATGTTGTGGCTGACGATCACGATAGTGATTCCCTGATCGGCCAGCGTGTCGATGGTGTCCTGAACGAGCCGGGTCGCGTCGACCGACAGCGCGCTCGTGGGCTCGTCGAGGATGATGACATCCGGGTCGAACGCGAGCGCGCGGCCGATAGCGACCAGTTGCCGCTGGCCGCCCGAGAGGAACTCCACCTCCGTCCTGATGTCCACGTCCCGGCCCAGTTGGTCCATCATGATCTCTTCGGCCCGTTCGTAGGTCTCGTCCCAGTCGATGATCCGGAAAGGGCCAAAGCCGTTGCGCGGGAACTGGCCGATGAAGATGTTCGTCGCGATGTCGAGGTCGTCCATCAGCGCGAGGTCCTGATACACCGTCTCGATGCCGGTGGCCCGCGCGTCGGATGGGTTGTCGAAGTTCACCGGCTGGCCGTCCTTGTAGATCTGCCCTTTCGTGGGCTCGTGGACGCCGCTGAGCATGTTCATCAGTGTCGACTTGCCGGCGCCGTTGTCGCCGACGAGTGCGAACACCTCCGACGGCTGGATCTCCAGCGAGACATCCTCGACGGCGACGATCCGACCGAACTGCTTGGTGAGGTTCTCCGCGTGGAGCTTCGGGGTTCCGGCCGACTCAGTGTCGCCGCTTTCGGCGTGGCGCTGTTCGGTCGCGGTCCCGTCGTCGACGCTCATACCGCACCACTCGCGAGGATGCGAGCGCGGAGTTTGGTCTGAGTACTGTACAGCAGGATCGCCGCCAACAGGACGATACCGTTTATCATCTGAATCTGTGTCGCACCGACGACCGGACTGTTGTTCAGTGCCGACTGGATGACCTGGATGAGGATGACGCCACCGAGCGCGCCGGTGATCTTCCCCCGGCCGCCAAAGAGGCTGATGCCGCCGATAACCGCACCGGCGAACGCCTGGAACACGAGTCCCTCACCGATCAGCGGCGGGACGACACCGACGAATCCGGTGAGCATCAGTCCCGCGATGGCCGACAGCACGCCGCTGATGGTGTAAATGAGGATGATGAGTCGTTCGGTGTCGATCCCCACTTCGCGGGCGGAGTGTTCCGAACTCCCGAGCGCGTACACCGCCTGTCCGAAGGAGGTGTACCGCAACACCAGTCCGGCGATCAGGAACGCGACCAGCATCAAGCCGATAGCGAACCGGGGCGTCGCGCCGACCCGCGTGTACAGCGCCGGAAGGCCAGTCACGGGCTGAGTCTGCATGGCCGTCTTGGCGCCCTCGAAGATGATGAGGAACGCCAGCGTCTGCAGGAACGGATTCAGCCCGACCTTCGCGATCATCACACCGTTGACCAGGCCGATGAGCGACCCGACCAGCAGGATCACGGCGAAGCCGATCCACGGGCTGGTCGTCACCGACCAGCAACTCGGGCAGGTCCCGAGGAGCATCCCCGTGAACATCGCCGAGAACCCGGCGATAGAACCGATCGAGAGGTCGAAGTGTCCCGACAGGAGACAGAGGCTCTCCGCCAGGACGAGCAGTCCGATCGGGACTGCTCCCCACAGGATCAGCTGGGCCGACCTGAACGTCTGGGGGACGAACACCAGGACCCCCAGTAGGACGATGGCCAGGATCGGCCAGATCATGTTGTCTAACAGTGTCAGCAGCACGTCGTCCCGGTCCCCGAAGGTCCGGCCGATGAATCCTTGTTCCGTTGCCATCGGTAGCGTTAGCCCCAGACGTTACCCCAGAGGAACGGCTGGTCGTAGTTCTCTTGGGTGATGACGACGCTGTTTGTCCGGAACCACGGGTGACCGTTCTGTTCACGCATGACCCCGGGTTCCCAGATCGGTTCCGACCACATCTCCACACCTTTGTGCTGGCCGGGTTCGATGTTCAACTGGTCGGAGCTGACTTCCGACCCAACCTCCGGGATGACGCTCTCGTCCATCCCGCTCTCGACGTACTCGCGCATGTAGTACATCGCGATGGGGTTGTAGAAGTAGTTGGGCTGGTCGACCGCCGCGTCGATCATCCCTTCGCCGACCAGTGGGTTCACCTCGGGGCTGCCGTCCATCTGGGTCAGGCAGACGTGGCCGTCCTCACCCTGCGGGACCAGCATGTCGAGGTTGCGAAGCGCCCCAACAACACCTAGTCCCATCGAGAGGTTCCCGGAGTAGATCCCGTCGACCCGGCCGTTGGCCTGGATGAACTCCTGGACGGTCGACTGGGCAACGTCGCGGGCGAACTCGCCGTTGAGCGTCTGTGCGACTTCGACGTTGTCCTGTTCGTTCATCACGTCGATGAAGCCCTGTGAGCGCTGGTTGGCCGACTGGTTCCCCTGTGGACCCCGGACGTTCAGGACGCGGTAGGTGTCCTTGTCGGGGTACTGTTCTTCCAGTGCCGAGACCATCTCCTCGCCCGAACTCGCGCCGCCGTCGTAGTTGCTGAACCCGACGTACAGCGGAATCTCCGAACTGGAGGTGTCGGCGTTCGTCGCGAACACCGGCGTCCCGCCCTGGATTGCCTGGTTGATCGCCCCCTCGGCCGCGCCGGTCTGCCAGACACCGACGAGGATCGCGTCGTGGTCGCTGTTGGCGAACTCGCGGATATCCGAAACCTGCTTCTGGGCGCTTTGCTGGTTCGGCCGAACATCGAGTTCGATCCCCTGGTCCTCCGCGTAGAACCGGGCCGCCTCGATGTAGGCTGTGATCCAGGAGCCGCCACGGACGTACGCGGTCATCCCGACCTTGTCGAGCGAGTTTCCGCTACCACCGCCGCCGTCACCGGTGGACCCGCCATCGCCACCGCTTCCGCCGTCACCGCTGCCACCGTCGCCGCCGTCACCGCCTCCACCGCTGCCGCCGTCTCCGCCGTTGCCCCCACACCCCGCGAGTGAGATGGTTGTGATTGCTGCCCCGGTCGCTTTCAGGAACTTTCGCCTGTCACTACCTCGCATAGAACACTAATATTGCCCGTTGGTATATAAAGGTTGTCGATAATAAAAGGTGCAATACAGGTGTCACAGCCGGGCGTTCGGCGCTATCTGTCCGATATCGGGTTTGTTGTGAACGGCCCTGATCGAAAATCAATGCGCGGCATCGAGGCTATCTCGGCCGCTGCCGCCGCGATACCGCCGCGATAGGATGCAGCGACGGACGTTCGGTGTGGCGCCTCGGACCACGGTTGTCACGCCCTGTGTGTATTCTCGCCGGACTCGTGAACGGATCGGCAACCGGACAGACGAGGGCCAGACGGGCGTCCAGGCAGTAGTTTCATCGGCTTCGGGGGCGAACACTGTCGCGTGAATCTCTACATCGACACGGCGTCGCCGGAGCAGATCCGGGCCGCCGACCGACTCTGCGGGATAGACGGCGTGACGACGAACCCCTCTCTCGTCGCCGGAACGGACCGCCAGTACAGGGAAGTCGTCGAAACCGCCGCCGGGATCACCGACGGACCGGTGTTCGCGCAGGTGCTCGCCGAGGACGCCGACGGGATGGTCCGCGAGGCGCGGGGCTACCAGGAGTGGGCGGACCACGTCGTCGCGAAGATCCCGGCCACACGTTCGGGGTTCGAGGCGCTGGGACGACTTCGTGCGGACGGAGTACCAGCCGGGACGACGGTGGTGTTCACCGTCGAACAGGCAGTGCTGGCCGCGAAGAACGACGCGACCTTCGTCGCGCCGTACGTCGGCCGGATCGACGACTCGGGCGCCGACGGACTCGCGACGACCCGTCGCATCCAGTCGGCCTTCGACGCGCAGGGGTTCGAAACCGAGGTACTGGCGGCGAGTATCCGAAACACCACCCAGGCGACCGCGCTGTACGAGGCCGGGGTCGACGCGATCACGATGTCGCCGTCAGTCCTCGATGCACACGTCGACTGTCCGGAGACCGACGAGAGCGTCGCCGGGTTCGCGGCCGCCTGGGGCGACCGGGACCCCCCGCTGTCGGAGTGACCCCCGCGGGCCGGACGAATCTCTAAATACCGGTGGGTGCTATCGAGCCGTATGCCGACGGATCCGACAGTCCTTGTCGCCGGCGACGCGCTCGTGGATTTCGTCCCGCGCAACCCCGGGCCACCGGGCGACGCCGGCGGGTACGAACCGACCTTCGGGGGGTCCGGTGCGAACGCCGCGATGGCGCTCGCCCGATTCGGCGTCCCGCCGCTGTTCTGGACGCGGCTGGCGACCGACGACCTCGGTGTGTTCCTCCAGGCGCACTTGGAGGACTCCGACATCCCAGCCGATCTGCTCGTGACGGACGAGGGTGCGCGAACGACGATCGCGCTGGTCACGCACGACGCCGAACGGGGGCCGGCGTTCGCCTTCTATCGGGAGCGCGGTGCGGACACCAGACTGCAACAGGGGACGGTTCCCGACGAGACGCTGGAGGCGGTGTCCTGGGTTCACACCACCGGGGTGACGATGAGCGTCGAACCGAGCCGCTCCGCGACGCTCGACCTCCAGTCCCGGGCCAGCGACCACTGTACGGTGTCGCTCGACCCCAACTGGCGCCCCGAGATGTGGCACAGCCACCACGAGTTCCGTGCCGTCGTCCGCGGCGCCCTTTCAGATGTCGATGTCGTCACGGCGACGCCGGAGGAACTCTCGGTCGCGGGGTTCGAGGCGGACGAGCCGGCGGAGCTGGCCCGTGCCGTGGCCGACGAGGGACCACACACTGTGGTCCTGACCCTCGGAGGCGCGGGCGCGTTCTGTTACGGGACCGACGAGAGCCCGGTGACCGGAGAGGCCCGGCACACAGGGTACGACGTGGACCCCGTCGACACGACGGGAGCCGGTGACGCCTTCCTCGCGGCGCTCATCGCCTCGCTGACACACGGCGTCCGGGACCCGAACCGTGCGCTGGCGCTCGCGAACGCTGCCGGCGCCGTCGCGACGACACAGGCCGGAGCTGTGACGGCACTGACCGGCTCCGACGCGCTCCAGCGGTTCCACGACGACATCCCCTGGTCGGCGTAGCGCCTGCCCGGACAGCTGTTCCGCTCTAGTGAACAGAGCTATGTGGCTGGCGGCCACTCTCCACAGTATGGCACCGGAAGAAAACACCATCACCGCGACCCGGACCTCGTTGCGGATCGTCGAGGCCCTGAAGCGGTTGGACGGGGCGGGGCTGACGACGGTGGCCAACGACCTCGGCATCGCGAAGAGCACGGTCCACAACCACCTACAGACGCTCGTGGACGAGGGGTACATCACGAACGAGGGGGGCGTCTACCGCGTCGGGCTGCGGTTCCTCGAACTGGGGGAGTACAAGCGCAACCGGATGGACATCTACGAGACGGCCCGGCCCGAAGTCGCCTCGCTGGCCGAGAAGACGGGCGAGATGGCCAACGCGGCCGTCGAGGAACACGGTCAGGGTGTCTACATCACTCGCGCCGAAGGGACCGAAGCCGTCACGGTCGACACGTACGCGGGCAAGCGGGTGAAACTCCACTGCACCGCGCTCGGGAAGACGATCCTCGCAGAACTGCCCGAGGAACGCGTCGACGAGATCCTCGACACGCACGGCCTGCCGGCCCGGACGGAAAACACCATCACGGACCGGGCGGAGCTGAAAGCGGAACTCGACGATGTCCGGGAGCGCGGCTACGCCTACGACCGTGAGGAGCGGCTCCCGGGTCTGCGCTGCGTGGCTGCGCCAGTCGTCCCCGAGGGCGGGGACATCGTCGCGGCGCTCAGCGTCTCCGGGCCGACGACTCGTATCGAGGGGGACCTCTTCCACGAGGAGATCCCCGAGTTGCTCCGGTCGGCTGCCAACGTCGTCGAGATCAATCTGGTGTATTCCTGACCACTCGGAAGTGTGTTCGCTCTGAGTGTAACTACGGTCAGTTCTACTGAACAGCCCTGGTAACACCTCTCACGACCCGAATACACGGGAGACATAACAAGAGTACACCAGTTACGATACCGCCGTCCGGCGTTCTCTCTGACCGGTAGGGTGTTCAGCTATGCTGGACACGAGTTCGCTTGCCAGTCTCACGCGATGCTCGCGGCCGTAGACGCCCCGTCGGGACCGTCCGCCCAGCAGCGGCGACAATCCTTTTGTCACCCGCGGTGAACAACCGGTATGGAACTCGATGCACTCACGACCGACTTCACTCGTCGGGACTGGCAGACAGTCACCGAGACGGACGATCCGGTCCGGATCGCGATGGTCGGTGTCGGGTGGTGGACACGGGAACAGGCGATGCCAGCCGTAGCGGCCGCCGAACTCTGTGAGACGACGGTCCTCGTGAGCGGCGACGCCGAGAAAGCAAGGGCGGTCGGCGCGGACTCGGCGACCGTCGAACGCGGGATCACCTACGATGAGTTCCACGACGGGGTCGCGAGCGACGCCTACGACGCTGTCTACGTCGTCACGCCCAACGCCGAACACCTCCCCTTCGTCGAGACGGCCGCGGAACTCGGAAAGGCGGTCCTCTGTGAGAAGCCGATGGAGGCGACCGTCGACCGAGCCCGGCGGCTGGTCGAGACCTGCGATACCCACGACGTTCCGCTGATGATCGCCTATCGAATGCACACCGAACCGGCTGTCCGCCGGGCGAGAGACCTCGTCCGAGAAGGGTACGTCGGCGAGCCGGTGTTCGTCCACGGGAACATGACCGAACCGATCCTCGAACTCGTCCCGGACCCCGACCAGTGGCGACTGGACTGGGAGCTCTCCGGTGGCTGTGCGGCCATGGACATCGGGATCTACCCGCTGAACACCGCACGATTCCTGCTCGACGCGGACCCGACAGCGGTGTACGGCACCGCCCACTCGGTCGCGCCGGAGTTTTCGGACGTTCCGGACGAACACGCCGCCTTCCAGGTCGCCTTCCCGGACCACGTCACCGGGATGTGTACCGCGAGCCAGAACGCACACCTGGCGAGTCACATCCGTGTCACGGGTACGGCCGGCGAGATCAGAGTCGAACCGGCCTTTTACCCGTGGGACGAGCGTCGCCTCCACGTCTCGCACGGTGACAGCGACCTGACGATCGACTTCGAGGGGATCGACCAGATGGAAGAGGAGTTCGAGTACTTCGCGCACTGCCTGCTGACCGACACCGAACCGAACGCGAACGGCGAACACGGGCTGGTCGACATCGAGACGCTGAAGGCCGTCTACGAGGCCAGCGAAGCCGGCCGGGCGATCGAACTCTGAGTCGGCACGGTCGACAACCACACGGCCCGCGGCTCCCGGAACCTTCGGGGCTGTCGACAGTACGTCGGTGCCGACCATGGCCCGTCGGGTCGCGACTCAGCCGAAGTACTGATCGAGGTAGTCGCTGGCGTTGTCCTGCGTTACCTCCAGTCCCTCGATGACGATGGTGTCCTCGACGGTTTCGCCGGCGAGGTGCGCCGTGGCCCGGTCGATGGCCGTGGTGACCATCTCCTCCGGCAGTTGGGCGAGCGTGCCGTACGTGTCGTTGTCGGCGAACAGTTCGACCCACGCCTCCGTCCCGTCGATCCCGGTGACCGGGACAGACATATCGGCGTTCTGGAGCGCCTGGTGGACGCCGAGGGCCATCAGGTCGTTCTGACAGAACACGCCGTCGATGTCGTCGCCGTACTGCGTGATGAAGTCCTCCATCACGCCCAGCGCGGTCTGGGTCGAGAACTCTCCCGTCTGGCTGGCGAGCCGGCTGAGACTGTCGTTGTTCTCGACGGCGTTGCTGAACCCCTGTCCGCGGTCGTTGGTCACGCTGGCACCTGGGGTCCCCTCCAACTGGAGGATGTTGTAGGTCTCCTGGTCGCCGGTGCTCTCCATGAACCCGAGGCACAGTTCCGTCGAGCGGCGGCCGAGCTGGACGTTGTCGGACGCGACGTAGGTGACCGTGTCGCCCTCGGCGACGTTCCGGTCGATAGCGACGACCGGGATGCCGGCCTCGTTGGCCTGTCGGATCGCGTTGATGACGCCCTCGGCTGTGATCGCCGAGATCATGAGGAAGTCGACTTCGTTCGAGATCGCCGTCTCAACGTCGGAGACCTGCTGGCCCTGGTTGTTGCCGGCGTCGTAGAACGAGGAGTCGCTCGCGATCAGGCCCTCACTCCGCGCCTGGGTGAACGCGTTCTGCATCCGGGCGAAGAACGTGAACTCAAGCGACGGGACCGAAAGCGCTGCCGACGGCGGGCCACTGCTCGTCGTCTCCATCTCGGTCGTCTCTCCGTCGCCGCCGTCTCCGCCGTTGCCGCCGTCGCCACTACCGCCATCGCCACCGTCGCCACTGCCACCGTCTCCGCCGTCCCCGCCGTTGCCGCCACAGCCAGCGAGGAGCGCTGTTCCAGCGAGTGCACTGCTTCTGATGAACCGGCGTCTGCGGATCGGTCGTGTCATACGTTCACTAGTGACTATTGCCCGAGTGAAAGAACTATCGGTGAGTGAGAACGTCGTATCGGCCAACCAGTGTGGGGCCCCGGTGTCTATCAGTCCCGGCCCAGGACGTTCGCGAGGACCGCGAGCATCAGGACGATACCCTGTGCGACGAGTTGTCCGGCCGGATCGACGCCGAGAAGGTTCAACCCGTTTCCGAGAACCCCGAGGATGAGCACGCCGATGAGGGTCCCGACCATGTTCCCGGAGCCACCGAAGAGGTCCGCGCCGCCGAGGATGACCGCGGCGATGGGGGGCAAGAGCAGTCCGGCTCCCATCGTCGGCACCGCGCTCCCGAGTCGTCCGAGAGTCACCAGACCGGCGATGGCCGCGAAGGCGGCCGAGATCACGAGCGTCCCCATCCGGACGGCCGTGACGTTGATCCCCATCCGCTCGGCGGCCGTCCGGTCACCGCCGATAGCGTAGATGTAGAGGCCAAACCGGGTGTACGAGAGCAACAGCTGTGAGAGGACCAACAACAGCAGGAACACGAGGACGATGCTCGGGAAGCCGAACACACGCGCGCCACCGATGGCGGTCAACGAGGCCGGAAGGCCGATTATCGGACGGTTACCGGAGACGATGAGCCCGAGTCCGTCAGCGAGGAACAGGACGGCCAGTGTGGTCATAAACGACGGGACTCCGAACCGGGCAGTGACGTACCCCGAGAGCCCACCGAACGCCGACGCGAGGGCGATCCCGGCGAGGATCGCGACGACGACCGGGACGGCGAACCCCTCGAAGAGCCGCGCACCGACGGCGAGTGTCGCCATCGTCAGCCCCGCGATCTCCATCACCTGTGCGATGCTCAGATCGATCTCCGCACAGAGGATCGGGAAGGTCACCCCGATAGCCATGATGCCGATGATAGACACCTGCTGGAGGACGTTGACCTGGTTCTGTACCGTGAGGAACCGTTCGTTCAGGAGCGAGAACGCGACGTACAGCCCGACGAGGCCGAGCATCGGGCCGTACCGACTCAGATCCCGGAGTGTCACCCGGCTCCCGACGCCGCTCTCCCCGACGACCGATTGCAGCATACGCGGAACATATCCGCCGAGTGATGTTATACTTTTGGTAACGGCACACACAGTTGTGACAGTGTCACGTGCGAACGCTTATGTCGAAAGATGACAACAGACCACGCATGAGCGAGTCCGGAGACGACTACATCGTCGAGATGGAAGGTATCACGAAGCGGTTCGGCGAGGTAGTTGCCCTCGACGGGGTGACACTCCGGTTGCGGCGGGGCGAAGTGCTGGCGCTCGCGGGCGACAACGGAGCGGGCAAGTCGACGCTCATCAAGTGTCTGGCGGGAGCACACCGGCCGGACAGCGGCACCATCCGTATCGACGGCGAGACCGTCGATATCGACTCGCCACGGCGAGCGAAGGACCTCGGGATCGAGACGACGTTTCAGGACCTGGCAATCGCCGACAACCTCACCGTCACGCAGAACATCTTCCTCGGCCGGGAGGAGGTCGGTGGGTCCGGTGGCCTCCTCGGCGTCCTCAGCAAGGGCAAGATGCGCAAGCGCGCCCAGGAGCTACTCGACGAACTGGAGATCGGGGTCGATGTCGACGAGACGGTGTCGAACCTCTCGGGCGGCGAGCGCCAACTGGTCAGTATCTCCCGGACGATGCTCTCGGACCCCGAGATCATCATCATGGACGAACCGACCAGCGCCCTCTCGGTCGAGGGTGCAGAACGGGTGCTCGAACTCATCGACCGGATGCAGCGTCAGGGGATCTCCATTCTCCTCATCTCGCACAACCTCGACTACGTCCGGCGGGCCGCCGACCGCATCCACATTCTCCATCAGGGGACCGACGCCGGGGTCCTCGACGGCGAGACGGCGACACAGGACGACATCGTCAAGCGGATGGTCGCCGGGATGCCCGACAGCGAGCGAAGCGAGCAAGCGGCGGACGGATAGCTACTCCCGCTTGACGTACAACACCGGCACGGGCGAGTTCAGGAGGACCCGCTGCGCGTGGTCGCCGAACATCGCCTTCCCGGCCGGCGACCGCTTCGTACCGCCGACGATCGCTACGTCGGCGCCGACCTGTTCGACCGTCCGCACGATCTGGTCGGCCGGGTTCCCGCCGGAGACGCCCCGGATCTCGTAGTCGATGTCCAGCGAGGCCAGGCGGTCGGCCGGTTCGCGGACGCTCTCGTGACGCTGTGCGACCTCGTCGGGCGTGAGACCGCTGGTCGCCGTGTCGATGTCCATCTGTTCCATCACCGTCTCGTAGTCGTCCCGCGGGAAGACGTACAGCAGGTAGACGGTCGCGCCCGCGGGTTCCGCCATGTCGATAGCGGCCTCCACGAGGGTGTCCAGGCTGTCCCGATCCTCCGGACCGATTGCGAGCAACACGCGATCGTGTGCCATACACGGGAGATAGTCGGACTGTTAATTAGCTGTTTGGGATCCTACTCGTAGGTCCGTCGGCCGACGGCGTTGTCCTCGATGTACGCCCAGTCGTAGTCGACACCCAGGCCAGGGCCGCCGGGCACCGTGACCATGCCGTCGGCGTCGATGGCGTCCAGATCGTCGGAGTAGTCGCCCTCGTACACAGGCGGGGTCGTGTTCGGTGCGTCCGGGTGAACGAGTGCCAGTTCGTAGAACGGGGTGTTCCGGGTCGCGGCGATACAGTGGCGCTGTGCCGGCCCCGGCGCGTGGAACTCCACGTCCAGCCCCAGTCCCTCCGCCGCGGCGACGATCTTCATCGCGCCGGTGATCCCGCCGTCGTATTCGGGGTCCGCACGGAGGAGATCCGTCGCCTCCGAGGCCGCGAAGTTGGTGTGTGGTTCCAGCCCCCGGACGTGTTCGGTCTGGAGTAGCGGCGTCGAGAGCGTCTGCCGGAGTTTGCGGTGACCGTGCTGTGAGATACCGCCGTCCCGGTACGGGTCCTCGTACCAGCGGTAGCCGTACTCGTCACAGGCACGACCCACCTGCACCGCCTCGGCGAAGGTGTCGAGGTCACAGGCCGGGTCGACCATCAGCTCCATCCGGTCGCCGACACGCTCGCCGACCGCGCGGACCGCCTGTTCCAGCAAATCGGGATCGCGCCAGTCGCCGTCCCAGCCGTGGAGCTTGAACCCCGGATAGCCGCGGTCGAGACAGGTCTCGGCGAAGTCGGCGTACGCCGCCGGCGAATCGAGGCCACCGCTACGGTCGCCCTGGTAGGTGGAGGCGTACGCGGGGAATCGTTCCCGATACGTTCCGAGCAGTTCGTGGATGGGGGCGCCGTACTTCTTGCCGGCGTAGTCCCAGAGGGCGATGTCGATGGGGCCGATGCCCATGCGATCGTACTTCCGGAGCGCCCGCTTCACCTCGCCCCAGTGGTGTTCGCGCCGGGTCGGATCTCGGCCGACGAGGTAGTCGGCGAAGGTGTTGATCTGGGCGGCGCCCGGCGAGTTCCCGCCGACGTACTCGCCGACGAGGCCGTCTGAACACGATACCCGAACGGCGAACAGCCGTCGCTCCATCGTCGACCCGGGATCGTACACGATGTCGAACCCGCCCGGTGGGGTGCCCACGTCCGGGAGCGGGTAGGCGAACTCCACCGTCTCGATACGTTCGATGGTGGCCACGGTCACTCCCCGTGGACTCGTTCGAACGTCCGGTGGGCCAGATCGGAGTGGTCCCGGGCCGAGAGGAACGGGGTTTCCTCGACCCACGAGAGACACGCCTCGTAGTCGGCCCAGTCGTCCATCCACGGGTAGTCCGAGCCGAGCATGAGGCGGTCGGTGCCGAACCAGTCCGCGAGGTTGCGGACGTAGCCCCACAGGTCCTCGTAGGGCCAGGACTGCTCGCTCGAACGGGGGAGGGAACTCACCTTGACCGCGACGTTGTCGTGGTCGGCCAGTGCCTCGAACTCCGTCCAGGGGGCCTCGTCGGGGTCGGTCGTCTCGTCGGGGAACGCCATGTGATCGACGACCAACTGCACGTCAGGGTGCCGTTCGGCGAGGGTCGCGACCATCGGGAGCTGTTGGGCCTTCGGGAAGACGAACACGGCCGTCCCCTGCTCGGCGGCTTCCTCCCAGACCGGCGCCAGTTCGTCGTCGAGGACCCAGTCGGCAGTCCGGTTCAGTTCCGTCGAGTGCCACTCGTAGTCGAGACAGGCGTGCATGCGGACCCCGAGCATCCGGTCGTGGCCGACGACCCGGCGCAGCGACGACCGCACGTCGTCGGGGTCGCCGTAGAAGTCCATCAGGCCGACGCCCCACAGGCGGTCCGGGTAAGCCTCGATGGCCCGCATCGTGTACTCGTTGGCCCGGATACCGCGGCCGTACATCGGCGTCGTCACCATCACGGACTCCTCGACACCGGCGGCGTCCATGTCCGCGATCAGATCGTGGGCGGTGTACGGTCCGTCCCACCCCGGCGGCAGGACCGTCTCGGGCCAGGGCAGTTCCGCGGTGTTCGGTCCCCAGGTGTGGGTGTGGGTGTCGACGAGCCGCATGCTCACTCCAGGTTACCGCCGCCGCTGACCCGGACGGTGTCGCCGACCACGTAGTCCGCGCGGTCGCTGGCGAGCCACAGCACCGCGTCGGCGAGGTCCTCGGGCTGTCCAAGCCGGCCCAGCGGCCGCTGCTCGCCCCGGGCGCGCAGGACCTCCTCGGGAGTCCGATCGGGGTCGTTCGCCGCCGTCTGTTCGGCCTCGTGGCGGAGCTGGGCCGTCTCGGTCACGTCCGTCGAGACGGCGTTCATCCGGATCCCGTGTTCGGCCAGTTCCTGTGCCATCCGCCAGGTCAGCCCGTTGATCGATGTCTTCGAGATGCCGTACAGCCCGAACGGCCCCGTCCGGCGGTCGCCGGCCTGGCTCGTGTGGTTGACGATACAGCCCTCGATGCCCTCGTCGATCATGTGCCGAGCGACCCGCTTTGCGGCGTAATACTGTGCGCGGACGTTGACATTCATCGTGTGGTCCCACTGCTCGACATCGGAGTCGACCAGCGAGTCTTCCTCGGGCCAGACAGCCGCGTTGTTGACAAGCAGGTCGATCCGGCCGAACTCGTCGATCGCTCCGTCGACGAGCGCGTCGATGTCGTCGATAGAGCCGACATCCGCCGAGATGCCCACGGCTCGGCCCGCGCCCCGCTGGTCCAGTTGTGCGGCGACGGATTCGACATCCGACGCCGATCGGGCGTTGACGACGACGTTCGCGTCGGCGTCTGCCAGTCCCGCAGCGATCCCCCGACCGATCCCCTTCGTGGAACCGGTGACGATGGCGGTCTCGCCGCTGAAGTCGTACTGCGTGTGTCCGACCATACCACGCTCGTCTACTCGCCACAGTGAAATGAAACCACCGATGGAAGGCCCTACGTTTATCTCCCGGGGTGTCACATAGTAGGCTATGGCGCCAGAGATTACCAGCGTCGAGTCCGTCGAGTTCGCCTATCCGATCGAGGATGTCGGGACAGATCACCACGGGTTCAACCTCGTGTACGAACCGGGCTCGGTGACCGAGCGGAAACTGTTCGGCCTCAAGATCCACACTGACGAGGGCATCACCGGTGAGTACGTCGGCGGGAACTCACCGGGTGCCGCACAGATCAACACCTTCGCCGACTACCTCGTCGGCAAGAACCCCCTCGAACGGGAACACCACTGGAGCGAGATGAAGCGGGCGCTCCGGAAGTACGATCGCATGGGCATCGGCCCCATCGACATCGCCCTCTGGGACTACGCCGGCAAGAAGTACGGCGCCCCCATCCACGAGATGCTGGGCACCTACCGGACGCGGTTCCCCGCGTACGCCTCCACCTACCACGGGGACGAGAACGGCGGGCTGGACACGCCCGAGGCCTTCGCCGACTTCGCCGAGGAGTGTCGCTCGATGGGGTACAGCGGCTTCAAGATCCACGGCTGGGGCGGCAGCGAGGGCTCTCGCGACCTCCGCCGGGAGATCGACGCGGTCCACGCCGTCGGCCAGCGTGTCGGCGACGAGATGGACCTGATGCACGACCCGGCCTGCGAACTGGAGACCTACGCGGACGCGCTGAAACTCGGCCGCGCGCTCGACGAGGAGGGCTTCTTCTGGTACGAGGACCCGTACCGGGACGGCGGCATCTCACAGCACGCCCACCGCAAACTCCGGCAGGCCCTCGACACCCCGATCCTCCAGACCGAGCACGTTCGCGGGCTGGAGCCGGCGACGGACTTCGCGGCCAACGAGTCGACGGACTTCCTGCGCGCCGACCCCGAGTACGACGGCGGGATCACCGGCGCGATGAAACGGGCGAAGGTGGCCGAAGGGTTCGGTATGGACGTGGAGTTCCACGCCCCGGGACCCGCCCAGCGTCACTGTATCGCCGCGATCCGGAACACGAACTACTACGAACTCGCGCTCGTCCACCCCGACTGTCCGAACACCCAGCCGCCGGTGTACGAGGGCGACTACTCGGACATGCTCGACACCGTCGACGACGAGGGGATGGTCACGGTGCCCGACGGCCCTGGCCTGGGCGTCGACTACGACTGGGAGTACATCGAGGACAACGCCACCGGGAGCCTCCACATCTACGACTGACATGACCTACAGAGCCGGTATCATCGGAACTGGAGGCATCGCCGGAATGGGTATCCTCGGGATGCACGACGAGGAGGACATCGGCGAGAAGAAGGTCAGGGCCAGCCACGCCGGAGGCTACAAGGCCACCGAGGGCGTCGAGCTGGTGGCCGTCGCCGATGTCGACGAGACGAAACTCGAACAGTTCGGCGAGGCCTGGGAGATCCCGCCCGACCGGCGGTACGTCGGCCACGAGTCGATGCTGGCGGCAGAGGACCTCGACCTCGTCTCGGTCTGTACGCCCTCGTATCTCCACGCCGATCACGTCGTCGACGCCGCCGAGTCGGCCGCCGATCCCGCGCTGATCTGGTGTGAGAAGCCGATCGCCTCGTCGGTCAGCGACGCCGAGGAGATGGTCACCGTCTGTGACGAGACCGACACGGAACTGCTGATCAATCACTCGTTCCGGTTCACGACGAAACTCCAGCGGATCAGGGACCTCATCCAGGAGGAGGGCCTGCTGGGCGATGTCCACGCCGTCGCCACGCAGTTCCGGATGGAACTGCTGCGCAACTCCACGCACCTGCTGGATACGCTCGTGTACCTGCTCGACGCCCGGGCGGAGCAGGTGTCGGGCTACATCACCGGCGAGAACGAGGCCGTCGACTCGCTGGAAGCGGCCGAGCGTGTCGACGACGCCGGCGGCGGCGGGTTCGTCGTGATGGACGACGGGAGCTTCGTCACCATCGACTGCACCATTCCCCGGGAGGCCTCGTCGATGACGCTCCAGTTCGTCGGCAGTGAGGGGAAACTCTACCTCAACAACGACGACGGCGAGTGGCGATACTGGGGACTCGACGACGGGAGTCACGTCGAGGCCGACCTGCCGGGGATCGACGGCGCCTGGACGTGGGACGAGGACTACCGGGACGCCTTCGCCAACGCCGCCGCCGACGCCGTTGCAGTCGTCGACGGGACGATGGAGAACCCCTCGACGGGTGACGAGGCGACTCGCTCGCTGGAGATCATCGTCGGCTTCTACATCTCTCACTACACCGGCGGTCAGGTGTCGGTCCCGCTGGACCGCCCGCTCCGGGACGTGACGATCACCTCCTGGTGAGGCGACGGCCACACGGACCGGCGAAAAGGACTTTTCCGTGCGGCCCGCAGCACCGATATGGCCGTTGCCGATCGCGTCGTGCTCGCTCACACCGGCGACGGTACCGTCGCCGACGAACTGCGGAAACGGAGCTACGTGCGTTACCTCCGCCGGTCGAAGGCCGGCCCGGTCGCGGTCGGCGACGAGTGGACAGAGGTCGTGTCGGACGGCTGTGGCGAGACGACGCGGGTCACGCTCCGGGTCCGGGCGATAGACGGTCCCCGGCGGATCGGCCCGGAGACGGCGCTGGACTACGAGGCGGCCGGCGACCGGGAGTGATCAGACGGTCGTCACGTCGTTGGCGAGGCGTCCGATGTTCTCGATGTCGATGTGGACCTCGTCAGACGGTGCCAACGAGAACCCCTCTTCGGGGACCAGTGAGGTCCCGGTCAGGAGAACCGCCGACTCCGGGACGGTGTTGTGTCGCCGGAGGAACGAGACCAGTTCCTCACACGTCCGGACCATCTCGCTCGTCGATGTCTCCCCTTCGTAGACCGTCTCGCCGTCGCGCTCGACCGTCATCGTCATCGCGAGGTCGTGCGGGTCGCCGACGGTATCCGGTGTCGCGATGCAGGGACCCAACGAACAGCAGCGATCGTACACCTTCGCCTGCGGGAGGTACAGCGGGTTCTGGCCCTCGATGGAGCGACTGCTCACGTCGTTGCCGACGGTGTAGCCGACGATCTCGCCCTCGTAGAGGACGATCCCCAGTTCGGGTTCGGGGACGTTCCACTCGGAGTCGCCGCGGACGCCCACCGCGTCGCCGGGGCCGACCACGCGGTCCCAGGTCGCCTTGAAGAACACCTCCGGGCGCTCGGCCTCGTAGACATCGAGGTACATCTCGGGCATCCCGCTCTCGGCCTCGCGGGCCTGCTCGCTGATCTCGTAGGTCACCCCGGCGGCCCACACCTCGTCGACCAGCGTGGGAACGCCGACCGCCCTCCCCGCGGGGACCGAGACCGGGTCGGCCCCGTCGAGGAGGTCGTCGGCGACCTCGTCGATGGTCCGGTCGGTCACGTCCGCGACGTAGGCGAGGTCCTCGAACGCCGTCACGTTCGGCCGGGCTGCCGTCAGATCGTAGGCGTCCGAACCCGTCCGGGCGAGGAGGCGGGGACCGTCGGCTCCGGCTGTGCGATAGTATCTCATATCGTACACTGCGACTGGCAGGGACTTGTCGGTTCTGGTAACTGTATCGACACGTCCGGGTGTCGGTCGTGGCGATACGACTGCCGAGGTGGCCCGCCGATGCCTGACTCGACTGCCACACTATCTCGGAGATGGTGTATCTGGACTACCGAGTCGGTCTGTGGCACCCGCCGTTCGGAGAGTGCGCTCTTTTCGGGAGATATATTTCTATATACCCATATACACTTCCAAATTAGAAGATTTCAAGATTAAAATGGCCATAATACACATATTTCGGTCGACTTGCAATCTTCTAAATGGATTTCTATATCTATCATCGAAAAGCGTAGCATAGAACGCACGTGATGGTAATATCTTCGTGTTACCACCGCTCGATACTGCTCTTCTCGTCGCGACGGGTGAAGACACCGATCTTCGACGGGAGAAGAACTCCAAACGGCTGTGGGTCGGCTCCGACTGTGTCCAGGAACGACTGGCCGGCCCCGAACATCAAAGTTTCAACCGTGAGGTTCTCCTGTTGTCCGAGACGTGGACGAAGATTCCCCTCTATCCTCAGTTCACGGCTAGCAGGCCATCGACCACACGGACATCCGCCCGGTCAAGCACTTCTCGAAGGTCCTGTTCGACTGTTACGTCAGTGATGAACACGTCGATGTCTTCCAGTGTGGCGAACTCCCTGAAACTCTGTCCGTCTAGTTTCCCGCCGTCAGCGACGAGGATGACTTGCCGACCGCCCTCGCAGAGTAACGACTTGATGCGAGCCTCGTCCTCGTTGGAGACTGAAAGGCTCCCGTCGGCTTGTACCGCGTCCGACTCCAGAAACACGACATCGAAGTTCGTCTTCCGGAGGTACGATTCGGCACCCCGCCCGACAAGCGCGTCCGAAGTCTGTCGAAGCGAGTCACCGACGACTTTCACCTCGCCGCAGGCTTCCCGCAGTTCGAAGGCTGTCTCGGGAGAGTTGGTAGCGACGAGCAGTGACAGCGCCTCGGGGATTGCACGGGCAACCGCCATGGCCGTGGTCCCGGTGTCGAAGAAGACGGCGTCGCCCTCGTCTAACTCTTGGATGGCTTGTTCCGCGATAGCGCGTTTCCCACTGGGGTTCTGTACCTCGCCGTGTGAGTCGCTCGACGAGTCCGAACCCGTAGAGCTGGGGAGTGCACCACCATGGAACCGTTCGATGTGGCCCTCTTCAGCGAGCGACGCCAGATCACGGCGGATGGTCGCTCCAGAGACGCCAAATTCCTCTATCAGTTCGTCAACAGTCACTCGGTCGGAGCGGTTGACCTTCTCCACGATCGCCTCTCTCCGTTCCTCAGGTAGCATAGTCACCCATCATCGTGGTACCCATGGGGTGGGGACCTCGCTCGTCCTACGGTTATCGGTTAGATATACTTGTTCGTCGTCGTGTCCTGGGGGCCGCTCCCGCAGTGGGTGACGACCGTCTCGGCCGGTACCCGTGTTCGGTCGGTTCCACTCAATAGCTATCTGCATCTGTCTTCTACAGTTTGTTAAATTGTCTCCGAACTCAGTCGACGAGCACGCCGAACAGCGACGCGACGATAGCACCGAGACCGCTCACGATCGCCCCGCCGTGGACACCGGTCACGTAATTATATATCGCTAGCAGTGCCAGGACCGACGCGATACAGAACGCTACAACGGGGGCCTGTGACAGCCTGTACGTAGTGCTCGCGTGCATGGTCAGATGGTTGCTCTCTGTTCGGCCTTAGAGTTATAGGTGAGTGACTCACCGGTCTGGGGGTCGAAGTAGTGCAGTGAGTCTCGGTCGAACCGGAGGTTCACATCGTCTCCGATCGTGACTTCCGTATCCGGATTCACGGCAGCCTTGATACTCTCGCCCGAGTCGAGTTCGAGTTCGAGGACGGTCTTCTCGCCCTGTGGCTCGACGACCTGGACCGTCGCCGGGTGGACGTTCGCCGGTACGCCGTCCTGATTGAGGGCGATGTTCTCGGGCCTGATACCGAGTGTCACTCGTTCCCCCAGGTAGTCCGCGAGCGCGGCATCGTCGTACTCGTCGGGGACGCTGTGTGTGTCGCTTCCGAGGTCGAGCTGGAGCTTTCCGGACCCAGTCCGTTCTAGGACGCCTTCGAGGAAGTTCATACTCGGAGAACCCAGGAAGCCGGCCACGAACGTGTTCAGCGGGTTCGAGTAGACGTGTGTCGGCTCTCCGACCTGCTGTATCTGTCCGTCGTCCATGACCGCGATCTGGTCGGCCAGCGTCATCGCCTCGACCTGATCGTGCGTGACGTACACCGTCGTGGTCGACAGTTCCTCGTGGAGTTTGTTGAGTTCCGCGCGCATCTGGACCCTGAGTTTGGCGTCGAGGTTCGACAAGGGCTCGTCCATGAGGAAGACCGCGGGGTCACGGACGATCGCCCGCCCCAGCGCGACCCGCTGTTGTTGCCCGCCAGAGAGTTCAGCGGGCTTTCGGTCCCGCAAGTCGCCGATCTGTAGGAGGGTCGCGGCTTCGTTGACGCGTTCGGTGATTGTCTCGTCCTCGACACCGTGCTGTTCGAGGCCGAAGCGCATGTTCTCCTCGACGGTCTTGTGGGGGTACAGCGCGTAGTTCTGGAACACCATCGCGATGTCCCGCTCGTAGGCGCGCCTGTCGTTGACGACTTCGTCGCCGATACGGATCTCGCCGTCGGAGGCCCGTTCGAGGCCAGCGATGAGCCGGAGTGTGGTCGTCTTGCCACACCCGGACGGCCCCACGAGAACGGTGAAGCTCTCGTCGGGGATGTCCAGTGAGATACCGTCGACTGCCGTAACGTCGTCGAATTCCTTGACCAGATTTTCGAGTTCTACGTGTGCCATGTGTGATTACTCCTTGACTGCTCCTTGGGTGAGTCCGCTGACGATGTACTGCTGGAAGAACAATCCGAACAGGATACCGGGTAAGGCGGCGATCATGCCACCAGCCGCGAGGTGAGCCCAGTCCACGAAGTCGTCTGCGACGAACAGCGAGACGGCGATCGGAAGCGTCTGGGCCTGCTCCGAGGACGTGAGGACGAGCGCGAAGACGAACTCGTTCCACGAGAAGATGAACGCCAGGATGGCCGTCGCCGCGATGCCCGGTTTCGCCATCGGCAGGATGATCTTCACGAACCCCTCCCAGCGTGAACAGCCGTCGATGCGGGCCTGTTCGTCGAGCGATTCCGGGACCCCGTCGAAGTAGTTTTTCATGATCCAGACTGCAAACGGGAGATTGAAGAACGTGTACGTCAGGATCAGCGCGATCCTCGTATCGTAGAGGCTGCCCGTGAGACCGCCGATCAGTGGCGGGTTCGACATGATGCTGAAGAACGGGACGATAAGCGCGATCGGTGGGATCATCCGCGCACCCACGATCGACAGCAGCAGCGTCTTGTTGCCGACGAACTCGTAGCGGGAGAACGAGTAGCCCGTCACGGTCCCCAGCGTCACACAGATGATGGTCGTCGTACTGGCGACGATGAGGCTGTTCAGCGTGTACAGTTCGAACGGTCGGTTCTGGAAAATCTCGATGTAGTTGCTGACCGTCGGCTGTGTCGGAACGAACGAGATAGGGATGTCCAACACCGCCGAGGTCGGTTTGATACTGGTAACGAAGATGAAGTAGATCGGGAACCAGATGACGAAGACGTATAGTCCCAGCAGCGAGTACGCGACGACCCGCTCGCGAACGATGTGAGACCACTCGTCCTCGGTATCGAGTCCGAGTCCCCCGATCAATCGGTCGAAGATCGATTGTTGCGTGCTCATGGTCAGTACGGTGAGTCACCGAAGATTCGGTACAGTGTCGCCACGATGACGAACGTCACTGCGAGGAGGACGACACCGAGTGCTGCTCCTTCTCCCGGTCGGTTGAATACCTGTGCCGTGCGGTAGAGCCACGAGGCCCAGACCTCTGTGGACTTCCCCGGGCCGCCCCGCGTCATGACCCAGACGAGGTCGAGTGCCCGAATGTCGAAGATGATGCGGATGGTGAGTGCGACCAGGATCGACGGTTTCAGGAACGGGTAGGTGACGTTGACGAACCGCGAGATCCGTCCGGCACCGTCCACCTCCGCTGCGTCGTACAGTTGTTCGGGCACGTTCTGGAGTCCCGCGAGCAGGATGATGATGATAAACGGTGTGAACACCCAGATGTCGGCGATGATCAGCGCCATCATCGCGAGCGTCCCGTCCGAGAGGAACGCGATCTTGCTCGACAACAGACCGGTTTGGGTGAGAAGACCGTTGATGGCTCCGTATTCGGAGTTGAACATCCAGCGCCACATCAACCCGCTCATGACGTACGGGAGGATCCACGGGACGATGACGGCGGTCCGGAACCACCCACGGCCCTTCAGGTCTTTATCGAGCAGGAGTGCGATCCCGAGCCCGAGTGCGAACGAGATGCTGACACTCAGTCCGACGTAGACGGCGGTGTTCGTCGTGATCGCCACGAAATCGGGAGCCAGGCCCAGAAACGCCCCCTGTCCGTTCTCCGCGAAGACGAGCCGCCGGAAGTTTCGGAGTGCAACGAACTCCCGTTGCCCGTTGATCGGGTTGGTCCAGAAGACGCTACTCCAGAGCAATTTCAGGGTCGGATAGACGATGATCGCCGCGATCCAGAGCATCGTCGGGCCGACCGTCAGCGGCACGAACAGCCGATCGAGTTTTCGTCGCAGTGATTGTTTTTCAGTCGACATTTATAGAGCGTCCGCGGTGGTTGAGTGCCGATGCCGTCTCGGTGTCATCAGAGTAGGCCGATGTCCTGGTACAGGCTCGTGATGTTACTCTGCGCGGCTTCGAGGGCCTTCTGTGGATCCTTGTCGCCGAGCAGCGCAGGTGTGATCTGTTCGGACAGGTAATCGTCAACCTGTGGCTGGGCGAGGTACGTCTCGCTCTTGGCGTTGTTGAGGTTGTATTTCATGTCCTCTAGGAGCCAGGACGGATACTGCTCTTGGATAGCGTCGGAGTCGTACACGGAGGGGACGACCGCCGGATTCCCCTCAACCCGCATGTTGGTCTTCGAAGACTCGGTGGTCGTCATGAACCGAGCGAACTCCTTTGCCGCCTGTTTGCGGTCCGAGAACGCCGAGACACTGATACCGTTGGTGTCCTGGAACGTCGCCCGTGAACTGGGGCCTTTCGGTGGCTTCGCGCTACCGAGCCGTTCGGCACCCCAGCCGTCCGCGTCCAGTGCCCGGGCGCCGAGGGGTGTCCACGACTCGACGGTGGCCAGTTGCCCGGCGATGAACGAGTCCCCGACACCTCCTTCTCCCATGCTGGAGATCCCATCGGGGATCAGGTCGTTCTCCCGGAGCCTGGTCAGGAAGTCCATGACATCCATGCCAGCATCGACGAACGCTGGTTCGTTGCTGTCGTTGAACAGCTGTCCGCCGGCCTGGTAGAGCAATTGCTTGAACGTGAACACGTCCTTGTTGGCCCAGGTGACGGCAAACGCCGACGTGTCCCCGGAGTTGAGCTGCTTTCCTTTCGAAACGACTTCGTCCCACGTGCTCGGCGGCCCGTCGACGCCCGCCTCGCTGAAGGACTGCTGATCGTAGAGGAAGGTCCCCCACTTGCCGAACTCGGGTGCCATGTACACTTTACCGTCGAGCGTGACGAGGTCACTGAGGTTCGACGGGAACTTGGACATGTGGCTGTTGCCCAGTTCGAGTGGTTCCAGCCACCCCGACGCGACGAAGTCCGCGAGCCACCACGTCGGCCCGTTGAACGCGTCGACGGTCGCGTCCTCGTTGCGCCAGATCGTCGTCAAACTCGTCTTGAGGTTGTTCCACGGGGTCTCGTTGACTTCGACCGTGATGCCGCTCTCCTCTTCGAACCGCTCGATGTTGCGCTTCGTGCCGGGATCGTACTGCAGACTACCGGCGTTGTAGAACACGATCCTGTCCGCCATCGACTCGGACCCACTCCCGGTGTCGCCGCCGGAAGACCCGTCTGAGGACTCCGCGGTGGAACCGTCACTATCGTCCGATCCGTCGCCAGAACCGCCGTCTGAGCCGCCGTTGCCGCCACAGCCCGCGAGCGCGATAGTTCCGACTGCCCCTGCTCCTTTGATGAACCGCCTTCGGGTTCGATGGTTGCTGTCTTGCATGCAAATGCTCATGGATAGCCCTAGTATATAAATTATGTCCATTATTGTTCAACTACGTTCACGAGGCGATCATTCATCATTTATTAAGCTATTATTCAAAACGTCTTTTGAGGGGCTAATAGGCGGAAAAACTGTGACATCCTCTTTCCGAGGTTTTCTATCTGAGCAAAATGTGAACAAATTTGTTCACTACTTGCGCCTTGTACTCATACCGCAGACAGTCACTCGCGGCTCGCCACGGGCCACGAGGCGGGCTGATCCCTCGGTCGAACCGAGGGGGAGGGATGCTCGCCGAACGCGTCGGTCTCGCGTGGTCTATCCGTCTGTCAGCGGGCGCTACGCTGACGGTCGGAGCCTTCCCATCTCGAATCGCTCCGTCAACTTCTACGTGTTGGCTGCCGCCTGCCCAGGTCGCGCGCAAGGTGTGTGGTGCTCGCGGGCGTCCCGTAACTCCGCCTGATCCCGGACCGAAACGAAATCCTCCACTGGAGCCAATCGGGGCGATCTGACCGTTCGTGCCCGGCGTCGCGTAACCGACGCTACCACGTCCACAGACGGGACGTTGCTGTGTCCGGAGAAGCGGTGTCCGGGTTCCAATGATCAGCGTTCGTCACGTCGCAGCTCGCGGAGGACTGCTCTCAGTGACGTAGACAGTTCCTCGAACCGATCGATCGAGATGCTGTCAGTCGTCACCCACACGCCGGCGTGGTCCGTCACGACGCGAGTGAGGTAACCGTTCTCGAACATGCGGATCGTCGCCTGGTACTCTCCGAGCTGTGTCCCCTGATATTTCTCGTCCGCCCGGAACCCGGTCCGCTCGATCTCCGCAAAGCCGACGAGGTCGGCCGTGCGGTCCAGATCCGAACGGAGGTACACCTGCTGGACATCCTCGTCGGTGAAGTAGGTGATACTTCGGAGTTCGTCTCCGACGATGGTTCGACAGACGCTGATCAGTTTCTCCGTGAACGAGGCGATGTCGTCTCGGTCGCTCATAGTCGTTCTAACTACCTCTTCGGAGTTGATTCTGTCGGCGGCCCAACTTTTCCCGCACGATCTCGGCACCGAAGCCTCGCGTAGCAGACAGCGCAACCGCTTATTTTCCGCCCTTAGGAACCGAACACGACGATCTTCCGGTACCGGTGGTGCCGGCCGCGAACAATTATGAGACCAGCCGACCTATGTGGGTCTATGCCACACGTGGTTATCATCGGCGGCGGACCAGCGGGATTGAGTGCGGCGCTGTTCACCGCGAAGAACGGGCTCGACACCACGCTGTTCGACACGGACGCGACGTGGCTGCACAAGGCGCACCTGTTCAACTATCTCGGAATCGAGTCGATCGGCGGTGAGTCCTTCCTGGATGTCGCTCGTGACCAGGTAGACGAGTTCGGCGTCGAACTGAACCAGGGCCACGAAGTCACCGACGTAATCAAGGACGGCTCGGAGTTCCACGTCGTCGCCGACGACATGGGCTGTGCTGCCGATTACATCGTCCTCGCAACCGGTGCAAATCGTGACCTCGCCGGGGAACTGGGCTGTGCGGTTACCGAGGACGGCGTCGTCGATGTCGACGTGACGATGGAGACGAGCGTCGAGAACGCCTACGCGACCGGCGCGATGGTCCGTTCCGAGGAGTGGCAGGCGATCATCTCCGCCGGTGACGGGGCTGCTGCTGCCCTCAATATCCTCTCGAAGGAGAAAGGTGAGCACTTCCACGACTTCGATACGCCGGCAGACGCCGACTGAGAAGTCGCGACGCGAATCAGGAGTTCTCGTCCCGTGGCCACCGCGGTCCTGTCGCGCAACGAGCGCCGCTTCCCGCCACCGCTCACCCCCTCGCGTAGTCCCTTATAGTTGGAAATCGTAGGTTATCTATGGCAATCCCTTTCCAGCGGGAATCCGAGGAGACCGATCGCCTACTCGCACTCTCCGACGGGGTCATCGCCATCGCCATCACGCTGCTCGTCCTGGAGATCACCGTCCCGGAGGTGCCGGCAGGCACGCCGCCCTCTGTCGTCGCGGACCTCGTGTTCGAGCAGAGCCAGGAGTACGTCGGCTACGTACTGAGCTTTCTGGTCATCGGGCTCTACTGGACGCTCCACCGACGCATCTTCATCCATATCGAGGCCCACGACCGGGGAATCGTCTGGCTGAATCTCCTCTTTTTACTCCTCGTGGCGTTCGTCCCCTACGGAACGAGCGTCTTCAGCGCGTATCCGAACCGCCTCGGCGTCTCCGTCATCGCCGCCGTCCTCGCGCTCACCGGCTTTTCTCTCGCCGCTCTCTGGATACACGCGTTGCGAAAGCAACTCCTCGAAGCCGGACTCGCCTCTCGCACCGTCGGGATCCAGGCCGCACGCTTTCTGGCTTCTCCGCTCGTGTTCGCCGGTTCGATCGCCGTGGCGAGCGTCGATCCCCGATGGGCGATGCTATCCTGGGTGCTCCTGATTCCGATCAACGGCGCCCTGAACTCGCGGCTCGTCAAGAGCGTCGCCGAGTAGCGGTCCGGCACAGCGCGTCGTCGACAGCGATGGTCGGCGGCGACCCCGTTCCGGTTCGTTCCCGACCCTCGTGTGGGTGGTCTCGCTGTCGTCTCTCGGGTTCAGTAGCTGAGCGTCCGCTCGACCAGCGTATACGCCTCGCCGGAGTCCGGGTTCGTCCAGACGACACGGACGACCTGTCCGTCACGGAACACCGGCTCTGTGGCACTGGCATCGGCATCGTCTTCCAGGATCAACCGCTCGCCGGCCGTGATCTGATCGCTCGACCACCGAAGGTCGTTGCTGGCAGCGCCGTCGTAATTGGCGGGCTGATAGTAGGCAGCGCTCCCGGTTTTCGAGGGATCGAAGAGGATCTCCCCGTCCAGGTAGACGGCCACGTGCTCGGCGTCGAGCGTCTCCCCGTTGGTGAACGTGACGTTCAGGAAGTTCGTCGTCCCGCTTCGACTCGGATCGTCGGCCAGTGCCAGACTCTGACAGTTCGAGCAAGTGCCGATCTCGAACTCCGCTGTCGGCGCCGACCGCGTGACCGAATCGCCGATCTGGAGCGCCAACACCGAGAGCAACCCCGCCACGACGACGGTTACACCGACCAGTAACAGTACCCCGATTACTGACGACGCACCACGCCCCCGATCACTCATCACGCTCGTCTTAGTCAGTCGAATATATAATTCTTTGACCAATCTCACCGACTGGTTTTGGCACTGATCCCGCCACGACGACTGGATGGAGTCGGAACGAGACCCGTGATCGTCTCTCGACCGCTGCCGACGCCGTGAGTGCACGCTTCGTGTAGATGGTCCGGGGGCAGGAAGGTTCAGTGTCGACCCGGGGAGCGTCTTTCGGACAAGATACATTACCGAACGCTCGTTATACCTCTGGTATGCTCTACCACTTGTGCTGGGTAGAGAAGGCGGGTACCGGTTACGCCAACCGACGAGCAATCTCGTGGTGCTGGCCACAGAAACGGTGATGCTTACTCAGACGAACAGGAATTCGGTGATGGTCGGGCCAGGCCGACATCCACTTCACCCGTTCGTCGCGACCAGGCTCCGGCCAGACCGACCACGCCGACGCGCTGTGCTGACCGACTGCCCGGCCCGTGCCCACGATAACGCCTGCCACAAAGCGTATTCCGGAACTCCCCAGTGATACGAACTGGGCGGCAGTCCCAGGGCGCCAGTGCGATGGGGTACCGCCCTTCCGGGATTCGCCCCCATCGGCTAGCAGTGAGAGACACTGCACGCTTACCCGACGCTGGGAGACTCCACACCAGGCTTCGTGGGACAGAGTATCACTTCCAGCGTCCAGTCCGGGACGCCGTATCAGACGTGTGCTCGATCGAAGGTAACCGACCCCGACGGGTCCGTCTACATCGGGATCAGGTTCGTGGAAAATGTCGGTGAACAAGTCGGATCGCTCTACGTCGGCCACCGTGGGGAACCCTGTCTCGCGGAGGTCTCGGAGTGCGTCTAGCCCGCTACTCGTTGGTCGCTGCGATGATCTTCGTGACATCGGCAGCCGAGAGTTCCCCGTGGCCAGAGAGGTTCTCCCCGCGATAGATCGTGCGAAGTTTTTCCGTCGTCCCCGTCATCGAATCCCCCGACGGGTATCGTCAGTCCAAGCCCTAAACGGCGCAAGGTTCCAAGAGCGGTATCCCCAACGAACGGGTCCGCCCCTGAAAAGCCCGTGATCACCACCGACCATCCATTCTAACATTTACGGTCAACAATTTATCATAGCCTGGTTTAAAATGCGGGCCGGCAGACGTGCGATATTGGTTATTCTCGGCAAGGAGGCCGAGGTAGATGTCGCCCGTCCCACATCCGAGTTCCAGAACCGCCCCTCGACGGGGGACGGCTCACCACTCGACAGCGAGCCACTCGATCCCGTCGGAACATTGATTCGAGAGGCCGGTGTCAGTTTTGTTGGTCCCAATGAACTACGACATCGACAGCGGGAAACTGCTCTATGCGCTCGGCGTGGTGTTTGCCACGGCGGCATTTCTCTACTTCATCCGGGACGTGGTGTTCGGTCTCTCGATCACGGTCAAAGCCGCCCTGTTGTTCGCCGCGTTCGTCGTCTTCTTCGTCGCCGGCGTCGCGCTACAGCGGGACATCCTCGACGTGGTCGGGTTCGCACTGGCTGGCATCGCCTACATCGTCTTCGTCGGCTACGTGGTGCTCCGATACGAACCGAGCGAGACCGGGACCTTCCTGTTACTGGCGGTCTCTGCCGGCCTGTTCGTCACGCTGGGCTACGCACTTCGCGAGTGGAACCTAACGCTCTCACGGCGGACGGCGACCGGGATCGTCCTGGGACTCGTCCTCGTGAGTACGGTGTTGATCGGCGTCGACGCGGCCGGTGGCGGCGTGACCTACGACCTAGAGACGAACGAATCGGTCACCGTCGACCCGCCGCGTACCGGGCAAGATCGTGGTGTCGTCTCGATGACGGAGCGAGTCGGGACGATGAGCGCCACGAACGAGTTCGTGTTCACACGAGCGCTGGCTCTCCCACCGCTTCGGGGCTGTCTCCTCGGAACCGACTTCCGCACGCGCGAGGAGGTCTGGGTCGGGTACGATCCGGCCCGCTTCGAGCAACCCAACGTCGTTCGCGGGGACTCGACGCTGCAGTTCGGGGTGACAGCCGATCTGCTGGTCGATGTCAACCAGACCGAGCCGATCACCTACGCCATCGAGCGAGACGCCAACTGCGACGGAGAGCGAGACCGGCCGACGCTCGTCATCAATACCATCGAAACAGCTACCTGACCAACGCTGTGCTCACCGTTGCGACGGTCGGCTTCTCGCCGGCCTGGATGTCACGATGAGTCTCGACCGAGCCGGCCCAGCACATCCAGCTATCGGGACCCCCAAGGAGAGTGCCCACAGCCGTGGCTGTGTGTCAGTACGTCGTCTTCTCAACCGGGGCTGTCGGTTTCGAGAGGACCGTGATCACGGGCCCCGACTGTGAGACCGGTGTCGGGCCAGTTGAGATCGCTGAGGTCACGACGCATTCAGTAGTCCTATCCAACCCTCTGAAGCGCCCCACCGCTCGTCAGCGGTGTCGAACACCCTCCTACGTGGTGAACCAGGGTGGTGCGTTCGCGACTCGCAGCAGAGTTCCGCTGGCACATCGTAGTTTCACTCAGGTCACTAACTTCGGCTGTTCGAAGAGAGTGCAATACTTCGGACTTGACAGTATAATAACTTCGAAAATAAATGTGATGTCGTATGTCGGACCAAGACTGCGATTGCACTGCTCTAACGGTCGATAAGAAGGAGCGTCAACTCACGGAGACGGACAGTTGGATCGAAGAGCGGCCAGTGAGGACCGCAGCGCTCCCGGCGGCCGTGGGAGACAACGTGAGTCGGTTCTTCAGCCACTCGATCGACACGCTCGAGGATATGATCACAGCAATTCGCACTGTGGTCGAGGGCGACGGCATCGCTCTCGAGGAACTCTGCCACGTCGACGGTGAGACTCCACACTACGCGAAGACACCGAAGGAAACCTACTATTTCCGGTGTTTCTACGACGGTATCGCGCTCGCACGTCTCGTCGACGAGCCAGTCCGGATCCGGACTGAAACTCCCTCGGCAGAGCCCGTTGCGATCGAGATGTCACCCAAGAACGGTGCCGAAGTCACGCCACCAGATGCGGTCATGTCGTTCGGTGTGACTCCTGAAAGTGACCTACCTACCGACGAGACGCCCTCGGCGTCGGACGTGTACGGAGCCGTTTGTCCGTACGTGAAGGCGTTCCACACCCGCGAGGACTACGAACGCTGGACGACGGACGTGGCGGCCACCACAGTCGGCATCCCGCTCGACGACGGTGTACCAATCGCCGCCGCGTTGACCGCGACCGCTCCGGCAGAGAGTGCCGAATGAGCCTGGAGAGCATTGCTCTCTCCGGTTCTCGGGCCGTGCTCGGGGTTCGCTACGTGTCGGTACCCGTGTAGCGCACCGCTCTACTTCTGGTCCACTTGGAGTTCCGGCGCGTCGGCTTTTTCGGCCCACTCGAGCAGTGGTTCGAGGCGCTCCCCCAGTTCTTCGCCGGTCTCGGTGAGTTCGTACTCCACGCGTGGTGGGATTTCGGCGTACTGCTCGCGGGAAAGAATCCCGGCCTCTACGAGCTCGTCGAGTCTCGTCGAGAGTGTCGAACTACTCACCTGCTCGAATGTCTCCTCGATATCACCGTACCGGGCCGGGCCGATCGCATCGACCACGCAAACGAGTTGCATCGCGTATCGTCGGCTGAGGAGGTCCATCACGCCGCCGACCGGGCAGAGACACTCGTGGTCGGGACGCGACGAATCAGCCGTTTCAGTCGCTGAATCGGGAGTGTCTGGCATCGCTTTTGCTCACCACACCGTGTTCGATACTTCGGAGTTGACAGTATAAATAGTTCAGTATCCAAAGTAGCGTGTGCGATGAGTCAGCATGACTCCGAGAGCGAGGTCACGTGTACACTCACCGAGGAACAGGAAGCAAAAGGGCGAGAAGAGATCCGAGCCCGTCTCGTCGAGCACTACCTCGGGTCCGAGGACCACGAGAGCGGTGTCGTCGTCCGCTTCGATGGCACGGATACGTCGCTCGAAGCACTGGCTGAGTTCACGGCGAGTGAATTGCAGTGCTGTTCGTTCGCCGCGTACGAAATCACGGTTTCACCCCCCTTCGAGGAAACTCGCTTGACCGTCTCTGGCCCCGACGGGACGACAGAGCTGTTCCGGAACGGGTTAGTTGACCGCCTGGAGGTCGCCTCAGCGTAGCTCACCCCGCCCGGTCGAACCACTTCGCCAGTCCAGCACTCGTTGTCATCTCCACGACACCGAAGACGACTGCAGGAAGCGACGCGATCGTCGGCAGGCCGGCCGCAATCACGAGTGCGGCCGCAACTGCGAAATCGCGCATCCCTACCGAGAGCACTGACGCGATGCGGGTGGCTCTCTCCGCACGGTAACTCACCAGATAGCCGGTGCCGTAGCCGAGGCCGTTCAGTGCCACGACGCCGGCCACGACACCCGGCAACAGACCGATGTTAGAACGGATGGCGGCGGCGTTCGCGGCAGTCACACCGCCGATAATCAGGACCACCATCGTGGCAGAGACAGCCGGGTAATGAGCGTCGTACGCGCCGACGCGCTCGGGCCACCGTGCTCGCAGGCCGACCGCGAGCAACATGGGCACAACCATGGCCACGACGAGTTGCTCGACTATCGGCCGCGTTGGAACGGTAACACCCCCGGCAAGCACGGTGACAACCGCGGGAACGAACCCGAGACTACCGACACCGACGACCACCAAGGCCGTCGTCGACAGCGCCGTGTCGCCACCTGCGAGTTCAGTCATCACCGGCGTGACGAGTTCCGGCGTCACGGCCCCCAGTACGACGAACCCGACAACCAACTCCGGGGACAGTCCGAGGCGACGCGCAATGCCAAATGCGAGCACAGGCATTGTCGCGTGACCGAGTAGCACGAGCCCGACCGAGCGACCATCGATTTGCCTGAATTGCCTGGTCGAGAGCGTCAGCGAGATACTCCCGATCATCACCGCAAGAATACCCGTCGAGAAGTCAGTAATGGCGGCTATGTCAGTGACGGTGAGACCGAGACCGACTGAAAGGAGAACCCACACGAGGAGGTAGTCCTCGACGACGGCTGATAGGGACTGGAGTCGTTCGGCCCCCTCGACCCCTTCACAGTCGAGTTGTAAGTCACTCACTAGCTGGGTCGCCTCCGTCACGTGCGTACCGTTTGATCTCCGCATCGTCGACAGCGTCGAGCACCCGGTCGGTCCCGATCGTGTCGACGAGACGCCGGAGTCCTCGCTCGGCCTCCTTGTCGATTTCCTCGTCGGTGCGGCGTGTCTCGAACGCGCGGTCGATGTAACGTTCCCGGAGGTCTTCGAGCCGTTCGGAGGAGAGTCCGCTGGCATCGATCTCGTTGTGGAACCACTCGCGCCAGCGGCCCCTGTCGGCCCATTCACCTGAGAACTCGGCGTCGGACCGGAGCCAATCGTAATGTGGGGCGACGCCGCCCGAGTACCCGCGTTGGCGACGCCGGTCTTCGAGCAGGCATCGAGCGACGTGTGCGCCGTGTCCGGCCACGACGATGGCCTGTGCGCTCCGGCCGCCAGCAGGCGACGCGACGTACAGCCCCTTGATCGGGGTTCGTCCGTCCGCGTCAGCGTACTCCGGGTCGAATCGTTCTTCCACTTCACCGTGGTGTTCGTCTTCGGCAACCATCTCGTCCTCGTCGAGCGAGCGGAGATAGGAGCCGTCGTACCACGCCGCAGCGACGACGTTCGAAGCTGTACACCTGCGTCCCGCCTGCGTCTCCACCACGAAGGGGTCGTCCGCGTCCTCACGTTCGACCGAGACGACCGTCTCCGGGACGATCTCACCGCCCACTTTCTGGACGTGCGCGTGCATCAGGTCGTGGAAGACGCCGACCTCGATGCCGCCGGGGAACCCGAGATAGTTTTCCAGATAGGCACAGCGTCGGAGGGCGGCACTCCCCTTGTCGAAGACGATCGTGTCGAGTCCGTACCGGGCGGTAAACAGCGCGGCAGCGCAGCCTGCTGGCCCTCCGCCGACCATGACCACGTCGTGGTCGACATCACGTTCCTGCTGGCCCGAATGGCGCATCTCAGATGTTCCCGTTCACGATGTCCGCAACGCGCTCGCGGTCGAACAGCTGTTCCTCGCCAAACTCCTCGGGGTAGAGCCCCTGAGCTACTCCTTCGAGCTGGAAGAGATGAATGATCGGTCCCTGGTAGGTCATGCCGCCGTAGACGACGCGGTCGTTCTGGACGGCCGAGAGTTCACTCGCCACGTCGTGACTCTCCATGTGCGGGACGATGTTCTCGTCGACCCACTGTTGGGTGATCTCGCCGGAGAGCCTGATGGCGATGACATCGGGGTCGATCTCCAGCAGCGTCTCGTAGTCGACCCTCCCGCCACCCGCCTGGGCGTCCGTCACGTCGTTTTTCGCCAGTGCGTCACCGACGCGCAGGTCGTTCCAGTGTTTGGACTGCGTCCCGGAGCCGATACGGTACGGCCAGAACGCCTCGGGGGGAACGTCCGCGGGAACGAGTGTCGCAACGTCCGGCGTCTCCTCGGGAAGGCGCTCTCCGACGTTCGCGACAATCTCGTCGTGGAGGCGCTTGAACGCCTCGTAGCGGTCGCGCTCCTGGAACAGCGCTGCGAGCTTCTCGAAGGCCTCGTACATCGAGTAGTAGCTGTAGTCGTGCCAGTCGTAGACCTTCGTAAACGTCGTGTTGCCGAAGAAGGGCGCGGCGTTCTCGCTGATCTCGTCGACATCCCGCTGTTTCAACTGGAGTCGGTTGCTCATGAAGTTGGGGTCGATGACGTGAACGTCGGCGTCGATCTCGTAGAAGATTTCCTTGTCGGTCCCGTCCTGCCAGAGTTGGGTGAGTTCGCTCTTGTCCACGGAGACTCCGGGGAGTTCCTCGTAGTGGTGCGCCCCGAACCGTCGTCGGACGCCGATCGCCGCGAGCCCGTCACCGTGACCGAGGGCGACACCCATATCCGCATAGTCACCCGTATACGGGAACCACGTCTCCGGTACGTCGTCGAAATCGACCGTTCCGACGGGCTCCATCGAAACTGAATACGAGGAATCCGTTTCTGTCGGAGACTCCTTTGTGGCCGGTGTGGCCGTTTCGGTGTCTGTCGGTTCCCCCTGGTCTCCCGAACCGGACTGCCCTACACACCCAGCGAGCAGTCCACCGCCGATGACTGCGCCGCCGTACGTCAGATAGTCGCGTCGCGTCGGTGCTTCGTGACCGCTGGAATCGTCCGTCATACGATTTAGGCCCACCTAAATACTAAAAAGCGTTCCGAACTTTAGGCAAGCCGAAAGTATCAGCGAGGCGCACCGCAGCGTGGACACATCGGCGGGCCGCCCTCGGGCAGATCGAGCCCGCAGTGCGGACACTCGCTGCCGTCTGGTGTGGTCATCTCCTCGACCACCTCCTCCGTGGCCTCTCGGATCGACTCGATCGTCCCGACCCCGTCCGGGGGTTCGCCGGACTGTTCGGCGGCTATCTTTCGTCGGCAGAACGCCAGCCGGTCGGTCAGGAACGTCGGTAGCTCCTCGCACTCGCCCGCAACATCACCGAGGGCAGGCGCTCCCTCGATTCCGGTTTCGCACGCTGCGAGGAGTCCAAGCGCCTCGGCCGCTCGCCCCTGCACGTACGGGTTCTCATCAGTCAGGCACCCCTGAAGCGGACCTGTTACCTCGGCCAGCTTCCCTGGATACGCACACCCAACGACTACCAGTGCCGTACCGAGGTGATACCGGACGAGCTCGTTCTCGTCGTCGAGGTGTTCGGCCAACGACGACACTTGGTGACGAAGTCGACCTGGATCGCCGAGGGCGACATGCGCTAGCGCCTTCGCGAGTTTCTCCTTGACCTCGGGTTCGTCGAACGCCAGTCCGATTCGGAGGTCGGCCAGCGTCTCCGGATCGGTAACCCGCTCCGGCGCTTCGACGGCGACGTACCCGAGCGCTTCGGCGCATCGCGCCCGGACGTAGTAGAACTCATCGTCGTCCGCCAGTCGGCCAGCAAGGGCCTCGACGGCGGGACGGGCGACAGTGGAGTCTGACTGCGCCAGCGTGACGAACAGTTTGGCAGTCGTCAGCCTGACAGCCCGATCCTCGTCGGTCAGGAACGTCGAAAGCGGATGGATGAGCTCCTCGACGGAGCCCGGCTGCTCTGCAGCGATGTCCCGAACGCCCCGAATCGCACGCTTGCACGTCTCGGCATCGGCCCCGCCGAGCTGGTCGAGACACGCCATGGTCTCCTCGTGTGTGCCTTCCCGGAGGAGTTCGGGTAGATCGTCTGCCGGTGGCGGCTGGTCTGAGTCACTCATCGGACCGGTTGGATTGTGACTGATTTTCACAACCAGTTGCTTCAATCCGGTGATTTGGCGCCGGCCTGCAAACCTCTGCAGACTGTCGCAATCGTCGAACAGTGTTGGGACGGGTAGAGGTCGCGGTCACCTCGGTTCTGCCGGCGGTACAGTCACCGTGGACAGATCGAGAACGAATACAAAACGTCAAGAGAGATTTCTCGCGAAGCCTTCCTCGGAGGATTACAGCACTCCCTGTTTGAGATTACCCTGCTCACTGGAGACGGACTGAACTCACCGACACGGACTGCTAATTCGATGCGATACCCAGAATATGTATGCAGCACTTCCGCTGAAACGGCTTTGTTGAACTACTCAAATATATACATATTCGCTCCGCTATTCCACGAGACGAAAGCCCTCCTGAAGTCGCAGATCCTTCGCTTTACCGAGAAGGCGATACATCTGGCACGCCGACCTGTCTCTCGATACCCTTTGAAGTTCTCTACACACCGCTATCCACTCCCGCGTCAGGTTGTTCTGCTGTGTCTCGAGACTCGCAAGAACACGCCTATCGTGTTTCGCTCGCCGCGGGACGAGCGAGTCGCCAGCCCACGAGCCCGCAGACGGCGAATCCGAAAGCGTTGAGCGAGCCATGAACCGCAACCATCTGCCCGATTGGCAGTCCGAGCGGGCTGGACCCGGTGTAGGCGGCCAGCCCGTAGCCGAGGGCCAACACCATCGACCCCGGGAGCCCGAGCGCCGACACCGCGAGCATCGCCGCCTGCCGGCGTGGCCGCGTGTGCACCACTCGGACGAGCAGATAACCCGCGAGCAGCGTCACACCGAGGGTGAACAGCCCGACCGCGAGCACCTCCACCAGCGGCGAAAACGAGATGCCGATTCCGATGAGTGCGGGCCCACCGAACACGACGAACGCGAGCGGGCGATACCAGCCGCCGGGCGCGACCCGGCCGGACAGCCCCGTCACGACAGCCAGCGCAAAGCCCGCGAAGTTGAAGTGAACGAACGTGAGCAGGATGATGACCGGCGCGAACCAGAGCGTACGATCGAGATGGAACATGACGAGTGCGACAGCCGCGACGCTCAGATACGCGAGCCCGGCATCGACGACCCGCTCGGCGAGCGGCGCGAAGCCGCGAGTGCGCGCATCGATCGTCCGAGTCGCGCCCGCAACCCCGAGTGAGAGTGTCACCGGAAGCCAACAGGCCGCCGCGACCGCCGCCGCCGGCCCGTCGAGGAGGGTGACCGACGCAAGCACCGCGAGTGCGCCGATCGGCTGGAGGGTGATACCCACCCGACGAAACCGCTCGCCACGCCCGTCGAAGCCCCCAACTACGGAGAGTCCGAGCGGGACGATGACGAGCGGTGCGAGCGCGACCGCACGCTCAATTGGGCCGAGCAGGCCGGCCGCGAGCGCGGCACCCCAGACGACCGCGCCGGCGACCGCACTCGCGTCGGTATTCATGGCGGGAGCGTCGTCGGTGTCGCACCCGGACGAAGCGACTCCGTATCCCGAGATTCGGTCTTCTGGGTGAACGTCCCGCTGTAGCCGAGGATCTCACCGACGAGCGGGTTCGTCACCTCCGCCCGTACGCGAAAGCGATCTTCGCCGTCGAGAAAGTTGTCCCGCACCTCGACGGTGGCGGCCATCGGCCCGGCGAGGGGGAGATACCGGCCGGCGACCCGTGCCCACTGTTTGCCGCCCTCGATGACGAGTTCGCCGGACTCGACACGTGGGTGGAGTTCGCTCACGATGTGGCCGCCGCGCCCGAGGAAATCGAACAGTCGATCCCGGTCGTCGTCATAGACGGTCAGCGAGTCGAATCGTCGGGTCGTCGATTCGAAGGTGAACGCGCGCTGGGTGATGAGCGCCTCGCGGCCAGCCACCTCGACGCCGGCCGTCGTCACCGTGAACGGGACCGCCTCGCCCCGTTCGGGAAACAGCAGATTCCAGTGGGGCATCGCGTATAGTCCGGGGAGAAGGAGCGTGCTACGAGTAATATCCATCTCGCCGCGACCGACACAGACGTGATCGTCGGTCGACGCGAGCGCGTACCGATCGCGCACGCGCTGATGGAGGTGATTGGTCTCGTCACCGAGTTTCGCTGCGTACACACCGGTCATTATCTCTATAATTCCGTTCGGGCGGGCTATGAAACCTCGGGGAACCGCAGGGCCGTGTGTAGTTTATCCGGCGAGCAGTCGATCTGCTGGTGCAGGTTGAGTTGATCGATGAGTATGCTCATTCGCCGCTGATCACAGCGGACAACACGCTGCTGAAGGAGGAAACCGGAATCGAATTGTGAGATGCTCTTTGGGTTAGCGCGCCGTCTGAGCGGCTACACTGCTGGAAGCCTTAAAAACCCGCCCTGATTGTTAGTGTAACAAGTATAGGCGTTCGGAGTGCGATCTGGAGCGATCCACGCTGACTGCATCAGTCAAATTCACGCATTAGAGGTCCGGTAAACCCACTGTAGTCTCAACTTCACAACTTCGGAGGGTGGTATTGATGCGTGTCTTCTGTTTTCTTCGCTCCAGCTGAATACGCAGGGAGAAATCGGCCTACTAGAAAATCCGTCTATCGGCAGGCGATCTACTGTCTGTGCCCCGTCGTGGGTTTCTGGAGGTGCCGGACACTCACAGGTGTATCGGCGGCTTACCCGTAATCGCTGTATTCACTGCGCAGAAAGTAATAACCTTTAATATTTTAGTCGCCTTATGTTGCTATATGAGCGTTGTCAGCGTCTCGATGCCGGAAGAGCTTCTCGAACGAATCGACCAGTTCTCGGAGGATCACGGCTATACTGGTCGCAGTGAAGTGCTTCGTGAGGCGAGCCGGAACCTTCTCGGTGAGTTCGAGGATAAGAAACTCGAAGACCGTGACTTGATGGGCGTCGTCACGGTGGTCTTCGATTACGAAACGACGAGTGTCGAAGAGAAGATGATGCACCTCCGCCACGAACACGAAGACATCGTCGCATCGAACTTCCATAGCCACGTCGGCGGTCATCATTGTATGGAACTGTTCGTGCTGGAAGGGTCGCTCGAAGAGATCTCGACGTTCGTCGGGAAGATCCGAGCGACGAAAGACACACTCACTATCGACTACTCCGTGTTGCCGGTCGACGACTTTGGTCCACTCTCTGACCTGAACTGATTCTGGTTTCCCTTCTCGCTGCATTCTCACCACCTCTAGCAATATCTGCGCCCTGAATCTCCCTTCGTATTAATCCACAGGTCAGAAATCACAGGAATTATTAGAAACGTTCTTCAAGTTAGTAACAGTGATGGCTCAAATCTCGCGCCGAAGACTGCTCCAGACGGGGACAACCACGATTGCGACGGCGGGAATCGCTGGCTGCCTCGGCCAAGGAGGCGGCTCACTCGATTCCGTCACGGTCGCGTACGTCCCGATCTATCCGAACATGCAACATTACGTGATGGAACAGGAGGGCTACTACGAGGATGTCTCAGCGGACGTCACAATTGAGCGGTTCAGCTCCGGCCCTAGCGTTGTTAAGGCGTTTGCCAGCGGGGATGTCGACGTTGCGCTCTTCGGGATTACCCCCGCGATGGTTCTCGTCGACAAAGGGACCGACGCCGGTATCCTCGCGGCAAACTCGAGAAATGGCTTCAAGGTCATGGGGACAACCGAACTCGCCGATCTCTACGAACAGGAAGGGCCAGCCATGTTTGAGCGCTTCGAGGAAGAGCGCGGCCGCAAGGTTCGGTTCGGTGCCCCACCGGACGGGAGCGTCCCAGATATCGTCCTCCGATACTGGATCCAGGAGGATCTCGACGTCGGTGAGATGGAGTCCGTAATCAACAAGTCGAAGGTCCCGCCAGCGAAGGCGGTCCAGACGATCCAGTCGGGCGATATCGACGCGACGATCATCCAGGAACCGTTCGCAACGATCATCGGCCAGGACGACGGCTTCGGCGAACTCGCCTGGTCCGGGAATATACTGAACAACCACGCCGTCACGGTGCTGTTCGCGAACCAGCGAGTACTCGACGATAGCGAAGTCGCCCGATCACTGGTCGAACAGCACATGGCAGCGACCGAGTTCACCGCAGACTCGCCGGATGTAGCCGCCGCCCACGCCGCGTCAGTGATCGGCTCCGGCGTGAGCGAAGACCTTGCTACGGCAGCCATGGATTCGAAGGCGTCAGAGTTCATCTCGGACCCGCACGCGATCACCGATCAGGCCGCGACGATGGGAGAGTTCGTCGCCAACGTCGGCAACATCGAGGATCCGGTCGCGACTGAAGATCTGTTCGCGTTCGGACCCTACAACGCAATCCAGTCATGAGCACGCGTACCGACACCAGTTCCAACGCGGTGGTCGCCGACATTTTCGAGGGGAACCTACGGCGGTATCTGCGCGGCCTCGGTGGGCTTCTCGTGTTCCTCCTCGTCTGGTGGGTTGGCGCCCTGACGACCCAGCCGTCGTATCTGGTGCCGGGGCCGCTCGATTCGGCGCGCGCGTTTATCGACCTGTTCGCGACCTCGACTGCGATCGTGGTCCCTGTCCTGGGGTCGAGTCTCGTACTACCGACTGGGCTCGCACACCTCGCCCAGACGTTGTTCCATTACGTGCCTGGTCTCCTTCTCGGTGCGACCTGTGGAATCAGTCTCGGGCTGGCGATGGGCTGGAACGGTGCACTCGACGACTGGTTGCGGCCACTCGTCCGGGTGCTCCGACCGATCCCACCGCTGGCGTGGGTCGTCTTCGCCATCGTCTGGTTCGGCATCCACCACACCGGTGCGGCGTTCATCGTCTTCGTCGGGGCGTTCTGGATCAACTTCTACGGGGCCTACGGCGGCGTCGAAGGCGTTTCCAGTGACCTGACAGATGCGGCGTCGACGCTCGGCGTGGAGCGCGATCTCTCGATGCTGAAACTCGTCGCGCTTCCGAGTGCGGCTCCCCAGGTGCTGACTGGGTTCCGGACGAGTATCGGTCGCTGCTGGATGATCGTCGTCGGTGCCGAACTGTTCGGTGCGCCCGGCGTCGGCTACGAGATTATCAACGCCTCGAACAACCTCGCGATGGCGACCAGCGTCGCCTACATGTTCCTGATTAGCCTGGCGTTCCTCTGTATGGACGTCGGGTTCCGCCTACTCGAACAGAGGGTTCTCGCGTGGCGCTGAGCTCAAACTCGTCGACCGGGCGAGAGTCGAACGAGAAGATCACGATCCAGAACGTCAGCAGGTCCTACGAGTCGACACAAGCGCTCGCGGACGTCTCGTTCTCGGTGTCGGCGGGCGAGTTCTGCTGTGTCGTCGGTCCCTCGGGGTGTGGGAAGACGACGCTGTTGCGGGCGATCGCGGGACTCGACGACCCGGACAGTGGTTCGGTTCTGATCGACCGGGAGCCGGTTAGTGGCCCGGGGCTGGACCGTGGAATGGTCTTTCAGGAGTATGCACTGTTCCCCTGGCGAACCGTCCGCGGGAACATCCGGTTCGGCCTCGACCGGCCCGCGTGTGACTGCCCCGACTGCGAGGCACGGGTCCGGGAGTTGATCAACCTTGTCGGGCTCGACGGCTTCGAGGACGCGTACCCGAAGGAGCTGTCCGGCGGCATGAAACAGCGCGTCGGGATCGCTCGCGCACTCGCCCCCGATCCGGAGATCCTCCTGATGGACGAACCGTTCGGGAGTGTCGACGCTCGGACGCGCGACCGCTTGCACGCCGAGTTGCTCGACATCTGGACGCAGACCGGACAGACCGTCGTGTTTGTCACGCACGACATTGACGAGGCGGTGACGCTCGCTGATCGCGTAATCGTCATGGACGCCGACCCCGGAACCGTACAGTCGACGTTCTCCATCGACTTAGAGCGCCCCCGTGAACGGACCTCTCGTGACTTCGTGGACCACGTCGCGCGAATCAGGGACGAACTCGGGAGTCCTGTTGACACTAGTATCTGACACCCCCTTCGATTGTTTTTATTAATATAATCTTTTCAAAACACTATCTCTACTATCATCGAGATAGTTTTTAATATATGCCCATCGTGAGCTCTTCGATGACGGAGCGACTCCGGGACGATCTCGATACGTTTGCGGAAGAACACGGCTACAGCGGACGGAGTGAAGTCATCCGGGAAGCGTGCCAGTCACTACTCGAAGAGTACCAGGGGACAGAGGACGAGGATCGGCGGGTACTGGCGACAGTAACTGCGGTTTTCGGATACGACGAACCGGAGATCGAACGCCGGATGATGGACATCCGCCACGAATTCGAAGCGTCGATCCGGTCGAACTCCCACAACTGTCTCGAAGGCAACGCCGGCTGTGTCGAGACGTTCGTCATCGAAGCCACGTATGACGACGCTCTACGATTTATCGGGACTGTTCGTGGAGCAGACGAGTCAGTTTCGGTCGAATACACGGTCGTCCCTGTCGAGATCATGAGCGCGGAGATCAGCGAGCAATAGGTTCGAAATTACTTGCATCGACGGGAGTTGACTCCATCCCTGCTATCAAGACATGCCCCAATCCTACACTATAGTTGTTATCTACTTCGATCTAGTACAGTAACATTATTATAACTGCCGAAGAAATTGGTAAAACAGAGATGGCACACATTCACCTCGGCGAAGGCTCGTTCCCACTATGGGCACTGGTGCTCTGGACGCTACTTGGTACCGGACTGATCAGTGCCGTGGTCTACAGAATCCGGAAAGGCGGTATCGAGACACACCAGATAGCGCTCGCAGGTATCGGCGCAGCCGCGAGCTTCGCGATCTTCCAGTTGAACATCCCCGTGTGGGGCGGTATCCATATGAACCTCACCGGCCTCGTGGGGATTCTCGCAGGGCCGCTGCTCGGGGCGCTCATCGCACTGGTCGTCAACATCTTCTCGGCCGCACTCGGTCACGGTGCCGTCGGCCTGCTCGGTGCGAACACGCTCGTCAACGCGAGCGAAGCCATCGTCGCCTACTACGCGTTCAAGACCCTGATGGGGATGGACTGGGATGTCTTCCCCGCCGGTGCGAGCGCGGCGACGCTCGGCCTCTCGGCAGGCGCGTTCCTGATGGGCGTGATCATCGTCATCAGCGGTGTGAACGGAAGCGCGCTGCCGCGTGGTGACCTGACGATCGCCGTCGCCGGACTCGTCGGACTCAACCTCGGCGTCGCCGTCATCGAGGGCCTCCTGACGGGCTTTATCGTGCAGTTCCTCGCCTCCGTGCGCCCCGACCTCGTCGGCCTCGTCGACCGTGACACGCAAGAGGAGCCGACCGGGGTGACGGCCTGATGCAGCGCTGGAAGCAGTACGGCGGCCTTGCTGGCCTCTTCGCTGCCTTTCTCGCTGCTGGGTACTGGGGCTTCACCACGACCGGCGGTGCACTGCCGTGGGCCAAACGCTCTGCGAAAGCCCTCCAGCGCGGTGTGCAGGAGGGCGGCGGTGCGCTCGTCGACTTCGGTCGCGGCATCGTCGTCGCCGGCCCCATCCGGAAGGGCGGGATGATGCTCGAATTTGGCGCGCTCGTCCTCCTGCTCGCCGTTATCGGGATCGGCATGTACGTCTACGTCGACCGCTACGGCGGCTTCGAGGACGGAGAACGCCCGGCCCGGTAACCGTGACGACACTCTCGAACCACGTTCCCGACCCGCGGCTCATCACGGCGTTCTCCGAACGGCGAGACGGACCGTTGCACCGCGTCAATCCCTGGACGAAGGTCGGCGTCGTCGGCGCACTCGTCCTCGCCGTGACGGTGTTCGACCGGCTCGCACTCCTCGCCGGCCTCTACGGGACCGTCCTCGTCGTCTATGGACTCGCGGGGCTGCCCTTCCGACGGCTCGCTGGCTGGTACACGCTCCCGATGCTGTTCATCGTCTCGGTCGCCGGCCCGCTGGCGTTTCTCGAACCGGGAACGCCAGTCGGTGGCGCGCTCTCGACACCGCTCGGTGAACTTTCTGTCACGTGGGCCGGACTCGTCCTCTTCGGGGAGCTCAGCTGTCGATCACTCACAGTCGTCACGTTCACGCTGACGGCCTCGATGACGACCAAATACACCGATGTCGCGTACATGCTCGGGCGGTTGCTCCCACGGCCGATCGACCAGATCGCGCTGCTCACCTACCGGTTCACGTTCGTCATGATCGAGACGCTCGAGGACCTCGTGAAAGCCGCACTCTCCCGCGGCGCGAACTTCTCGGAGTTCTGGTCGAACAAACGGCTGTACGCCAGAATCCTTGGCATGACGATGTTATCCGCGATCGAGCAGTCAGAACGGCTCGTCAAGTCCATGGAAGCCCGTGGCTACAACGGCGATATCACACTGTACGGCGACGTTTCGCGGCCACCGATCCACGAGCTATGCATCGTAGTCGGTTCGTACGTCGCGGTCGTCGGCTATGCGGCGGTCGCGGTCTACGGGGTGGGCCTATGAGTCGAGACGACTCGCCGCTGGTCGACCTCCAGTGTGAGGCCCACACCTACCCCGACGGGACGGTCGGCATGCACGATGTCGACTTCTCGGTGTACCCCGAGGAAGTCGTCGCGCTTGTCGGTGGCAACGGCGCCGGGAAGTCGACGTTACTGGAGCACCTCAATGCCACGCTCGTCCCCGACGACGGCGGTCTCGTCGTCGACGGCACGCCGATCACCGAAGACAACAAAGCACACGCACGGAAGGAAGTCGGCTTCGTCTTCCAGGACGCCGATACGCAACTCGTCGCACCCACGGTCCTCGACGACGTGATGTTCGGCCTCCAGAACTACGGCGTCCCCGGTGACGAAGCGAGAGAGCGGGCTCGCGAGGCGCTTGCGACAGTGGACGCGAGCCACCTCGAAGACCGAATCCCCCACTACCTGAGCGGCGGCGAGAAACGCCTCGTCGGCCTCGCCGGCGTGCTCGTCCTCGAACCGAGCGTCGTCGTGCTGGACGAACCACTCGCCGGGCTCGACCCCGAACGGTCCCAACTGGTCGCCGACCGGATCGAGCAGATTCACGAGGACGGTATCAGCGTCGTCCTGTCGACGCACGACCTCGAATTCGCCGCCGAAGTTGCAGACCGAGTCTGTGTGATGGCCGACGGCAACGTCGTCGGGAACGGGACGCCCCGAGAGGTGTTCTACGACGACGCGCTGTTGGCGGACGCGAACCTTCACCCACCGAGCCCAGTTCGTGTGGCTCGCGACGCCGGACTGGGGACGACTACACAACCAGTGACTGAAGCGGACCTCGTGTCGCTCCTCAGGGAAGCCAACGATCCGGAAACCGTACAGACAGCGTCACCTGATGGCAGCGGAAACGACTGACTACCTTCCTCGGTACCTCGCGCCGCTTCCCCGGCAGCTTGAGACCGTCGCGGTTGCGATACGCGTGGGTGATCGTCGCGACGGGACCTTGCTGACTTGCGGATCGTCACAACAGGCGGTATCACCCACCCGGAGCCGCCGTTCGGCCGCGGCCTGTGCCTCGATGACTCCGGCTGCTGAAAGCCGGATTCCCTCTGCCCAGAGTCGGGAGTGTTCGCTGTCGATACCGTGCAGTCTGTCGTCGGTCTGCGTCGTGTCGTCAGACAGGGTGGTTCTGAGATCCTGAAAGACCTCATCTTCGGACAGGAGCAACAATCGAAGCGGGACAAACCACCGGTGAGCCGACGGCCGTCGGCGTCTGTGTTGTCTCCACCCGTCGCAGTCTATCCATTCGGCCTTGTCCAGCGCTGGTGTTCTTTCCATCCCTTGCGGTCCATCTAGCCGACACCGTCCGGCGTCTGCCTCGTTTCCACCGTTGATCCGGCCGGCTGCCCAGGCCACGTCCTGTTGGACAGAAAGGGCGAGTCCGCTCGTGTGCTGTCGGCCGTCGCCTCGGCGACCCCTCCCGAACGGAGTGAGGGATGTCGGCGAGCGACCGCGAGCGGACGGGGGATTTCGAAGACTGCTGGGCCGACTCGACGTTCATCTCCCTCCCATCCCTCCTCCTACGGAGTCGGCCATGCCTGGCGTCCTCGAACGACGCCAGCGGATCGTCTTCCGCGTGGACGACGATTGTGGGGACGGCGAGCGTTTCGAGCGGGTACTCGTCGTAGCGGTCGATCATCGATCTGTTCGTCACGGACTCGTCGGCGAGAAGCCCAGGGACACGAGGTTCGACGGGGAGGAGCGTCTCGAGTAGTTCCGTGACGCGCCGCCGTGCCACAGGTGGGGCTGTGTCGTATTCGGTACGGTCGATCCCGAACAGTCTGTACAGAACCCACGGCGCATGGTTTATCAGGGCCCAGAATACGGGGTCTCGCAGAATCGCGTGCGGTGGTCCCGACGGACCCTCGACAGGATGTTCGCTCGGTACGGCGGAGCCGATCAGTACCAGGCCGTGAGTCCTGTCGGGATAGTCCAGCCCGAACCTGATTGCCGGCGGACCGCAGGACGACGTTCCAACGACGGCCCGCTAGCTCGTACATGCTCGACAGTGCCAGAGGCGGGCGTCTTCCTCGCCGAACACCTAATGTTAATCTAATGATATTCGATACCCCATATCAACTCACTTATCAACCGCAACGGCGGCGGGATGATCACGCTCCCAAAGGACAAAATCGAACTGTGTAGCCTCGTCGACGAGAACGGCGACCCAGACACCGACATCCAGTTCCTGATTACGATGGAGGCACCCGGTACCTGGACCGTACAGGTCATTGATCAGAATCGCGTCAGGACCGCCTTCCAGGCGAACCTCGACGATGCGCCGGTTCGGGGTCGGCTCTGGCGCCCAGAGCCGGCGCTGAGTAGCCGGTCCACGAACTGTTCGTCAGTCCTGCTGCAAACCTCTTCGCACGAGTTCCTCACTTCATCGAGAGAGCCCACTCAGAACGGTGACCGAGACAGCGTAGTGCTTGATCAAAGCACCCGGGTCAGTTCGTGAACCCCGTCTGCGACCGCAGTCATGGTTGCGTCATCCACCTGCGCTACGCGCTTGGTGATTTCTTGCTGTGGAAAGACGTGCAACGACCACGGACTCACGTAACTCGGGTACGTTTTCAGCTCACCGTCAATGAGTGATTCGACAGTCAGTTCGACCGCCTGCGCCCGCTTTGTCGACGTGATGACCGCAACTGTATACCGGTCGCCGAAGAACGGTCGGTTTCGGTTCGAGACGACGAGATACGGTCGGACTCCGCTTTTGAACGTCGCTGGCGCGAGGACGACACTGCCCTGTGCGTAGGCCATCCTACGCGTTCTCTCCCAGATCCGGCGCGTCGTCGACCCACTCCTCATCGTCACCGTAGGCGTCATCGCCGTATTCGGCCTCGATCTGCTGGAGGCTCACCACGTTTGCTATCTCCGACGCTGCGACATCCTCGGCGACCGCCCAGTAAGAATCGACCTTCCGAACGAGGCCCTTCTCTTGGAGTCGGGAGAGGGTCTTGTGGACGCTGGAATGCGGGACATCGGTTAGTTCGGTCAGTTCCTTCGGACTGAACCCCATGTCGGGATGATCAAGCAACACGGTGAGCAGTTCGTGAGCGTTCGTGCCGGGTTTGATCGGCGGCGTCTCCCCGCCGCTCGAATCGATTCTGATCGGCATTGATGTCTGTCTATGTCAGTATTTGTCTGAGAGTGTCATAACAGTTGGTGTCGTCGGAATCTGCCTGCGGCCTTTCACCTTGGCCCGATACCGCCAATCAAAATCGAGGCTACCGTCCGCACTCACGCGAACCCGGTCGAAACGTATGCGTCGACGACGCCTTCGAACCCACACGTCTGGGCGGGACAGGTGATCGCGAGGCCCTCGACGGCGCCGACTCGCTGGCCGCGCAGGATGCCCGTACAGATCGGCCGCTCACAGTCCGGACACCGAACGGCCTCGAGTGTGACCGGTCGGTCTTCGCGAAGGCACTCCTTGCAGCCCCCGTACATCGGAACGACGGCGGTGATCCGGACGATCCGGAACTCGGAGTCCTCGTTCCCCGCGCCACAGGCTGGCGCTGCCTCACCGTAGGCGGTCGCCTGTGGATCCGGGAAGTGGTAGGCCTGCCCCTCGCTCCGGCTGACGACGACCCAGGGCACCTGCTGGGTGAGGACCTCGACGATTTTAGCTCCGATGCAGTCAGATACTAGTCCACCAAGCAAGTTAAAGCCGATCTCGACGAGCATGATCGAGAACAGCTCTACGCCGACTGTCAGTACTCACAGCACGAAGCCGCAGAATACCTTCGAGAGAAGAGCGATTGTATTCTAGAGGCCGTCCCGGACCCGGATACGACCCCGTTCGAACAACGCCACTACGGAGGGTTTGTACATATCACCGGGAGAAAAGGGTCGACGTTCAACGAGATACTGGAATCCCTCTCTCCGGATTCAGGCCGATTCGATAACGAACCATCGACACCTGGCCTCGTTGCGGAGGGACCAGAGGCTAAACGAGCTAAGCAGGAGTTTCTCACCGATGCCAGGGTCGTAATCTGATAAGCGACCTTCTGTCCTTGACGATTCCCCGTCAGCAGTTTCAACGGTGACGACGTGACCGACATGAGCTCTCTATTCAGCATGATGTTTCTATCAGTTCCTGAGCGTCCCAGTATAGACGGATGTCGGAGTCTGCCACGAAGCAAGTGCGATAGCTGGTCTATAGCTCCGGCTGATCGACGACGACCTCGCCACAGCGAGGACAGAGCAGGCGCTCGCGATGGACGGCATCGTCCATGATCCAGTCCCCGTCGATGGGGCTGGCGTGCTCACAGGTCGGACAGAACAGCGTGGTCTTGCTGAACTGCTCGTCGGGATCTCGTGTGGTAGACATCGCGAGGCTCATGCGTCGGGGGAGTGGTTGTGCCCGAGCGCGGCACAGACGATGTTCAGGACGACCAGGCCACCAACCAGGAGCGGCTGGCTCGTGACGACGTTCGTCGCGAGCGTGCCTGCGATGATCAGTGGGAGTGGGATCGTCGCCCAGAAAGCGATGCCCTGGCAGACCGAGACGATCGTCTCGACGATCGTCGCCAGGAGTGCCTGGAGGTTCGATGCGACGGCGGGCGTGGGATGGAGGGATCGGCAGTGGACATGACTGGGTCGCGTACTTGATCCATGCACTGGCACCCCCATATAAAGCGCAGACTATCAGTGTGGATTCGGCTCGCTTTACTGTTTACCCGGTGGTTTTACGATCTTTTATCGAGTGGAGAAACCGATCTAAAACCGATTAAAAATGCACGAGAGATTTTAGAACCGCGAGAAAACCGATAGAATGGGAGTGTGGTATGTTTCGTCGTGAGGTAGTCAACCCGTCGGTGTCGGCAGGCCGAATATGTTAATTAACAGCATTCGTATCCGTGGCTTTTGGTTAAGCTGTTGGAGGACCGTTACCCAGCAGGGATCAAATACGCGATGCAATACGGCAACGCAGCCGGGGAGACACGTGTTGGCCTGGCCAGGGTCCTGGCGGGATCGTGGCGCTCCTCACACGCCTATGCCGGTGCCGTCCTCACACCGTCGTGAGCTTGCTGTCGTTCGAAGGCGGAGCAGGAAACGGACTCTCGGGGCGAAGCCGTCGTAGAGCGGACGAGCGGGAATCACCCGATCTGGGCGTCGCGGAAACGGAGGTACCCGGCCGTGACGGGGATGAAGAGCCAGGCTAGCAGGACGAGAATCGGGAGCCAGACGGACGCAAACGGATCGGTACCGAAGAACTGGCCCTCAACGGTAGCCCGGTAGGCGGCGTTCGCGGCACGGTTGGGCGGGAATAGTCCGATCAGCTGTATCCACGCCGGCTCGCTGCCAGCGGCCATCAGACCCAGTTCGACGGCGCCGTACTGGACAGCGCCCTGGATGAGGTTCCACAGCGCGACCAGGATCATGTAGGCACCGACGGCGACGGCGGTAGCACGACTGTCGCTCGTACTGCCGGCGGAGATACCGACGCCGACAGCGACGAACGCCACGCTCATCAGCCCGAGAAAACCGATAAATACTGCTACCGAGCCGACAGTGCCGCCCAGAGTCGTGAGGACAACCAGACCCGTCGCGAGCCCGCCGACGAGCGTCGCGCCGAGCATCAGGGCCGTCCGGCCGAGGAGCTTCCCGACGAGAACGTCCCGGCGCGACGGCGGCAAGCTCAACAGTACCCGGAGCGAGCCCGACTCCCGCTCGGCGGTGACTGCTCCCTTGGCGAGGATGAGCGCGACGATGGGAAGCACCGTCACGGCGAGCTGGAACGAAAGGCCGAAGACCTCACTGGCCGTCATGTCGCTAGTCGTTGCGAGGAGTCCCGTGATCCCGGCCGTCGACAGCAGAACGACCGCGGTGACAGTCCACAGCATCTTCGATCGGCCGGCGTCGGCCAGGTCCTTCCGAGCGATGGCGCGGACGCTCATCACGCGACACCTTCGGGGACGCCCGGCTCGGCGTGACTGTCCGTGGTGTCTTCACCAGTGTAGCTGGCGAACATCTCCTCGAGCGAGGACTCCTCGATGCGCACGTCGGTGACCGTCGCTACCTCACGGACCCGGTCGATGAACCGGAGTTTGGCCGCCGGTTCGAGACAGGTTCCCCGAACAGTGCCGTCGACCACGTCGACGTCGCGGACCTCCGGGAGGTTGTCCAGATTGCACTCGGGCTCGCGGTCCACCCAGAGCGTCACCTGTGCTCCGGTGTCGAGTTGCTGTCTGAGCCGGTCGATACTGTCGACTGCGACGAGCGCTCCCTTGTTCATGATCCCGACCCGATCGGCGACGGCTTCGACCTGTTCGAGGATATGACTCGAAAAAAACACGGTCGCGCCGCGCTCGTTTTCCGCGCGGATGAGCTCTCTGAGTTCCCGTGCGCCATTGGGGTCGAGACCACTGGTCGGTTCGTCGAGGATGAGCAGGTCAGGTGCCCCGACCAGCGCCATCGCCAGGGCGAGTCGCTGGCTCATCCCTGTCGAGTATTCCCCAGCCGGCCGGTTCGCGTCTTCCCGGGAGAGTCCGACCCGGTCGAGTAGGGCGCCAGGGTCGTCGTCAGCGTCTTTCAGTTCTGCCGCGAGTTTCACATGTCGCCGACCGCTGAGTCTGTCGTACAGTCCGTAGTTCTCGGGCACGACCCCAATCCGGTTGTGGAGCGTCTCGCGGTCGTCGGCGACATCCAGTCCGAACATCGAGGCCGATCCACTCGTCGGTTTCACGAAGTCCAAAAGCACGTTGATGGTCGTAGACTTTCCGGCCCCGTTCGGGCCCAAAAAGCCGAAAATCTCGCCCGATTCGACGGTCAGGTCGACAGTATCGACAGCGGTCACGTCACCGAAGCGTCTGGTCAATCCGTTCAATTCGATCGCCGGGTCTGTCATCGTACAGTGTTACCGACAATAGGGAACATGTTAAACCGAGAATTAGTGTCTCCGGGTCTGAAACTCTGCTCTCACATTCGACCTCGGCGGCACTGGTCGTTCCAGTGACTCACTCGACGACCGGAAAATTTCCTCGGCGGTGTCTTATTCCTGCCAGTACCGCATGTCTGACCCGTCGGCGAGGAGATCCGCGTCCGCGGTGATTCACGCGTTCGTCGCTTCGTCTTCGTTGAGGCCCCACGCGAACATGACGGTCTCCGAGTCCGTGTCGGGTCTCACCTCCTCGAAGACTGGCCCGAGGATGATCGTACCCTCCAGGCCAACGTCCCACGGACACTGAAGCCCTCGGGTGAATGCTACAGGGCTGTCGAGGGTACGAAGGGTGAACTCGGGATCTATATCCGCGCAGACGGGACCGACACTCCCGCACGGTTCAAGATCCGGAGGCCGTCGTTCTCGAACCTGTCGGCGCTCTCCGCGATGGCCACCGGCGAGTCCGTCGCTGACCTCGTCGCGACGCTGGGGAGTCTCGATACCATCATGGGTGAGGTCGATCGGTGACGATGGGAGAGGCTAGTAGTATAGCCAGCCCCCGTCAGCGGTATCGACAGATGTAGTGGAATCGTTTCAGTGGGGTGGTACCCAACACGGGAGTATGAGTCACCTGCTCCCACAGAAACCACACGTTGACCGCCCAGATCCGGACTCCCGGGTCGTCACTCTCGATGACGAGGATGCCGACGAAATATTTGCCACGCTGGGATCAGATATCAGCCGAGCCGTGCTGGCAGAACTGCATCGAAACCCAGCGACGCAATCGGAACTTGCGGAACGTGTCGACACCTCCATCCAGAACGTCGGCTATCACGTCGAGCAACTTCTCGGGGCGGGCCTCGTAACAGTCGTCGATCAGTGGTACTCGCAAAAGGGGGTCGAGATGGACGTCTTCGCTCCTGCTGAGGTCCCGCTGGTCCTGGTCGCCGGCGGTCACGAACGGACCGTCACTGTCCAGAACAACACCTCTTCTTCCAAGGTAGACGGCTTGGCAAACGGCGACGACTGAGGCCGGCTCTCGTAGTGAAAGAGCAGGACTCCAAGCCCGCCCCAGGCTCTCGAACGCCTGCAAGGAGCAGTATTGATATCTTCTTCCGTCCTCAGGTGGAGGAATCCCGACCGCGTTTGGGATCTAACTCAGTCACCAGAAGCCGATGGCCGCGCCCCGATCGAGGAGTGGCCTGTACCGGCACCGTCAAAAGTTACCGTGAGTCCATCGACTGTCATCTCTAGAGCAAGCGATTCAAAGTTCGTTTTGAAGACGGTCCGATGATGACCATCGCCATCGTACTGCATCTCCGTCTCGACGAGGCCTGCCTCTTGGAGGGAATTCAACCGTCGATACACCGTCGCCCGAGAGGCACCACACTCGACTGCGATGTCACGTGCGGGCTTGGCCTCTGTACTGATCGTTTCCAGGATTTGCTGTGCGTATGCTGCGTTGAGTCGTGTGAGGATCTCGCCCGATGGAAGCGTGTCGGTTTCCCCCGCCGAATCCTCGGTGGTTGTCGTATGTGTGGCTGACATTGCCGTGCTCTGGATATGACCGTCTCACGGCACCATCCCAAATCTGCTGTCAACTGACGTTGTCTCGTAACGGATCCGCTGGCTAGTAGTATTGTGTTGGGACCTATTGACACGTGTTGCCGGGTAGCTGTCACTGCCACTGTCCGGTGTTGCGGTCAGTGAAACACGGAGTGGGGACTTAGATGCGGGGCGAACCGATCAGAACAACTGTATGCGGATTCGTCGCCCCTCCGACCGGAGTCGCCACCTCACAAGTCCGCTGCGAGTATCGACTTCCGACAGCGTGAGTCACCATCACCGGTCGAGTAAAAAAAGGAGTCCAGCGAGATGACCGGCGGCCAGTGTCCGGACTCGGCGGCTACTCCCGCACCTGACGGGGGAGCCGAACCGGCTACCCAGCGGGAGGCACACACTACCGACAGCCTCTCGAAGCAGAACTGGTTACTCGAAACCGACACCAGCGACTCCCATCACGATAGACAGGTACTCGTCGTGGGAGACACTGTTGTTGGGCTCACACTCACCCGGTTGCTTCGACGGCGAGGCTATGATCCACTACTCGTGCGCCAGTCTAGCGGATCCATCAGGTCGCGGGCGACGTTTCTCTCACACCCAGCGTGCCAGGTACTGGACTCGCTCGCAATCGACACAGCCGCGTCTGAACAGGGGCTGCCAGTCAAGCGTGTCTCGTTCGAACAGGCTAGCACCTCTGCGGAACCGTCGTCTGTCGGCTCGGTGCCCAACGGTCGAAGCGATCCGGGTGCAGTTGTCGTGGATACGCAGTGGCTCACAGACGCCCTCGAAGCAACGCTTCCGGAGCGACAGCGAAGCACGGATCGCGCTCTGGCCACGCTTTCGCCACGAGACGATGGATTGGAAGTCGCGTTCGAGGACGGTATCACCGAGTGGTTCGACGTGCTCGTCGATACCACTCTGGATGGTGTGGCGAATCGTCTGGTATGCACGGAGAAGCCAGACCCAGCGACGCTGGCACAGTACGAAGCGGTGATCGACACGCAGACAGTCGACTCGCCACAGATTCGGGAGGTCTGGGCTTCGAACTCGGTCGCACAACGACTCCCCGTCGCTGGCGGCGAAGAAACACTCGTCCGTCTCACGATCCCCCGGACAACGGTCGATTCGACTTCGCATACTGAAGTTTTCCACACCCTGACTGACGCGGGCGTCTCTGGCATCGGGATCGACATGCCCCCAGAGGATGCGTGGGAGTCGACGAAGGTTCGACAATGTGTCGACTGTGGAGAGAGCGGCCGGACAAGGTGGGGCGCCGATCGAATAGTGTCTTGTGGTACAGCTGCCTATCCAGCGGCGCCAGCGACCGGGTTTTCACTTTGGTTCGGCATCGAGGGGGGTCTCAGATTTCTCTCCGAACTGACGCGCGAGAACCGTTCAGTGTCGGCTGTGATCGATGCGTACACGCGCCAGCGTCACCAGCGGCTTGGGGCGCTTCGACGGACAGTCCGGGAAGAGAGGGACGACCACGCGTACCCTACTCTGGAATCGGCGCCGAAGGTACTGGAGCGGGTGGCTGAACTCCGACAGCTGACCCTGGGTTCGTTCCTCGATAGTCGGCTACAGGCGATCCAGTCGGAAGGAGCCATCCCCGCTGACCGGTCCCGGTAGTCAGTCGCTCTCGTCAAATAGCAGTTCGAACGTCTGTTGCTCTGCGAGTCGGAGGTGTTTGTTGAACGTCGGCTGTGTGATATCCAGCCGGGTAGCGACCTCACTCCCATCGTGTTCACGGGGCCACTCGAAGTACCCCGCAGAGAGTGCTGTTCGGACCACTTCGAGTTGCCGGTCGGTGAGCGCTGTTTGGACCTGCTCGTTCAGTTCGGACGGTGTCCGGTCCCGGCGCTGGTGCTGACGCTGGGCAGTGAGTGCAAGCGACGGGGCAACGTCCCGAATCCGTTCGACAAACGAGCGGACACCTGCTTCCTGTGGGACCTCGACGAGGATAGTCGTCTCACCGGGCTCGGCGACAGCCTCACGGAGAATACCCCCGTACTCGGCGACCGGGGAGCCGAACCAGTCAGTCGTCTGCGCCTCGACCAGGGTCGATTCCGACCCATCAGTGACGACGTCGACTGCACCCGGGAGTAACTGTTCGGCGATATCGACCACATCGGTCGGGACATCGCCTTCAAAACTGAAATACAGGGTCGTGGACCCCTCCTGCCCAGCAGCAGTCCGTTCGAGCCTGACGCGACAGTCCGCTTCAGCCGCCGCCTGCGCGAACGGGAGTGTCCCGCCCTCACCGCGGAACTCCAGTTCGACGGTCTCGTCGGACTCGAGGGCTCGGCGGCGCTCGATCGCTGCCAGCGCGTTCCCGATGGTGGCACCGAGTTGGGAGAGGACCTCGCGTTCGCGCTCGCCGAACTCGTTGGGTGACTCGGAGCCTACAGTCAACACGCCACGGGTGATGTCGTCGTAGGTCAGCGGGACCGCACAGAGTGACTGGTACCCCTCGGAGAGACCGATCCGTCGCCAGTCGTCTGCTGGCCCGTCGCCGACGAGCGAGTTCTCGACATGCAGGTGTTCGCTCGTCCAGGTATCGACTGCGGGATGTGGGTCCACAGTCTCTCCTGCCGTCGTCAGATCCATTGACTCGACGTATTGAGCCGTCGTCCCGACGATAGCGCGGGGGGCGAGACGATCGGACCCGGCGTCGACGCCGCCGATCCACGCCAGATCGTACGGACCCGTATCGGCGAGGCGCTCACAGACGGCCCGTTCCACGTCGGCACTGCTCGACGCTTCGGTGATTGCTGCTTCGACCTGCTGTGTGAGGCGAGCGATGCGGTCCAGCCGCTCGGCCCGCTCTGTCTGTGTCTGCAGTTCCTCCTCTCGAGCGGCGAGCCGTCGCTGGCCTTCGAGATGATTGAGTGCTGCCTCCAGCGTCGCGGCGAGGACGTGGGCAGCCTGAACCGACTCCGAACCTAACGACCCGTCGAGAGTTCCGACGAGGAGGGTGCCGTGGCTTCCGAGCGAGAGCGCGCGCCAGGCCGAAAGATCCGTCAGCCCTGTCGTGGGTCCGGATTCGGCTTGTCCGCTGTGAGGGTCCCGTATCTGTTCACCCCCGTCGGATGTGACACTGGTGCCTGCCGCGAACCCCTCCCAGAGTGGGCTCTCGCCCGGACCGATGGGCTCGTTCTCCATGTCCGACGGGAACTGACCGGCCAGCACCTCCGGTCTGAGGACCCCCTCATCGTCGTCGTACAGGAAGGCCCCAACAGCAGGGAGATTGAGCGTCTCGGCAGCCGCCTCGACGGCTATCCGGGTCGCCGCTTCGGGTGTGTCCGCTGTGGCGAGGTCATCGGTTGCATCATCGAACGATGCGATACGCCGCTCTCGCTGTTTTCGCTCGGTGACCTCCCGGCTGACGATTACGAGCCGTGTCTGACCATCATCCCACTCGGTCGGATAGTAGTCCGACTTGACCCAACGGGTCGCTCCATCGTGTCGCTTGATTCGATACTCTCTGGAGTACCTCTCGGCCGCCGTTCCCGCTCGAATATCCGTGACGATGTCCTCGACAAACTGCCGGTAGGCGTCTGCGTCCTGTGGGTGGAGCGTGCTGAAAAACCCCTCGTCGTACGCCTCGCTGAGTTCCTCGAGAGACTGTCCCCAAATATCCTCGTAGCCGGAACTCACGTACTCAGGGGCCTGTGATCCGGAGGTGATCGCCTCGGCACGCGTGATGAGGGTCGCTTCGTCGATCCGATCGAGGACCGCACGGAGTCGCCGTTCGCTCCGGCGTCGGCCCGTGATGTCCCGGTTGAGTGAAACGTACCGCTGTTCCCCACTAAGTTCGATACTCGTCCCTTTCACATCTAGCCAGCGGAGCTCCCCCTCGCTGGTCTCGACGGCCCACTCGGTCTGTCTGGGCCCGTCAGCGTCGAGGACCGTCTCGACGAACTCCTTCGCGCGGTCCATAGTATAGCCCTGGTCGGCCGGGCTGAATCCAGTAACTCCCATCTCCAGTATCTCCTCGCGGTCGTAGCCCAGCATGTCACAGAACGTCTCGTTGACGTCGACGAGCTCTGTCGTTTCAGGATCGTGGACCGTGATCGAATCGGTGACACCGTTGAAGATCTGTTCGTACTCGCGCTCCCGACGCTTTCGCTCGGTAATGTCCTCTACTCGGCCGACGACGCGGTCGACATCGCCACGCTCGTTTGTGATCGGGAATCGGGTGACGGTGACCCACCGCGTCTCACCGTCCCGGTCGATGCGGTACTGGCCTTCGTACGTGTCCTGTGGCTCGCCGGCAGCCACATCGTCGATCAGTCGCTGGATATCGGCCTCGTATCTCGCGCGGTCGTCCGGGTGGGCGATGTTGATGAACGATGTCGGCTCTTCGTAGATCTCCTCGACGGGCCGTCCGTAGATCTCTTCGTACACAGGGTTGATGTACAGCATCTCGGAGAAATCAGCCGTCGTGAGATAGACGATTTCGTCGATATGTTCGGCGATGAGACGGAATCGACGCTCACTTTCGCGGCGTTCCTGAGCCTGCTGAACTCGATCGAGTGCCGTCGTCGCGTGTCGGGCGAGAATCCGCGCGGCATCGAGCGTGACTGCGTCGATCTGGTCGGGTCCCGGCGTTGCTGCGGCAACGAGCCCGTGACCGTCGAGCGGGATGAGAACTGTCTCTGCGGATTGCTCCTCGCTGGGACCCGTATCAGGTTCGATCACGCGTAGCGCTTCGTCCTGATACGCATCGTACGGAACCGAACCCGGCTCGATCACACCGGACCGGTCCAATCCTGCTGTGAGACCACGCTCTGAACCGCTACGCACGACCGGGGTCAGTTCGGAGCCGTCCTCCGTCGCACGCCAGCAGGTCGGCGCCGTCAGATCGAGAACGTCCCTGATGGCATCCGTGGTGGCCTCGTATACGGCCTGTGTCGTCTCGGCAGTCTGGACAGCTTCGGTCGACTCGTGGAGGGAGCGGACCATGCGCTCACGCCGTTTTCGTTCCGTGACATCGGTGTACCAGACGTACGCATCGGCGACGCCGCTCTCGGCCTGGCCAGCGTCGAAGTGAATTACGTTGAACAGAAACTCGCGGATTCCACTCGCTGTCTGCCGTGGTGCGGTCGCGTCGACACGATCACCGCTTGCTGCTTGCCGTCGAAAGCGGTCGAAGTCGTCGTGTACGTCTTCAGGAACGAGCTTCTCGGCGACAGTCGACCCGACGACCTCCTCGGCAGCGAACCCGAAGACCGCCTCGAAAGCGGGATTGACCTCTCTGATGATCGGTTCGTCGTCCTCGTCGAACCGAACCCGGACGACTGGGTCGGGATTGTTCTCGAACAGTATCGAGCGGCGGTCCCGTTCCTGTTCGAGTCGCCGCTCGTATTCAGTGCGTTCAGTCACGTCCCGTGAAAGGGCGAGGACACGGTCCTCCCCCGCAATGGTGGCTGGCGCCAGATTCGTCTCTAACCGTCGCTGCTCCCCGGCAGCAGTTTCGATCGTCCACTCGACGGTCTCGGCGTCTCCGGTCGCCGCGATACGTTGCTGGCGTTCGTAGGGTGTTCCCGTCCCGAAGCCAGCATCGGACACGCTGAGTCCGCTGATACCCATCTCCAGCAGCGTCGCACGGCTGTATCCCGTCAGCTCGGTCATCGTCTGGTTAACGTCAACGATCCGTTCGTTCCAGGGGTCGTGGACGGTAATGACGTCGTTGACGTTGTCAAACACCTGCTGGTACTTCCGTTCCTCTCGGCGACGTTCAGTGATATCCACCGACGTGGTTAGCACTACTTTACGGCCACCGACGTGGACTGTCCGCACGCGCGCTTCTGTCCACCGTACCCCACCCTCGGCGGTTTGAACTGGCCACTCGATCTCGATTTCCTCGTCCTGCTCCGTAACGCTCGAGACAACCTGCGTTATCCACTCGTGGTCGTATCCGGGGAGATCAGCGGTGAACGTACCGATTCCCTTCGACTCTATCTCCGCCCGGTCCTGGCCAAGTAGTTCAACGAGTGTTTCGTTGGCGTGGAGCATCTCACCCGTGTCCGGATCGTGGAGAATGGCGACGCCCCCGACGTTATCGAAGATCTCTCGTGCGCTCGTCTGTGCGTGTTCACGTTCGACCACGGTACACAGGCGGTCTCGCAGTACACTCGGAGCCGTCTCGGCCAGTCCGCGCGGAAGCCATTCTGTTGCGCCGACCGACAATACGTCTCCGATGAACTTCTCGTCGTGGCTCTCTCCGAGGACGACGACGGGCGTAGTCGGCTGGTCAGTTCTCCATTGCTGCACGATATCGACGATCTCGTTCTCTCCCAAGTCACTGCTTATGACCAGGCAATCAGTCTCCGAGGCTGACCCTCCCGATGGAGTCCCCGTCTCGAGTGAGAGCCCAGCCCCCCGTACCAGTGCCGACCGAAGCTCGTTGTCTGGATCTTCCCCCACAAGCAGGAAAGAAAACGAGCGAGAGCTGCCTGCAAACATAGCTCCTATCTGAAGTTCAAACCCCGTAAATTGATGGTATGATGTCAGCAGGCCGTCCAGCCTACCCAGCATCCGAGTGGGTGCGTACTCACGTAATAACTGGAACGACCGTTGGCTGGTTTCGTCCGAACTGATCGCTGGCCGCTCTCAGTCGCCTGTCTCGTTCACCACCGTGATATTGGATTCGTTGCGTTCGATAGCGACAGATTCGGAGGTCTCAGACACGTTCCGAACGTCGAGTGAACTATTTTCATCGGCCATCGTGATATTCGATCGGTCGAGTTGGATTTCGACCCACGAATCGACGATCGATTCTGCGTCGAGGTCGACGGTTACCATCACCGAACTGCCGTTCCCGTCGGGACGCCGAAGTTCGATATCGACGTAGCCGTCGGCGGTCGGTTCCGTGACACTCGCGTCTAACGTCGTCGCATCCAGATGTGCCCGGACGTTGTAACTCGTCTGTGGATCGTTCACGACGAGACGCTCGATCAACTTCCGGTCGTCCCGTTCTAGCGACCCGGCTTCATCGGCGAAGTTCAACCGAACCTCGTCCACGTCCGGTCGGGCGGTCTGTGCCGTCATCGTCTCGTTGGTGCCGTTGACCGTTCCGCGGACGAACGGGAGACAGTCGTCGGCGGGTCGAACACGGACGCCGGCGATATCGAGCGGCGCTTGGCGTGCCGTCGTCTCGTAGTACTGATTGACCTGCACTTCGAGGTGAGTATACTCGTCGAGGCCTGCACGAGTGTGGGTCGCGTCGACGACGCGTTCAGCGAGTCGCTGGCGGCCGACTTTCTCGACGACCGTGCCGTCGTGGTGGGAGACGAGCGTCACTGTCACGTCTCCGACCTGGTGGGTGGTGCTCGTGCGATTGGGGGTATCGAGGCGGAGGCCCCCACCGCACGTGCGCTGTGCCCGCTGGAGGGTGAACTCGCTGTTGTTGGCTACGCGAACCGTTTCGGTGGCCTGTTGCTGGTCCGTGTCCAGCTGGACGGTTGTCGTGTCGTTATCAGGGCCGTCAGCGGGGCCAGCGGAGGAACTGGCACCTGCGATGACAGCAGCACCACTGGCCGCAAACAGAACCATCGCGATACCGAACGCGTACGCCGCGAGTCTGTAATCACGTTGCATCCTGCTCACTCCGTTCATGTCGATCGTGTTGTATCATTGTGTTCTCCGGCACCAGCCGGGCGGGGACCGATCTGGCGGCCGCGGGTCCCTCGCAAACGGACCCGCAGCCCTCTGCAACTGGTCGTCCCGACTGCTGTGCTTGTGGGTTATACGAAAACCCTTGTAATTCACCGTTGGAAACGGCCGTGAAACACGTCTGAAACGCGTTTCACCGCTGTTTCACGCCCTGGAAACCATCAGATTCTTACTGCCGATATTACCAGTCTCAACCATGCCCGTGGTCCCCTCCTCCCGACTAGTGCTCGTCCTGTCACTGGTCGTCCTCGGCAGCAGCATAGGCGTGTTCGGCAGTGTCACCGGACTCGTACCCGACGAGTCACATCGGCTGACGATCGAGGACGGTGCCCTCGTCACCTCAGCTGGTGGCGGACAACCACAGGTGTTAGTCGAGGACGTTCGCACGGTCTCTCGGATCGAGGTCCGCCGAACAAACGGCTACCACGTCGTTCGAGCGATCGACCGTGAGCCGCCAGCCGTGCCGAGGGAAACCCGTCTGCAAGCGCAGCAGATCGTCTCGTCTGCCGAAACTGTCGGGGCGGACATCCCGCCACCGAATACCGCTACATACGCTGTCCGTCCGATTCCTGCAGGCCTCTCCAGTGACCGCGCGGCGGTCGTCGGTGCGACACCGAACGCCTCACTACGGACAGCACTGGCCGCTAACGCATCCGCGTTCACCGTCCGGCAGCAAGACGACACGATCGTCTTCGAACGACACGAGTCTTGGTGGAGTCCCGACCGCGTACTCGTCGTCGTGACACCGGCCGACTCCAAAGCGCAGTACAGTGTCGTGGTCGACCTCCCGACAACGACCGTCGAATCGCTCGTTCGACTCGACAGGGGTGACCGATGAACCCGGACCGAGCACTCGGGCGGCAGCCTGCTGTACAGGGGTACGTTCAGCAGGCGCTCTCGCGTGCTGCCGGCCGTCCCGTAACACGGATACGACCGCAGTGGGAGTCATTTTCGGCGAGTATGGGTGCATACCGATGACACAGTTCGGCCCGCGTTCCGAACTGCTCGCGGCTGCGATTCTCGTAACCGCGACAGCGGTTCTCGTCGCACAGTTTCTGACTGCGACACCAACCGTAGTTGCAGGCGCCGACGGAAGCACACGGCTTGGGGCTGCTGGCTGGCAGTTCTCGCTCCGTGATACCGTTGCGATCACCCTTGCAGCCGCCGGCGCCGGAGCCAGTGTGACGACACTGCTCTACGAGGACTCGACACCAGCACCCACAGCAGAGACGAACCCAGGAGACTCGTCTGTTGAGCGGTCTACCGGAGGCTCCAGCGACGAGCTACTACAGGCCCGTCGGAACGAGTGGGAGTCCGTCTCGGAGCGACTCGCGGACAACGAGGCGGTGGTATATCAAACGGTGCTCGATGCGGATGGTGTCCGTCCACAGAGCGAGGTTGTCGAGCAGACCGATCTCTCGAAAGCAACCGTCAGTCGCACACTCGATAGCCTAGAGGCAAGAGAGCTCGTCGAGCGCAAACGCAGAGGGATGGGCAACGTAGTGTTTCTCACGTGATGACCGTCAGATCGCTAATTCGCCCGTACGTGACTGTTGGCGTGTTGGAGATGTCGGCATAAATGTAAAAATGTAGTATTATTTGAGAATCACTGCAGATAGTAGATGGCGGACGTGGACGATGGAGCCTGGTCAGTCGCTCCCCTCCGCTACTGCAGTTTTCTCCCCGTCGATGAAGGCGCGTACCTCGGCTGTGATGCGGTCCGGTGCTTCTGTTGGACCACCGTGGCCGATGCCCCCGAACTCGACGAACTGGTTGTCCGGGAGCGCTTCGCCAACCGCACGGACGCCGTCTCGAAGGTGGGGTGGTCCCTCAGTACCGGTCAGCAGGAGTGTTGGCGCGTCGATCTCCAGTGATTCGGGGAGGCGGTACTGTTCGATGGCGCGGTTGATGCGCGCGATATTTTCGGTGAGAGCAACGATGTCCGGCCATGGTGGCCACTCGGCGAGCCACCCGTCGAGGTCATCGATGTCGCCACCATGCATGACCTCGCGAACGTAGAATTTCATGGCCTCGCGGCGGTCCCCGTCATCGATTCGCTTCTGCATCTGTGATGCGAGGCCGGCCTGTTGTCTGTACTCACCGACGAGGACTGCCGGTTCGTATGCGACGAGTTTTGCGACGGATGCAGTTCGGGCGGCCTCGATCGCCAACAGACCACCGAACGAGTGGCCGAATAAGACCGGTGTTCCATCGACTGCATCGATGACTGCACGAACGTCCGCAACTCCACGTTCAAGGCTATATTCTGCAGAGTCGTCACTTTCCCCGACGCCCCGTCGATGGGGGACAATGACAGTATAGTCTTCGGCGAACCGAGGAACCACAGGCTTCCAGTACTGAGGGGCAGATCCACCATGCAGGAGGATTAGCGGCGGTCCCTCTCCGTGTCGTTCAAACGCGATACGCGTTCCATCTGCTGACGTGACAGTCTGCATTGTACGTCTCTTGATTCAGGCGTGAACGGCGAAGGCCTGTCTCTCAGTTATCCGGCAGTTTAAGTGAGGGTGATATTGGAGGGGCTCAGGGTTTGCTATGTTCCCAACAACCTCGATGAGCCGACGGGAGTCTCCCAGTCACCTGCCGGCCAACCTCTGAGTGTGATCGGGATAGTTTGAGCCAGTCTCAGTAAGGCGGTTCACTCTGGAAGTGGCGGCCACGTTGTCGCTACTGTCTCCTCGATGAGTTGGGCCTGGGCACGACGCAAGCGTTCGGAGGCCGATGATGCGGAGATGTCCAACTCGTCTGCGATCTGTTCAAGCGATGCCCGCCGGGGGATGTCGAAATGGCCCAGTTCGTAGGCCGTCCGGAGCGCCTCTTGCTGGTGGTCGGTCAACCCATTCCCAGGCGCTTCGGACTCTCCATCACGAGTAAGGCGTGATAACTGAAAATCGGCGTTCTGTTGCCAGAACGCCGAGAATTCACTGAACGCGTCCCGGGTGGCAAACCAACCTGTCTGTCGCCATCCCTCCGGGAATACCTCAATCCGTTCGATGATCGCGTCTGCCCTGGCAAGCGCTTCGAGACCAGCAAGGTCATCAATCTGCTCGCCGAGTTGGTCCTCGAAACTGAGCGCCGGGACAACCTGATACCGACGCGTATCACCCGCCTGTCCAATGAGCGTCCATTCACCGACATCATAGGCGTCGGTAAGAGCCTTCGCAACCGGTTGATGTGACTCGTTCGTCACGGTCACGAGAAACAGCGGACGTTCCCCATGGTTGAATTGCAGTTCGAGGAGTATCGTTGCCGCAGGTACTGTTGCGGCGACTTCGACAAGCGGGAGCGCGTCGCAGTAGATTTCGAATTCAGCGAGGAGCCTCATGCGCGCTGATGTCCGTCGATAGTATTGGTGATGTCGAACGCTTCCGGTGGAATAGAGTGGTCCATCGGCCTACACCGCCAGGAACCCCAAGGTTGAGAGTTGCCAGCAGTACACCAACCCCAGCCCCGCAAGTACCGTCTGGTGGATACGTGCAGCCAGTGACCAGTAGCGGTACCACCATGCCAACAAGGCACCGGCAGTCGTCCCGAGTGTCAACATCACGATGAGAGACGGGAGGAAGAGTGCGATCTGCATCGGCAGCGGTCGCGTGAACAGTGTGAGATTCCCGCCGGTCTGCAAGACAACCATGAAGAGCACGACGAAACCGAGAGAGACACTACTCAAACCGACACTCGCTGCGCGGGCAAGCCACGAGGCACTCGTCAGCCGGCGATTGACACCGTTGGTGACTCCACTTCGGTTTGGCTGTCCGTGTTGCTGTCCGGTTCGTTGGTGAGCGCTGTGCTGGTCTGTCATTCGGAGTCCCCCTTATCTGTTTCGTCGTCTGACCGCTGCTGTGTCCACTGTTTCCAAGCAGTATGTCCGCCCCAGCCAGCGAGCGAGAGGCCGAACCCGGATACTGCGGTCCCGAGTACACCACCTGTGACGAGTTGGCGTCCGTGGAACGGAACAGGCTGGTAGACGCCAGTGGGTTCGCGATTCATATTCAGCACGTCTACTTCGTGATCTGTGACCTCGAAGGCTAACACGTCGTGGCCGCCGACCTCCTCGTACACGTACGGGTCTGTCTCCACCCACTCTCGGCCATCACCTTCGAGAGTCGTTGTGCGCAGGCGGCCATTGGCCGCTGGCTCAACAGTCAACTGTTCGAGAAAATCAACGACCTGGAGTGGCCCCCTCTGTGGGAGGGAGGTGAGGCTGTACTCGCCGGCAACGGTTTCGGCGCGCTCCTGACCGCCCGGTCTCGATGTCGGAGTCGGTGTGGTCGGTGCCTGTTGGAGCTCGTACTCCGCGACGATCTCGTCAACGACGGCTTTCGGCAGTTCGTCCGGGTTGCTGTTGTAGGCGACGAAGATCCCGACGTCGTGGTCTGGGGCGAGCAACAGGTAGCTCGTGTAGTTGATCGTCGCACCAGAGTGGCCGATGAGGTTGGCGTCGGGCGTCCCATACTCGTGGAACCCGTACCGCCAATTCGTCACTGCCGGGTGACGGACGTGGTGACGGCTGTGCATCGTCTCGGCGGTCTCAGCGTCGAGAATCCGAGCGTCATCGACTGCGCCGTCACCGAGGTGGGCCTGCATGAACGCGGCCATGTCCGTGGCCGTCGCGCTCAGCGAGCCCGCGGGACGCATATTGATGTAGACATCGTCAGCTGCCAGAAACGAGTCGGTATCGCGGATGTGTGGCGCAGCGAGGTCGCCGGGCTGGTCAGACGGAACCGGCTGGAGGAACGTGCTGTGGGTCATCCCGAGCGGATCGAAAATTCGCGACTGAACGTACTCCTCGAACGTCGTGTCGTAGGCTTCGGCGACGACGTGGCCAGCGAGCGCCGCGCCGTAGTTCGAGTACCCGACGAGCTCCCCAGGCGGGCGGATACGCGAGGGCTGCTGGTTCGTGAGTAACGTCTCCAGCGAGTCGAGAGTATCCGGGTCTGCGACGATGTCGGGATCGAGCGTGGATTCGAACCCGGCGGTGTGCGTGCCGAGATGTCGGAGTGTCACGGAATCGTCGTACGTGTCCGGGATCGTAACTCGTGAGTCGCTGAGATACGTGTTGACGTCGGTATCGAGGTCGAGTACACCGTCTTCGACGCCTTTCATGACGGCGGTATAGGTCAGGAGTTTGCCGACTGACCCGACTCTGAACACTGTCTCGGCGGCTCGAACTGGAACAGCAGTCTCGACGTCGGCAGCGCCGTATCCCTTGGTGAGGACAGGTGCGTCTCCCGAGACGATGGCGACAGTAGCTCCGGGCGTCGTCGTCCCGATCCGGTCAGCCATCACGTCGTCGACGAACGCTTCGAGTTCTTCTGAGTTCGTGAACGGGGCCTCGCCTGGCTGTGCGTCGGCACTCTTCGAGGCTGTCGTGGCGCTCGTTCGACTGGTAGTGGTCCCGGTGACAACGAGCCCGAGGCCACCGACGCCGGCGAGGAACGACCGTCTCGTACTCTTGTCCCTGCTTTCGTCTGCTGTCGAGAATCGTGGTTGTGTCATTAATCGGAACCGGTGTGGGTGAGGTGGGTGTCTTGCTTGGCAGTGCGGTCGCGGTTTCGCCAGCGTGTCCACAGAAACACGACGACGTACCCGGCAAGGACTGCAACTATGAGCGGAACACCGCGAGATGGACTCCATAGGCCTGTCGCAGTCTGTTCGACAGTCAGTAGACTCGGGACACCGGGGGCTTCTGCGGCACCGATGCCGAAGATGTTCATGAGCGCGTAGTTCACGCCAAAGTGCAGGCCCATCGGGAGTGCAAGTTCCTCGGTACGGAGGTATGCGACGCCGAATAAGCCGCCGAGTAACCCGGTCTTCACGAAGACGAGGCCGACGTTGGCGTCCGCGAGGATTGCCCCCGGGAGGTGGACGAGTGCGAACACGAGTGTGCTTGCGACCACTGCAATGCCGATTGCCACAGGGCGGCTGATACCGCGAGCTGTGAGCCCCTCGACGGCGTTCGTGATGAACGAGCCACGGTAGATGAACTCCTCGTAGAACGCGACGCCGACGAACGCAGCGAAGAAGACGAGTAGCCACCCGAGTAGTCCTGGGTCTGGGACGAGTGTGCTGCTGGTCACTCGCAAGGAACCGGTGGTTTGAGCGATGACGACAGCCAGCGCAACGATGAGAACGCCGAACACAGTGCCGACGACGAGATCTTGCCACCAGTCGCGGGATACGCGGTACCCATACTCGTGCACTGGTCGCTGGTCGAGATACCGCGCGGAGATACCGATGACACCCAGCATCACGAGGGTCGTCCCGCCGAAGGCGGCCACCATCATCCCACCGCGATGCAGGTCGAACGAGAGCGCGGCTACACCTACGAGGCGCAACGCCAGGAAGCCAACGACGATAGGGACGAGGATGCTCCAGATGGGGCGCACGCGGCTGCGCTGTTGGCTCCAGACGAGCGAGTAAAGCCGGGAGTCCGTCTTAGCCATCCGCCACCTCCGGCGTGGCGGCCGAATTCGGAGACACTGTCTCGGCCGCGTCGTATCGATGCGTCTGTTGGAGACCGTACATGCTGGCTTCGTACGTTGTGAGCGGGTCGTGGTTGCGTCGGTGCCTGAGCGACGGGTCGGTCGGTTGCGTGTTCATGGATGATTACCTCGGAATAACGTCGATGGTGGTGACGAGACCGAAGAACGCAGTCGACACGTCCTCGACTGGAAGGCCCGCCTGCTCGACGGTCGACAGCGGATCGTGAGTCAATCGACAGCCGGTCTTCTCGTAGTGGGATTCGGCGCGCCAGTCCTGGAACCGTGCAAGTGGGGCGGCGTCACTGCGTCTGTGTTCGAGGAGCAGGATTTCCCCGTCAGGTGTGCAGACCCGATCCATCTCGTGGAGGGCGGCAATCGGATCGGGGAACGTGCACGTGGAAAACGACGAGATGACGGTGTCGAAGCTGTCGTCAGGGAAGTCGAGTGCCTGGGCGTCCATCTGCTGGACGGTGCCTTCCAAATCGAGCCTGCCGAGTTCATTCCGGGCGTGGACGAGCATCTCCTCGCTGATGTCGATACCGACGACTTCGCTCGCCGATGTGAGGGAGCGGAAGTTCCGTCCGGTACCGCAGGCAACGTCGAGGACTCGCCCCCTCGCGTGCGTAAATTGCCGTCGACGATACCGACCGGCGAAGAACTGGTCGAGCTGTCGCCACCGGGCGAGTTTATCCGCCACGTCTGCATACGCGTCGGCGATCTCGTCGGCCGATTTCGAGCCCCGTTGTGCCGACTTGTGTCGATCGGTCTCCGTGCTGTGTGTTCGATACTGTGGGCCTGTCGCGTCGTGGGAGTTGCTCGATTGCATGAGTTGCGTTGACCGCGATTAGGCGTCGAGTCAGCGACACCGATAAATATATCGGATATTTTATAATTTATCGGATCTCCTTCAAAACTCGAGTTGAGGAGACTGCAGCGATTCTCCGCTTCTAAGACCGATAATATCGAAGCGGGCCGACTAGCGACATCGTCTGGTCAACGCTAATTTCGTAATAATTCTGTCAGGATCGCGAAAATTCACCACTCGCGCCTCGCACGCGCTCCGTCCCCACCACCGTCGCAGTCGAATCGAGATAGAGTCGAACTGCATCGCCACTGTGACGTAATACGACCTCGTATTCGTTGGGATCAGACGCCGTTTGTTCGGACGTCCAGCGCCCCTCGTAGACGTATTGGTGAAACTCCCAGAGACCTCGTGCCGCCACATCGACGCCACGATCCCAGTGAAACGCAATCGACGCCGGATGGTAGACAACACTGTAGGTCAACGGACTGTTATACTCCCGGAGACACTCCTCACAGGAACTGGTCACCACGAGCGAATCAGCATCGGGTAATGGAGTTTCGGGCACCGAAACCACCTCGGCGGACAAACGCGCCCCGCACTCTGGACACATCTCCCGCCGTATCTGCCTAGCATCCTCCGCACTGCGCAACTTGACACTCTGCACGAACGACTCGCCGTCTCGCGTCCTGACCTGTGCGGGGGTGATCGGCTGTCCCGTCACCTGTTGCTCACAGGCCGTACAGTCGATACGGAGGAATTGATGCGAGAGTTTTGCTTCCAGCGCTTCCTCGCCGCAGAAGACGCACACGCCATCGACCGTTTCAGGCCCGAATGACTCCGGTTGCTTGTAATTCCCCGACAGTATGAATCGAACGATACGCTCACCAGCGTGTGACAACGAGTAGCCGTCGTTGCTTTTCCGCAGATAGGTCTCGGTGAGTTCTCCGAGGTGATATGACAGCTTCGACGTGTTCTCCACATCGACGAGATCGTAGATCTCGGAAAACCCGAGTTCGGCAGCCCCTGAGCCGACTTGTGCGCGCTCGTACTGCGCAACAGCAAGAGCACGAAGAATATCGACCCGTGTGTCGTCAGCGAGGAGACGAAAAATGTCCGTCGCCAAACGGTTCTCTGTCATCGTCGTTCGTATTTACTCTTAGTTCAGCGCTGATATTGAAACCTATACATCGGGACGACGGCGGTGATCCGGACGATCCGGAACTTGGTGTCATTGTTCTCCGCGCCACGGGTTGGAACGGCCTCGCCGTGGGCAGCCGCCCCCGGCGCCGGGAAGTGGTAGGCCTGGCCCCTCGATCCGGCTGACGACGACCCACGGAACCTGCCGGATGAGGACCTCGACGCTGTGGACGGCTTCGGTCCAGTCGGTCATCGGTCCTGGTATGGACTGACGTGCGATTCTCCTGGAGTGTTTCGGCGGGCAGGCACCTCCGAGCCAGAATCAGTAGAATCGGTGACTACGTGTCGCACTCATCGATACTCCTCGACGTCGATGACTTGTTTTGTTTCGTCGTGGGTGAGGTCGCCATCCGCCGAGACAACTGGTGCGTCGAGTTCTCGACCGACAGCAGCCACGAGCGCATCAACGCCGTCGAGATACGGCCTCTCCGGCCCGATTTCGTCGGCGATCCGGGCCGCTTCCACCGACAGGGGTTCGGTAATATCGTAGACTTCACCCCAAGGCAACGCCTCGATTGCCTGATCGAGATTGCCAGATGGAAGGTTTCCGACACCGACGAGTGCTTCCGCGTGGGCGGGCGTGGGCATCACCCACAGCTCCTCGTCGCCACCATTCGATTTGTAGTACTTTTCTGTGGAGGGATGGCCGCTCAATAGTCAGCGTTGAAGAACCCAGCAATGGGCCTACAGTATATCGGCGTCGGGTTTGTAGTTACTTTGGGTTTTGCTTTCATCTAGCAGGGACGATATGATGAGCCGCCTGACTCCACGTCGAAGGAGACCACCAGCTGCAGGTTGTGAGATATCCAGAGCAGCGGCGACCTCGCCGAGAGTTGCGTTCCGTGGTTCTTCGAAATACCCTGTTTCGAGTGCGACGAGAAGTGCTTCCCTTTGGCTATCGGTCAATCCAGCGTCTGTATTTCCTAAACTCGCGTATTCATTCACACGCTGTAGTTCGATTTCAATATCATTCTGTTGGGCGTAGTCCCAGATATACCGCAGGTCTTCTCGTTCGGTCATCCAGATTCTGAACAGCCAAGAGCTTCCATCGTTTTCCTTATCGAGGATAACACCATTCGCGGCCGAAATCACCGGTGAGAGAAGTATCCCTTCGCCACTGTATTCGACGCAATATATCGCCTCCTGATCTCTGGTTTCGATGATCCGTTCGAATTCAGCGATGGTATTATCGTTCCGTAGTCCGTCTTCGAACCGATTGAAGTCAGATGATTCGATGTAATAATAGAAGGTTCTAGACGTTGGGTCAGTTCCCGCCTCCGACACCGACATTACTTTCGAACTTTGGTCGTGCGCGACTGACTCCGTGCACACTATATCGGGATGTTCGACCTGAATAACGGCCTCAATATCGGTCATTGGGTATAGAATGGTATCTTACTGTCACAACCTCGGAGGATGGGTTTTGATGTGTGGCTTCTATTCAAATCAGAAACAATAGATTAAATCGCGCTACGCGTTCACTCAACCAGCTCGTGCGATAGTAGCGACATCTACTATCAGTCCCCACGCCTCAGACAACTGTAGTACTACCTACATCGCCTCCGACTTAGAGCGTTATTCTGGGATCAATTCGAACGAATAACGAGTCAGGCATATGTTAAACGTGTAGTATCATGTGCTTTTTCGCCCCATCCGTCTGAACTCCAAGAATTCGATATATGAGATTAAATACAATTCATGTCAAATTTTTCGGAACAGAAGATGGTTACGGTGCTTCTGATTCTCCCTCTTCGGTAACCGCTTGGTCTGTGTCCCCTTCATCCGATTCATCCGGACGGGGGCGGATGGGTTCGATCCGTGGTCCGTGGACCGTCTGGTCGACTTCCCCTTCGATTCCGAATACGTCTGCGAGAAGCTCTTCCGTCACGACCGCTTCCGGGGAGCCACGTGCACGGACCTCGCCGTCTTTCAGCGCGACCATTTCGTCGGCGATCCGAGCTGCTTGCTGAATGTCGTGGAGCACGATGACGACGGTGATGTCGCTCTCGTCGCGTAACGTCTCGATGATCTCCATTACTTCGAGCTGATGCCGGAGGTCGAGAAACGTCGTCGGTTCGTCGAGGAGCAAGACATCGGTGTCCTGTGCGAGCGCCATCGCGATCCACGCCAGCTGCTTCTGACCACCGCTCAGTTGGCCGACCTCGCGATCCCGGAGGTGCTCACAGCCGGCGAGTTCGATCGCCCGATCGACCGCTCGCTCGTCTTCGTCCGAGACGCGGTCGAAGAAGCCACGGTGTGGATACCGACCGTGATGGACGAGGTCTTCGACGGTGATACTGTCCGGTGCTGTACTCTCTTGAGACAGTAACCCAAGCTGTCGGGCCAGTTCTTTCGTCCCGTACGACTGGATGTCGCGCCCTTTGAGAAGCACCGTGCCTTCTCTCTCCCCGAGTTTGTCTGCGATCCCTTTCAAGAACGTGCTCTTTCCCGACCCGTTCGGGCCGACGAGTGCGGTCACGGCCCCCGATCGGGCCGTCATCGCCTCGCCGTCAATCACCGGCTCGTCGCTACTGGGGTACGAGAGCACCAACTCCTCAGCCACCAGGGGACTCTCGCCTCCACTCTCTCTGTCGACCCCCAGCAACGGATCTCCGATCTCCGGTGTGTCAGTATCGTCCGCGTGAGGCTCGGTGTGTGTCTGTTTCGACATCAGATCTCACCCAAGTTCTGTTTCTTCCGCATCAGGTAGAGGAAGTACGGCCCGCCGATGAGGCCGGTAATGATACCGACCGGGATCTGATTTGGACTCACGAGCAGGCGAGCAACTGTGTCTGCAACGACGATGAGCGCCGGCCCGACGAACAAACAGCCGAGCGTGAGACGTTTGTAATCGCTCCCGACGATGTTGCGGACCATGTGGGGAACGATTAGACCGACGAACCCGATGAGTCCCGCGGCCGCAACGCTCGCCGCAGCGGCGACGACCGCGATTACTGAGAGTGCGAACCGCATCGTCTCGACTGGCATCCCGAGCGATTCGGCAGTATCCTCTCCCAGCAGGAGTACGTTTAGCTGTCGAGAGGCGACGAGCGCGAGACCCATCGAGACGACGGTCCATGGGAGGATCATCCGCACCTGCTCCCAATCGATCCCGGTCAAGGAGCCAGTCATCCAGGCCATCGCGCTGAGAGCGACGTCGATGTCCTCGATCATGAAAAACATTCCCTGCTGAAAGGAGCCGGCCACGGTTCCGACGATGACGCCCGCGAGGACGAGCCGAACCGGCGACGTGCCGTTCTTCCAGGAGATTACGTAGACGATAATGAAGGCGACGATACCACCGATGGAGGCGAATAGCGGGATCAGCGGCGTCAGTCCGGTGAAGAAGATGAGCGTGATCATGATTGCCAGTCCAGCCCCGGAGGAGACGCCGAGGATGTACGGACTCGCCAGTTCGTTTCGCGTGACTGCCTGAAAGATCCCGCCGGAGACGGCGAGGTTCATCCCGACGAGGAACGCGACGAGGACGCGCGGGATGCGGATCGTCCAGACGATAAAGGCCTCCTGTGACAGCTCTGGGACTGCCCCCCCGAGGAGGAACGCCTCCCACGTCTTTGGATTGAACAGTATCGCGGGAGCGAACACAAGTCGCCAGGCCTCCAGGACGGACATCCCGTAGGCACCGAGACTGATCTGGACGAGGCCGGCGGCGACGGTCAACGCGAAGCTGGCGCCGATGAGCGTGAGCAGCGACCGATCGATCCAGTCGAACATCCGGGGATCGAACCACCTCGAGTCGGACGTAGATTGTTCGTGCGTCGCCATCGTTACGCGGTGCCCGTGATGATCTCTGCGAGGCGCTCTCGGTCGAACAGCTGTTCGTCGGTCGGCGTCTCACCGATTCCGTGCCACTCTCCGAACGTCTCGGGGTAGAGCTGTTTCGCGAGCATTTCCGTCTGGAAGAGGTTGATTATCGGCCCCTGGGTCCCCGTTCCACCGGCGTATAGATTACCTTCCTTGACGGCGGTTATCCCCTTCGTGACGGGGTCGGACTTGATCACCTCGAGCGTCGCGCCGTAGAGGTTGCCGTAGTTCATCCGGTCCTCGTCGCCGTATTTGAACCGGACCCCCTCGGAGAAGATGATGACTTCGGGGTCGATAGCGGCGAGCTTCTCGGAGTCGATCTGGAGATTCCCGTGACGAGAGAGGGTCCCGCCTTCGTACTCACCCGCGAAGGCGTCTTCCACCCCGATCTCACGGTACTGTTTCCGGGCGTACGTCGGGAGGTCGTGGTCCGGCGTTGGCTGGCTCACGGCGTAGAATCCCGCGTCTTCCGGGTTTCGCATGGCACTCATGTGGGCGACGTTGCGCTTCTCGTCGGGCACGTCGGAGAGGATGCGATCGATCGCGTTCTCGTAGAACTCGTTGAGCTCCGCCGCCTTCTCGCGCTCGCCGAACAGCTCCCGTACTTCTCGACGAATTCGGGAATCGTATAGTACGGATAGGACTCCTCGTCCGGATAGTTCGGCCATCCAGTCCCTCGTTTGTCGCGGCTGTCGTTTCCAAAGAACGGAGCGACCCGATCTTCGAGGGTACTGATATCTTGGTGGCTGAGACCGTGCGAAGCGATCAGTGTGTTGGGGTCGATCGCGAACAGGTCTGCGTCAAGCCCGAAGAGATACTCCCGCTTGAGATCGCGGCTCCTCGTTTGGATCGCTGGCATCCCCACGAGATCCCGAACTGGAACGCCGGGGAGTTCCTCGTAGAACCTCGTGAACCAGAACGCGCCGTTCGCACGTCGCATGGCTTTGATCTTGTCGCCGTGGCCCAGGGCGGTGAGGACGTCCGCGACGAACCCCCAGCCACCGATAACGAACTCCGGTGGTTCGTCGAGCGTCAGTTCGCCGACGGGCTCCATCGCCGCTGTGTAGCGGTTCTCGGTAGTGGTTTCGGTACCGTCCGAGTCGTCGCCGGGAGTGCTCGTCGCCGTGTCCGTCGGCGTCTCCGTTTCCGTTTCTGCTTGCCCTCCGGCACCTTCGGTTCCACTACAGCCCGCGAGCAAGACGGTTCCCGCGAGTGCACTGCTTCCTTTCATCAGGATGTCTCGACGCGACTGACGAGAGTGATCTTGGCCACTCATACGTTTTAGGCTAGCCTAAAAGTTTATAACTGCTATGGTTTAGGTCGACTTAAACTACTTGTCAGCGGTTTTACCGAGGATGTGTGGCCGACTCGGTGTTCTCTGCCAGCAGCGTTGCGGTGGAAACCAGATCACCGACCACGAATTCGACGATGCTGTCTCGCATCCGCTGGATCGCCCCCTCGAAACCGAGGACCACCTCGCAGAAGGCCGCCCCCTGGATGGCGTTGTAGATCGTCTCCGCCACCTGGGAGGGATCGACGGAGCGAAAGACACCGGTCTCGACACCGTCAGAGATGATATCCGCCGCCGTCTCGATGTTGCGCTGATAGTGCTTGGCCAGCTTCTCCCTGAGCCGGTCGTCGCGGAGTGCCTGCAGACGAAGTTCGAACAACGCGACCGCGAACCCGTGATGGTGGTCGGCCCTGAGCGTGAATTGGTCGAGATATTCGAGGAGGCGTTCCGGTGGCTCCTCTGCTTCCGTGCGCGCCAGTTGTGATTCCTTGTGCCCGATGAGGTCGTCCACGAAGGCGAGAATGAGGTCTTCGCGGGTATCGTAATGGTAGTGCAGCAGCGACCGGCTCTTGTCGAACTCGTCAGCGATATCCTGCATCGAGAGATCCGCATACCCGTGCTTGGACAGTGCTTTGAACGTCGCCTCCATGATGGCGTCCTTGGACTCGGGCTGGTTATCACCGGACTGGTCGCGAGCACCCATACTAACATAGCTGTTAGTCAACGACTTATATTTGTCGTTCGACTGGCCCTAGACCGGCAATCACGCGAGAATAGACCAACTCTTTTTTATATATGCTGTCAGCACTGTTAGTCTAATGTCAAAGCCTGGAATGCCGGATTCGGAGGCGGACGGGCTCTCGAACGTCCGAGATCGGGACACTCGTCCCTTCTGGAAACTGTTCACGACCTACGGTCAGGCGGAACTTCCGAAATTCGTCGTCGGAACGATCGCGAGCGTCCTCCGGATGGTGATGGAACTGATACCGACCGTCGTGTTGGCGGTCGCGATCGATTCACTGTTTTTCGACACCACGCCGTTCGCTCTCCCACTGGTCCCCACGCGGTGGCTCCCAGAGAGCACTGGCGAACAGTTCCTGCTGGTGCTGGGTATCATGGCTGTCGTCTACGCTCTCAACTCGGCGCTCGGCTGGCTCAACAGCTACATGTGGAACAGCTTCGCCCAGCACGTCCAGCACTCGCTTCGCGTCGATACGTACGAGGCGGTACAAGGTCGTCCGGTGACGTTCTTCGACGAGCATCAGACTGGTGACATTATGAGTATTCTAAACAACGACGTCAATCAGCTCGAGGAATTTCTCACGACGCACCTCAATAATCTCGTTGTGATCGTCGTTCGTGTGGGAGGAATGGGCGTGATTATGTTGTTGATCAATTGGAAGCTCGCGCTCATCCCCGTACTGACCATCCCACTCCTTGGCTTTCTTAGTCACTGGTTCGTCCAGTCGATCGGTCCGAAATACCGCAGGGTCAGGAAGAGTGTCGGGAAACTCAACAGCCGTCTCGAAAATAATGTCAGTGGTATCACTACAGTCAAAGCCTTCGCCAGGGAACCGTTCGAACGAAACCGGGTCACCGAGGCGTCGGCTGAATATCTCGATACACAGTGGAACGCGATCACGACACGAATTCTCTACTTCCCGACGATGCAGCTGATGACGGCGGCCGGGTACATCTCGGTGTTCGGCATCGGCGGGTGGTGGGTCGTCACAGGCTCACCGCCCATGGCCTTCTACGAAGGGACGACACTCACTGCCGGTACACTGGTGCTCTTTCTCAATTACTCACAGAGATTCATCTATCCGATGCGTCGCATGGGCCAGATCATCAACGGCTATCAGTACGCACAGGCCGCTGGCGAACGTATATTCGGCCTCATGGACGCCGATTCCGGCTCAGAGACCACGGACGGATCGTCGGCCAGCGACGACATCGAGGGTGACATTGACTACGAAAACGTCAGCTTCAGTTACGGGAATGACTCCAAGCAAGATACCGAGCGAGTTCTCGAGGATGTCTCGTTCGATGTCGAACCGGGCGAGTACGTCGGCGTCGTCGGACGGACAGGTGCGGGGAAGTCGACGCTCCTGAAACTCCTGCTGCGCTTCTACGACCCGGACAGCGGCACGGTCCGTGTCGATGGACGTGACGTTCAGGATATCTCCCTTGGTTCGTTGCGAAAGTCCATCGGATACGTCTCTCAAGAACCGTATATTTTCTACGGAACTGTGGCCGAGAACATCGGGTACGGTCGGCCAGAAGCCGATAAGGACGACATCCGTGCAGCGGCATCGGCAGCCGGTGCCGACTCGTTCGTTCGAGATCTTGAGGACGGCTACGACACGATGGTCGGCGAACGCGGGGTTAAGTTATCCGGCGGTCAGCGCCAGCGAATCGCCATCGCACGTGCGCTCCTCCACGATCACGATATCTTGATTCTTGATGAAGCAACGAGCCACGTGGACAACGAGACTGAAGCGGCAATTCAGCAGAATCTCACACTCCACACGGAAGGCAAGACTACGTTCGCTGTTGCGCATCAACTGTCGACGGTCCGCAATGCCGACCGTATCCTCGTACTGGACGAAGGTGAACTCGTTGAACAGGGTACCCACGAAGAACTTCTGGACGCAGATGGTCTCTACTCGACACTCTGGCAGATCCAACTCGGGAATCTACAACCGAAAGACGATGCATTCACTGGCACAAATGCCGAGGTTCATTCACCATGAGCAGTGAACATCTGGGAAATCCCGAGGAGTGTGATTGAGACACTACTGCTCGAATTGATCCGCCATGGAGAACGTTTTAATCTCGGACCAAGCCAGCAGAAAGACGGACGCGTACAAAACTGGTATCGAAATCGTAGAAACATTGCGCAAGGGAGCGTCACTTCAGACCTCACTAAGCGAAGTTACACTACTCACGGATGAGCTAGTAGACCGATATCCAGACTGGCACCCAGCACCAGATTCGTTCCAGGGGGTGCTCCGGCTGTTCATATACCGGGAAATAACGGGCGACAGTTACCGAACCCTCGAAACGTACCAGGAACTCGCTGAACCATTCGGGCTAGACCACGTTCCCGACGAGGCCGTACTCTCTCGCGCTTGGCGGAACCGATTCGACGACGGGGTTCGGGAGTACGTGACCGTCGCTGCTCACTACGTGGTCAAAGAAATCCACGACTACGGTCCCTCAGTCACCGCAGTGCGCCCGAAAGAGGAGGTTACCGACACAACCCCGGAGTCGGCCGACGACGATGAGCAGGACGAGTCTGTGGGCGCTGAGTTTTCAGACGAGCAAATTCACCGGACGACACGCCTCGCACGGGAGCACGGTTTCGGCGGATTTGACTCCGGTCGAGCGCAGAATGCCTCCTACGAGGATACGCAGTTCTTCGAACTCCAGGCGTTCATGGGGATGGTCCGCTGTGGCACCGCTCAGGGTGCCGCACGGTTTCAGTATCGTCGTGGCGAGGAATATGGCCCGCATGGGGACACGCATCTGCGGGCAGTCAAGCAATTCGAGTCGGAAGCGCTTATCGAGGGGTTCGATCAGGCCAGCGACCGATTGCTCTCGGCTATTGCCTCGGAGACATCGTTGCGGCGGCCGGTGACTGCGGCAATCGACATCACGACAATCCCGTACTACGGCGACGTAGAAGGGATGTCGATGGTCAGTGGGACGAAGGAGGAAGAAGAGCGGGCATTCAAATTCGCGACACTCTCGATTGTCGGCGCGAACATCCCGCTCGTGCTCGCTGTGGAGCCGGTTCGGGAAAGCTCAGCGTGGGACAGGAATCCGCCAAATCAGGTTCATCGTGTCGTCCGGCGACTCGTTCAACGAGCGAAAGAACACGTCCCTGTGGAGACAGTGCTGTGTGATCGTGAGTTCGATTCCAAGAACGTCTACCAGACGCTCTCGAATCTCGGAGTTAACTATCTCATCCCGAAGCGGATCAACAGCACTGAGCGCGAGGTCATCGAAACGATGGATGCCGATGGGCAAGGAGTGGCGGTTGAATCGGCGTCCGTTCACGTCGAATCGGGCAGTCACTCGATGCAGTTCCTGTACGTCCCGTCGACGAGTGTTGAGGGAACGACTGTCTTCGCCACGAACCTCCGCGTCGGCCCAGAGGAAGCCGAGTCGTTCTGTCGGCGGTACAGCCGTCGCTGGCAGATCGAAAACGAGTACAAGAGTATCAAGAGCGACTTCCTTGCAAAGACCTCCTCGAAGGATTACAGAATGAGGCTGTTCTACTTCGTGTTCGCGGTTTTGCTCTACAACATCTGGCGGCTGACCGATTTCCTGTTGAAAGCGAGTGTTAAGGGCGAGATGGACTACACACCCGTGCTGACCGCGGGTGAGAGTGTCGAGATCGTCGCCTCGGCATTGATACCACCTGACTGAGCAACAAGTCCTCACTGGGTCCGCCGATTGGGAGTGGCAACGCTCTGGAAGAGCGCCAAAATCCGCACAACATTGGTCTTTAGTTAGGCCTCACACCTCGGTTGCGTAGCGGTAGCGAGCGTCTCTTGTAAGATCGGTCGTTGCTGATGGATCTTCTGGGCATCTTCGATCAGTCGCTCCAGCAGTGGCGGTGGTGAGTAGCCGAGAAACTCACCGAGTTCATGGAGGATAACCTGGGCGTGCGACCGGAAGGTCGCCGCCCAGCGTTCCGGCGGAAACACGATCTCGTCGTCGGCTTGCTCGGTAACCAGATCCAACAGATCACGGCTCACTAACAGCGACAGCAACGCCGCGTACAGCAGAATTTCCACGATATACGTCTTGCTTGTGTCGAACTCATCCAGTTCATATTGCGTCTTCAGCTCACGAAACAGCAGTTCTACCTCCCACCGACAGCGATAGATCGTCGCTAGATCTGCCGGCAGAAACTCCTCTCTCGGGAGATTCGTAATGTAGAGATGGTAGTCGTCGGCGTCCTCGTCACGGACGCCGACGACACGGAATGTCTTGCTATCGTATGATTGCGTGCCCGCGTACTCGCGTCGCTGAAACGTCGCTTCGACCTCGACATCAATGTACTCGCGGTAGAGATCGTCTACGACATTCTGGATCTTCTCCTTCCAAGGGAATGGCGTCGCCACGCCATTCCCGCAATTCCGCCGTTATCTCCGGGTTTGCGTTCGGTTTCAGCCGACTCACGAAGTAGCCGTCGTTCTCGTCAATCAGCGCAAAGCGGCGGTACTTGAAGTATGCCTGATCGAACAGCACCAACCGGTCTTCCAGCCACGATCCTGTGGAAAACTCGGTGCTGTCGTGTGTTTTCTCGTCAGTGACGCTGAACCGATTAATTGTCTGGTCGGTGACGTTGTGGAGCAGGTGGAGCCGCGCTCCACCCTGCTCCCCTCGCCGTGGTTCGAACTCATCTGAGAGAAGCCGATGCAACCGCAGCACGGTTCCATCGGCGATCATCACGTCTTTGAATCGGTCGATATCGATGTCAACAGCGTCAGGAACAGCGACCTCGTCGATGCCGTGCTCGACGAGGTCGCGGAGGTACTCCGCAAAAGCTGGCGTCAACCGCTGATGGAATCCGCCGGGAGAGAGCGTCTCATCGGCAGTGGCGTTGTAGCTACGCCGGAAGCCAGCAAGTGTTCGGCTCTCGCCTGCGGCGAAGCCGAACACGAATGACCACACGAGGGCGGGCATCTGCGCCTTTCTGTTTCGTTCGACTACGCCGAGTTCCTCGGCGTGCTCTTCGAGGAACTCGGAGGGAAACAGTGTAGTGAGCCGACGCATGATTCTCGATGAGGAGGCTTTGGTGTGCACAGCCGTTGCCTCCTCATTCCTCTCGAAAAGAAGCCTCGATAAGCCGTCGCTGTCACGCGGTTTCTCGACTAACTAAAGACGGATGCCACGCGGCCGAGGTACTACTTGATGGGGCTGATCCACGTCAGTACACCGTTGACGTCGTCGATGGCCTGGATCTGTTCCCAGCACACGTCGCGCTGGAGGATGTCCAGTCGGGTCTCAAAGAGGCCACCATGGGCACAACGCGATTGAAAGAAAATCTGGTCGACGAGGTCCTCGATTCAGACTACGAGTACATCATCATCGACTGTCCAGCGAACCGAGGGAAACTCAACGATAATGCGATGTACGCAACCGGGAACATCATCATTCCGCTTCGGCCAGAAAACGGCTACGAGAGCGGATTGACGAACACGATTCAGCGGCTCGTAATGGAGGCACGAGAGTACTTCGACCTGAATATTCTGGCTGTTACACCAACAGATCTCTCGGACCGTATCGACCAGGATACTCGGGACCGACGTCTCCTGCGCGAGCTGACTACACGCGATGCAGTCGCTCGTCATGTTCCGAACTATGCGTATCTCTCTGAGGATGACTGGGATGCTGTTGACAGCGGCGACTATGACGGTGCTCTCCCAGGAATCCGACATCGAGGAGCAATCGATAATGCGAACGATGCAGGACTCCCGCTGCGTGACCACGACTCGACGTGTGATCAACTGACGTGTTATGATGAACTCGCTCAGATCGTGGAGGCTGGGGAGGTGCAGCGCTGATGGCCTTCGACGACCTCAACGATGCTCTGGATGAGCAGGATAACGACGATACTGATTCAAGCTCTGACTCTACCCAGAGCGACACAACCGAGACAACTACCTCGACAGCAACGAGCACCGAGACAGAGCCATCAGGTGGCCCAGCGTTCAGCTTTGACGATACAAAGCAAGATGCGATATACGCTCGACCGTCCTCTCTCGATGAGTTGGGCGATGCACTGGCGGAACTGGATCTAGAGCTCCGAAACCGGGGCTTGAGAGATGTCCCAAAGCGGGAGAAACACGACGCCCTCGCGCGGTTAGCTGGAAATCATATTGAGGAGCTTGCTGACCTGATCGAGGGGGAGCGATAACATATCGCGATATATAGTTTATCAAACCGGAAACTGTCGACTGAGGGCTTGTATTGTGTACTTTCAGGCGTATTCAGGCTATTCTATTTGCACTGCACATTAGAGCGATAATGTGCTGTGTTTTCAACCGAGTCATCGCCCTCGGTGAGGTACGAAAGCTCCGACGGTTTCAGGACACGGTTACCCTGTGTGAAGTCGCTGGGACAGGTGGATTCACGAACCGGCAGTTCGGCTCGCGTCCGTCAAGGTGAGGAGTCCCTGGCCGCATCACGTCACCTCTGTCCCGCTGCCGCTACCTGATTATCCATCGCGACGAGGAGTCGTCCTTCCGATTCGAAGACGTTGATCGTTTCCGAAGGGGACTGTTTCGTGACGGCCAACTCCCCAGTTTCAGCGTCGAATCCGGACAGTTTCCCCGAGACTGCCACTGGCGCTTGCAGTTGGTGTGTCAATCCGACCGGCAGGCTGTCGTCCGCCGTTTGACCGCTCTGAGCACTGGGTGTATGACAGAGTAGACTTACCAAGCCGTTTGAAGCCGGCTACTCGTGTCCCTCGGTGATAGTTACCCGTTCGTCGGCGACCTCGGCGACGATCGTCCGTTCGGGGGTATCACCGACACGCACAGTAGCAGTCGAACTGGGGCCACCGTCGAGCGTCACAGTGATCGTGTATCGACCAGCAGGAAGCAGATTCACCGAGCATCCGTCCTGGCCGGGCGCAAGTCGGTACGTCTTCTCGTGGCGGACACGCCCATCGTCGAGGATAGCGACCCGGATCTCGTGGGTCGTCGCTGCACTCTCGTTGCGGATATAGAGGTCCTCACGACAGTGTCGCCAGGCTGTCATCCCGAACACAGGACGGCCGCTCGAAACGTGGATGGAGGGCACACTCAGCATACTTGAACTACCGAGTGGACGGGTATTGTATCCAGCTATCGATTCAATCGTGATTTGAGTCAGCCAATATCTTGGCCTACCGGCAGACGACTAAGTAACCGACACCCACCCCGTTCGTTGGTCGATGATACGGTTACCGAGAGCGATCCTGCCGTCCGATCAACTCCGCCGGACCACCCTCGAATCTGCTTCCGCCCGGCAGCTCGACAGTCTGGCCACGCGCAAGATACGAGCCGACACGGACGACGAAAGTGGTCGATAACCAGATGGCTCAGTTCCGCCGGCCCCTCCAGTCGGCCCCGCTAGCATATTTGGCCAGATCGCACAGTCAGCCTGTCCATTTAGCTGATAGAGCTAGGTGGAATATTTAGTAAGTATAGCTATACTTAACAGCTGTTTTTCATACCCAGATAGAAAATCGGTTCGAATATCAGCATAGCTAGTCGGCTCGAATATACAAGATAGTGTGTCTTTTTAACTATATCTTTGACTGCTCCCCTTGACTATTATTTATGTCTAATCCGAACAGTTATTTATTATAGCTATTTAGTATAGCTGTGTTTGATCGCTACTTGGGAAAGTCTCGTAATAGTGGTCAGCAGAAAGTCTTCGCCCCTCACACGGCGGGACTCGCCTCAGTCCCAGTCGTAGCCCCACTCTCGAAGTTCTTCGGCGACCAGATCCGGATTGTCCATCGCCACGACGATCGCTGCTTCGAGGGCATCGGTTTTATAAACGTCTTCGCCGAGCGCGTCTTCGAGCGTTCGCACGAACGACGACTCTCGGTCCTCGATGTGGGGTCTGAGAAAGATCGGGCGCTGCTTCCTGTCGGCTTTGACCGACGAGCGACGGAACTTGTACGGGATCTCGGGAGTTTCGGCGTCAGAATCGGAGTCCGAAACTTCCGACTCAGGTGAGTGATCGGGGGTCGACGACTGTGGTTCCGAGCTTGACTCGGTCGTGCCCGTCTCGGCAAACGGGTCGTCGCCCGATCCCGACTTCATGCTGTTGCCTCCTGTTCCCGCGGCGATCGCAGCCGGCGTGCCAGGGTCTCGAACTGCTCCAGCGTTTCTAACTCGTAGTCACGTTCGCGAGAACGGTGCGTGTTCACGTATTCGAACGCGGAACACTGCTTGCGCCAACAGCCTTCGAGAAGTGAGGTCCGCTCCCGGAAGACGACGGGAACGTCGTAGTCCTGTGACCGGAGGTCGTCGAGGACCTCCTCCTGGTCGTTAGTGCCTTTGAACCGGTTCGGGACGGCAGCGAGGACGCCGACGTTGATGTCGAGTGTCGTCTCCAGTCCGCCGACGAGGTCGGCCAGGCCGGTCACCGACTGCTGACCTTTCCCGCTCGGTTCGAAGGGGATCACGAGGTTTCGCGTCGCGTGGATCGCGTTGTACAGTTTCACGTCCGCAGTCGCCGGTGGGTCGATGACGACGGTGTCGTACTCGGCTGGAACACCTGCAGATTTCAACACCCGGAGCAACTGGACGTTAGGGTTCCAGTTCTCGCCGAAATCAGCGGCTTCCTCCTCTCTCCGCCGAAGGTGTTTCGAGAGGACTTCAAGGGAGTTGTGGGCGGGAACGATATCGACGCCTTCAGACTCTTGAACGAGGTCGCCGAACTCGCCGCGCGGGCGTTCGACGAGGTGTCTGACGAGACTATCGGCCTCCGAATCCGTCCGGTTGTCCGCCACGTCGAAGAGGTATGAGAGACTCCTCCTGTGGGTCCATGTCGATCGCGAGGACATCGTGTCCGGCCCTGGCATCGGCGACCGCAAGGTTCCCCGCCAGTGTTGTCTTTCCGACACCACCGGCCTCACTGTAGACTGTGTACGTGAGCATACGAGCCCAATCGGAAGTCGGCGACTTAAAGATAAGTCAGACAATATAGCTATGTCGTATAGCTGATTTTAGAGTTGGACGCGTATGGTATATCTCATACCGCTATATCGACTCCAGCGCACCCTGCCCAGCGGGGTCCAAGTCTCAGCGGTGGCCGCCTCCCACAGTCTGGTGTTAGATTATCTTCAAGTTCTCGGCAGCCGTCCGTCCACGTATGCGGCCCCGAAACAAGTGGTTCAAACCCGAACAGTTGCGTCGGTACTACTTCGTCTACGAGGCGGGAGCCCTGTTGGTGGTGCTGTGCGTGATCGGCGTCCTCGCGGGTACCGGTATCCTCACGCAGTTGGCAGACTGGGTAGTCCTGGTCGGGGGCGCGGGACTCCTGATCGCGTTCGGCTACGTGACGTGGTGGATTCCCGCCTTCTACCGGACGACGGGGTATCGGTTCACCGACGACGAGATCGAATACCGACGGGGCGTCTTCTTTCGGCAGAAGACCACCGTCCCCTACAACCGGATCACGAACGTCGGGACCTCACAGGGGCCGATTCAGCGTCTCGTCAGCGCGGGATCGGTCGGTATACACACCGCGGGGTACGGTGGACAGATGGGTGCCGAACTGACGATCAGCGGTGTCAGTGACTACGAAGCGATCAAAGAACAGATCCTCGACCGTGTGCGAGAACGCCCGGCGAAAGCAACGGAGAGCGAGGACGAACCGGCAATCGTCGGGACCACGACCAGTACCGACGAGGTCGTCTCGGAACTCCGCCGGATCCGTGAACTGCTCGAACAGCACCGGACGATGTGAGCCAGCATCGTCCCGCAGAGCGGCCGCGCTGACACGCCGGTCCGACCGAGCAGGGCGAACCGCTCGAAGCGACGATCACTGTCACCAACACCGCTGCTGTCGACGGGCGGTTCCTGGCCGCGCTCTACTGGCCGACGGAACTCATCGCCGACGACGACGAGTCCACCATCGTCGAGCGGCGGGTGGCCGGAGGAGCGCAGACGACTGCGACGGTCACAATCGATACGGAGTACACGGCGACCGAAGCCGGTCCGATGCCACTGTGCATCGACGGTCACGTGACGACCACACGGGAGCTCTCGGTTACCGGCGCGTCGACGCCGACCTGAGGGCGGCGACTTGAATCCCCCACACCGGTGGCGCAGGAAGCTGGTGAGGTGTGGCGTCGTACACTGGAGTATGGTAGTTCCGAACGCGACTCCGTACGAACCGAAGGCAGGAATGGGCGTCATCGGGATGGTGATGCTAGTCCCGATACTGCTGCTGTTGCTGCCGCTGGCGCCGCTGTATCCGGTTCTTGCCTACCGGTGGCGACAGTCGGACCGGCCGGCCTGACCGGCGCTCAACTCGCGAGAAACGCCACGGTCAACAACACCGCGTTGTAGCCGCCGTGGGCACCGATCGGAACGAGCAAGTTCCCCGTCCGCTCGTAGATCGTCCCGAAGATGGCACCGCCGACAGTAACGATGACGACGCCGCTGAGCGCACCGACGATCGACCCGGTGTAGTTGAGCAAGTGAATCGACCCGAAGATGACACTCGCACCCCCGACAGCACCGACCGGGCCGAACGATTTGCGGAGTCGGCCCTGGATGGCACCCCGAAAGAGCAGTTCCTCCGCAGGCGCGACGAGGACGATAGAGAGGCCCGCCAGTGCGAGCGCGACCCACGGCGCCGTGGTGATCGGGTCGTCGAAGACACTCCCGGACGGGCCGATCCCGAGGACGGTGACAACGACGCTCAGGCCCGTGGCGGCGATCAGCGCGGCAACGAGACCACCGACGAGATAACCGGTGTCGCGTCTGCTCGGGCGCCGAACGGTCACCCCACCGTACCGCCCGACATACGAGAGCCCGACGACGAGAAAGGCGAGTTGGCCCACCGCGGCGAGCAAGAGAAACACCGTGGGGCTCTGTACGTCGGCCCCGAACAGGAGCAACGGGACGGTGAACACGATACCGACCACGATGCTCGCGCCCAGCCCCACCACCAGCAGTCCGAGCGCGACCAGAACCGCCCTCAGCCGACCGCTCCCCGCATCGCTGTCGGCCCGCGGACCGGACAGCGTATCTGTCGTTTCGCACACAGACCGAGCTACGCGCACCGCCGTAAAAACAGTACTGTCCGGACGACTTCCACCGTGACTATCCAGTAAACGATCGGAACGTTATTGTTCTGAATATGGTAATTTTCACGAAGGTAACGAATGGCTCCCCAAGATCGTTCAGAGAGGTACAGAGCTCCTCTAAACGCTATTTTCTCAGTCTCGACCGGCTGAGAATACGTGTCAGTGAATATTTATATTGGTTGGTTGAGAACAGAGGGGCATGTCAACCGATCCGTCGTGGTCCCGTCGTATCGCTATCGTTCTCGTCGGTGCACTCCTCTTGCTCTCCGTCGGTTCGGGAGTCGTCGCCGGGCAGTCCTTCGAGGGCGCGTCCGACACGATCGTCGTCGGGGAGGGCGAGACCTACGACAGCGTCTCCGGCTTCGCGGGGACGATCATCGTCCGCGGAACCGTCACCGGCGATATCTCCGGTGCGGCGGGAACGATCCTCGTGACCGACGGCGGCACCGTCGGCGGCGACATCAGTGCCGCCGCTGGAACCGTCCGGATCGACGGGACGGTCGGCGGGAACGTCAACGTCGCCAGCGGGACGGTGGAGATCGGCGAGTCCGCACAGATCGGGGGCAACGTCGAGGCCGGTGCGAACTATCTCATCGTCGACGGGCAGATCGACGGCGACGTTCGCGCGGGCGCGGAGACGATAACAGTCGGCCCGTCGGCGGTAGTCGGTGGTGAGTTCCGCTACGACGCGGAGACGTTCAACCGCGACCCGGACGCGACGATCCAGGGGGCGGTCGTCAGGGACCGCTCGATCGGCCAGTCCGCCGGACCGGAGTTCGGGACGCTCGATATCCCGTCCTGGCTCGGCGTCGTCTACGGTCTCGTGGCGAACCTCCTGCTCGGTGTGGTGTTGCTCGCCGTCTTCCCGCAGTTCTCCGCCGGTGTGGCAGACCGAGTCTCGAACCGGCCGGTCTGGACCGGCGGGGTCGGGTTCCTCGTCCTCGTCGCCGTCCCCATCGCCTTGCTCGTCCTGGCGATAACGATCGTCGGGCTTCCGCTATCGGTCGTCGGCGCGATCGCCTTCGGGATCGCGGTCTGGGTCAGCGTCGTCTACGGCCAGTTCGCCGTCGGTTGGTGGGCGCTCGGGTTAGCAGACACCGAGAACCGGTGGCTCGCGCTGGTCGTCGGGCTGGTCGGGTTCGCCGTCCTCGGTGCCGTCCCCGTGATCGGCGGCCTCTTCGAGTTGCTTGCCTTCCTGCTCGGGATGGGGGCGCTGGTGCTGGGACTCCGGGACGCCTACGCCGCGCGCGGTCAGGAGGAGTCCCCTGGGGGCCGACAGACGACACTCGACGAATCGACCGGCGAGGGCTCACCCGCCTGAGTGTGTGAACGATCACTCGTCGGCCGGTGGCGTCGTGCCGAGTCGCCCCTCGACGAACGCCGCGACATCGGCCGCGAACTGCTCGACCTCGTCCCAGTCCGTGTACTCGTAATCCTGTGCGGTGTCGGTGTCGCCTGTCGCGTCCGCCGCGATGCGTTTCATCAGTAACCGCTTCAGGAAGCCGTACTCCGAATAGCGGAGGGCACCGCCGAACAGCCCCACTCGGTCGGGATGCCAGCCGGTCCCGTCGGTGAACTCCGTGACGTACCGTGCGGCCTCGGCCCGGTGCTGTTCGTCGTCGACCGCCGAGGTGAGCGACACCTGGAAGAACGCCGTGGGGAGCGACCGAAGCCTGTCGCGGTTGGCTTCGACGAACGACCTGATCGCCCCGGCGTGCTTGCCGACGTGGATCGAGGACCCGACCAGCGCCGCGTCGACGCCGTCGAGCACTGTGGCCGGGTCGGCGTCGGTGATGTCGGTGACCACCGCCTCGTGGCCCCGGTCCCTGAGCGCGGTCCCGATCCGCGTCGCGACTTTCGCTGTCTGTCCTTCGCCGGTCCCGTAGACGATCGCGAACGTTACCATGCCGTTTTCAGTTGTCGCGCCGACACGATAACGCTTGGCCGAACACATCGATAGGGGTGTGTGGTCCGCGCCGGCGCCGGTCAGGAGATACGAACAGGTTCCGGACCGAGAGCCGGGCGCTGACCGGCCCGCAACGGCGTCCCGTCACGCTAATCTTTATATCTGATAGGTGAGAAGTACAGTCTAGGATGAACCGGACAAAACTCATCGCTATCGTCGCAATCGTCGCGATCGTCGTCATCGGTCTCCGCCGCCGTGGCGGGGACGACGAACAGCCGACTGACTGAGCCGCCGTCGCGGTCTCGCGGGGTTTTCTGGGGTCGCCGAACCGTGAGCGTCGCCGCTGACTCGCCTGGCATAGCAATAAGTATCCTCCGAGTGTCATTTCAGTCATGCAGCTTCCCGAACGCCAAACGCTCCGCAACGGCGCGGTCGGCGCAGTCGTCGGTGTCCTTCTGGGCTTCGTCCCCATCGTCTTGCTCGTCGCGCCGCTGATCGGCGGCGGCGTCGCCGGCTACCTGGAACGAGCGGGGCCGCGTCGGGGCGCCGTCACCGGCGCTATCGCGGGCGCGATCATGGCTGCCCTCAGCACCGTTATCACCGGAACGATCCTGTTTCTCCGGTTCGGGTCCCTCCCTTTCGACGGCCTCGGTGTCCCGCTGGGTGGGCTACTCGTCGGTGCTGTCCTCTCGCTGTTCGCCACGGTCGCACAGGTCGCGGTCGCCGCGATCGGCGGAGGGCTGGCCGGTCTCCTCGAAGCCGACCGGCACAAGGTAACCGACACCGGCGCCGCGGAGTCGATCGACGACCTCGGCGGCGGCCGTCGGCTTGCTCCGATCGGACTGAGTCTGCTCGCCGGCCTCGTCGTGTTTCTCGCCGTCGGGATCGCCCTGACCGTGGTGCTGCGAGCCGGTGATCTGGCTCTCGATCCTCGTCGGCCTCCCGGCGGGATTCGTCGCCGGCACGGCGGTCGCGGTCCTGCTCCATCACATGCTCACCAGACCGCCGGGCGACCGTGTCGGCTGGCGCACCGTCGGCATCGGCGCAGTGGTCGTCGTCCTGGTGTTCGGACTCGTCCTGGCCGGGCTCTCGGTGCTCGGGGAGCAACGGATCGGCGAGAGCACGACCAGCACCTACGAGTACCGCGTCGGCATCTCCGCCGACGGGACGCTGGAAGACGCCACGTTCTACGTCCCGGTGCCGGTCGAGGGCAACAGCTCACGGCTGGGCGAAGAGTTCGTCCGGACCGTCGAGTACTCCCGATACACGCCGCCGGTCCGCGGGTACGACGGCGATCCGGCCCCGGTGAACTTCACCTACGCGGTCGTCAGCACGGCGGAGGGGCCGATGCTTTCGATCACGGCCGACCGGATCGCGGTCGAGACGGTCTACTACCGGAACGTCGAACAGGGCGACACCGGCTACTACGAGCGGATCAGTCCCGAGGAGTACGATCCCGGCAACCCCGAGATGGGTGTCCAGAACGACGGGAGCTTCGAGTTCACGGTGACGCTCGGGGCCAACGAGACGATCGATACGGCGACGCCGATCGGCGACGAACCGCTGTTCCCGACCCGGTACAACCGGACCGAAGTCGACTGTTTCGGCCGGTCCACCGAGACGAACCACTGTTACGAGTACGACGGGCGGGTGTACGCCGACTACGACACCGACGACGACACCGTGGTGTCCGTCTCCGCCGAGGTCAGCGGCCGCAACGAGTGGTTCGCCGGCGGCTGGCGTGGCAACGAGTACCGCGAGTGGTCGCGGGTCCAGTTCGCCGGCCCACAGTCGGGCTGGCAGGTCACCGACGGCGAGTTGGAGGTCGGCCGCGGGGTCTACCGGGACTGAGATCGACCGGGGAGATCGCTGCCGGGCTCAGTCGTCGTTGAGGACGCCGTCCGCGACGGCGACATCGTCGACGCTCGGGTCGTCGGCCGACTGCCTGAGGACGAACCGCTTGCGGACGAGGTCGGCGGCGTAGATGACCGTCCCCAGGATGATCAGCGTGTCACCTGGGAGCCGCGCCCAGAACAGCGTCTGGATGATCGGTTGGTTGTAGAACGCGAGGCTCCGCGCGGCGTCGTAGCTCTGGGTGAACACCACCTCCAGTTGGAGGAACCCGACCGGCAGCACCGAGACGAACACCATCAGCGCCAGGCCGACGTTCCAGCACCAGAACGCGGCCCGGAGCCAGGAGCCGTCCCACCGACTGGGCTGGATCGACAACTGGAGCATGTAGCTGACCATCCCCAGCGCGAGGAAGCCGAAGGCGCCGAACATCGCGGCGTGGGCGTGCCCGACCGTGAGGTAAGTGCCGTGCTCGTAGTAGTTGATCAGCGGGAGATTGATGAAAAAGCCCAGCACGCCGGCGCCGACGAAGTTCCAGACGCCGCTGGCGATGATGAACATGAACGGAGCTTGTAGGGGAACCCGCCGCTCTCGGACATCGCCCGGTACTGACCCAGCGCCTCGTAGAGGATGAACACGAGCGGGATCAGTTCCAGCGTGGAGAAGGCGCTCCCGATGGGGATCCACATGTCGGGCATCCCGACCCACCAGTAGTGGTGCGAGACGCCGATGACGCCGGTACTCATCACGAGCAGGGCCTGGAGCATGACCGCCTTCTCGGCGCTGCGCCGCGAGAGGAGGTTCATCGACACCAGCGTCAGTCCGACGATGGCGACGATGAAGAACTCGAAGGCGCCCTCGACCCACATGTGGACGACCCACCAGCGCCAGAACTCCGTGACGGCGATGTTGGTGTCCGGCGTGAAGAGGAAGCCGGCGGTAAACAGCAGGGCGATGGAGCCGCCGGCGTAGAGGATCATGTGCCCGAGGCCGAAGACGGGCTCCTCGTCGAGCAGCGGCTTGAGCCCGCGGATCGACAGCAGCGCCCAGGTACCGAAGCCGGCCAGCAGGCCGACCTGCCAGAGCTTCCCGACTTCGAGATATTCGAGCCCTTCGTTGCCGACGAGCCACCACAGTTGGCCGTCGAGGTACCCTTTCGAACCGAGCCAGATGCCGGCCAGGCCGCCGACGGTCACGACGACGATGGCGCCCAGTAGGCCGTCGATGTACGTCGACTGCCGCTTGGGCTCGTGGCCGGTCAGCAGCGGTGGGAGGAAGAGGCCTGCCCCCAGCCACGTCGCGGCGATCCAGAGGATCCCCAGGTCGATGTGCCAGGTCTTCGCGATGGCGAAGGGGAGCAGTTGGAGGATGTGAACGCCGAAGAGCTCCTCGATCCCGAAGAAGCCGGCCCGCTCGATGTAGAAGTGCGCGAGCAGGCCGCCGAGCAACACCTGCGAGAGGAACAGGCCGGCCGCGACGGGGATGAACCGCAACGCTGCTCGCTGGCTCGGGAATATCTCCACGTCCGCGGGTTCGGGCACGGAAAGGCCGTCGGCCGAGGGCTCCGGGAGTTCGATCGACCGGTAGAGCCAGATGCCGAAGCCGGCCGCGCCGACGAGCAGGATCATCGCGATGACGCTCCAAGTCATCGCGGCGGCGGTGGCGTCGTTGCCGGCGCCCGGCGCGTAGGGCCACTCGTTCGTGTAGGAGTGGTCACCGTCGGGCCGGTCGGTGTGGGAGAACCAGGCCGTCCAGAGCGCGAAGTCGGCGAACTTCCGGGCGTCGGCCTCGGAGTCGATCATCTCCACGGGGACGCCCCGCTCGTGGCTCCCCTCGTGGTACCGCTCGACGTACTCCTCGCGGACCTGCTCGTGTGCGTACAGCTCCGCGGCGGTGTACTGGATGTCACCGCCGTCGTACTGGTCGTCCAAGTCCTGCTTAACGACCTCGTCGATCGCCGCACGCTCGCCGCTCCCGAGCGCGCCGTAGTCGGCGTCGTACCGCTCCCGCGCGTAGTATTGGCGCATGTGCTCGGTCTTCAGATCGAGCGTATCGGCCGTGTAGTCGGGGCCGTAGTAGGCGCCGTTGCCCAGGATCGACCCGTGGTTCATCAGGCCGTCCCGCTGGAAAGCCTTCTTCCCGTCCCTGATCTGTTCGTCCGTGACGACGGTCTGTCCCTCCGGTCCGGTGATCTCGTCGGGGATCGGCGGGGCCTCCTGGTAGGCGAACCAGGCGCCCGCACCCATGACGACGAGGTTGATCACGAAGGCCGCAGCGATGAACTTCGCGATCGTCTTGCGTTGTACTTCCATACAGTCGGGGCTTGACGGCCCGACCATCAAAAGGGGAAAGCGGGTTCCCAGTGGCCGGATGGGGGTGCGAACATGTTCGTCCCCGTGTGCACCGTGACGCCCGGAAATGTCGTCTCAAGAACTGTTATATGGTATCGTCCCAACAGTACAGCCACGTGCTCTATGGGTGATATTTCCGTGCTGTCGGGGGAGCGAAGCGTCTCGTCGTTGCTCGGCGTCGTACTGATGGTCGCAGTGGTCGTTATCGTCGGATCGACACTGACGGTGTTCGCGTTCTCCTTTGGCGACAGCGTCTCGTCGGTCGCCCCGACGGCCGACATCGAGTTCGAGTCCCGGTACTTCGGCGACGGCGTCGCGAAGAACGACTCGGTCGTCGTCACACACGACGGCGGGGACCGCTTGCGCCGAACGCAACTGGAGGTGGTCGTCGGTGGCACGACGGTGTTCAACGAGACCGACGACAGCGAGAGCAACAACGCCTCGCCGCCGACGGACGTGAAGGGGCTCGTCGTCGAGATAGACGGCGATCAGTTCAACGACCTCAACAAGCCACCGGCTCTCTCGCCTGCCGGGACCCGGGACGGACCACCGGGTGACAGCGACGGCTCTGACCCCGGTGTCGTCAACGAGTGGGAGGAGAACGTCACCGCCGGCCAGCGGCTTGTCGTCCAGGAGCGCAACGCCGGACAGTCCGCCGACGTGCTCCAGCCGTGTGACCGGATCAGAGTCATCTGGCGCGGCGACGAAGAGACGGCGATCATCGACGAGGGGGTCGTCGGGCCGAGCACCGGCTGTGCGGGCTGAGTGGGGTGTGTCGCGTTGTCTAGCCGGCGTCGACGGCCGCGTCGACCAGCGCCGCCTCCGCTTTCCGGAGGAGTTCGCCCGCGGTGCTGTGGGCACAGTCGAGTTCGGCCGCCACGTCGGCGACGCTGCCCGTCCGGGGCACGTCGTAGTAGCCGACCGCGGACGCCGCTTCGACGGCCGCCCGCTGGCGGTCGGTCAGCGCTCCGCTCTCCCCACCCCGCCGGAAGGGGCGGACCCGCTTGATGGTCGTGGGGACGCGCTCGCGCAGCGCCTCGTAGCACGCCCCCAAGGCCTCCCTGCTCCCGACGGCTTCGACCGTCGCGTTGCCCGACTCCTCGAAGACGACCGGTGGGAGGAAGACGACGTGTGCGTCGGCCACGACGCCCAGCACCGCGGCGTCAAGTTCGTACGTCTCCTGTTCGAGGAAGGCGTAGGTGCCGCCGTCCTCGCCGATCAACTCCGTCGTCCTGGCCTCGACCGCTCCGAGTAGCCTGCGGGCGGTGTCGACCGGACAGTCGAACCAGAGCAGCGACGTGACCCGGCCGGTCGGCCCCCAGATCAGCAACTCGGCGCGCGAGACGCCCGCTGTCGTCTGGACCGCTCCGTGGATCGGGTGGGCTCGGTCCTCGGGGTAGGTGACGGCGAACTCGACGCGTTGCACACCCGTGCGTACACCGAGAATAGTTAAAAACCGGACCAATCCGGCATCGACCCTTCCCGTCCGGATACCGACTATTCGGTCGATGAACGCGACCACTGTGGCGCCGGACCCCGACGGCGAGGGTGGCGAGGGGACACGTAGATCCAGCGTTCCCGTCGGCGACGACCGGCACGTGACCTACGCCGAGTACGGCGACCCGGGAGGCACGCCGCTGCTCGTGTTCCACGGGACGCCGGGATCGCGGCGGGTCGGCGCGCTGTTCGACGAACTGGGGCGGAGCCACTCGGTTCGGGTCGTCGCCATCGACCGGCCCGGATACGGTCGGTCGAGCGCGTGGCCCGGTCGCCGCCTCCGGGACACCGCGGCGTTCGCCGTTCCGGTGCTCGACGAAGCCGGGATCGATTCGACATCCGTCCTGGGCTTCTCCGGCGGCGGCCCGCACGCGCTCGCGCTTGCAGCGACGCGCCCCGATCGGATCGAGGGCGTCGCAGTCGTCTCGGGCGCAGTGCCGCCGCAGTTCGAGGACCGGACACCGCCGGTGCAGCGCCTCTTCGGGAGCCTCGGGACCCACGCCGGCTGGCTCCTGGGCGGGCTGTTCGCCGCGACCGGTGCGCTGGCCCGCCGGCTCCCCCGTCGTTCGTCGTCTCGCAGTACACGACCGCGGACGGGCGGGCGGCGATGGACGACGCCGACGCACGGATCGTCCGCGAGGAGTTCCTCACGGCCGTCGAGCGGACCCGAAGCGGCGTCGTGACCGAAGCGCGACTGCTGGCCGACCCGTGGGGGTTCGACGTGGCGGCCGCCGATACGCCGGTCAGGCTCTGGCACGGAAGCCGGGACACGAACGTCCCGCTGGCCGGGGCCAGGGAACTGGCCGACCGACTGCCCGACGCCGAACTCCACGTCACGGACACCGACCACCTCACGACGCTGACTCGGTCGCGGGAGCGCGTGCTCGCCGCGTGGTGCCGATAACCGGGGGCGCAAAGACGGTCGGACGACCCCGTCGGAGCTTGCATTTTTATACATCGATGGACGATACCAAGACAGATCGCAGTGTCAGGTATTCAAGTACTCCACGTCGACGACGACAGCTCCATGACCGAGCTCGCCGAGCTGATGCTCGGGCGTGCGGACGACCTCCAGGTGACGACGCGGACCGACCCCGAGGATATCCTGGCGGTGTTCGACCCCACGGAGTTCGACTGTGTCGTCAGTGACTACGATATGCCCCGGCTGGACGGACTAGAGCTGTACGAGGAACTCACAGAGCAGTTCCCTCATCCGGACTTCCCCTATATTCTGTTCACCGGTCGCGGCGGCGAGGAGGTCGCGAGCACGGCGCTCAACGCCGGCCTGACCGGCTACCTCCAGAAGGGCGGCACCGAACAGTGGGACCGACTACAAAACCGCATTCGGGAGGGCGTCCAGCGCTACCGTGCCACCCGCCGCGCCGACCGTTACGACACCGTGCTGAAAGCGCTCGGGTATCCGATCTACGTCGTCGACGAGACGGGACGGTTCAGGTGGGTCAACGACGAGCTTGCGGAGACGCTGGATCGCGACCGCGAGGACATCGTCGGGGAACCGACCGACTACATCAAGCCGCCGGAGGTCGTTGAGCGGGCCGAAGACGAGCTCGGTGACCTGCTCTCCTCGGCGGGACCGGACACGTCGCGGTTCCCGGCGACGCTGGTGACTGCCGACGGCGAGGAGATCGAGTTCCGCGACCACATGGCCGTCCTCCCGTACGAGGGCGAGGAGTTCAGGGGATCGGTCGGTATCCTGCGGCCGCTCGACGAGGATCGGTTACCCTGACCGAGTGGGACACACCGCGGGGTTGCACCGCCGACCGGTCAGACCCCTTCCGGCCGCCTGCGTTCGGTGAGGGCCGTGCGGGCGTGGACAGCGCCGGTGTACGTGACGTGGAGCAAGACGAGCAGGCCGACGGCGATCACCAGGAGACCGATCGGGGAGGTCGTGACGCCAAAGAGGAGGGCACCGACGGCGAGATCGACCGCAGCGAGGCCGACGGCACGGAGGGCGTGGAGGACGGTTGTCATCGTAGTTCGGCCTACTCACACCACACACCTAAAGGCGGCTGTCGCTCAAACCGTGACTGAGCGACCCTGTGAGCCACTCTCGGGAGAGGGCGTCACATACTCTTCGCTGCCCGCCGTAGCAGGCGTATGGAACACGTCTCCGCCGGCGACGCCACGGTTCCGGCGCTCGGGTTGGGAACGTTTCAGATGGACGAGCGGGAATGCCGTGAGGCCGTTCGGACGGCACTGGACCTGGGGTATCGCCACGTCGACACGGCCGAGTACTACGAGAACGAGGCAGCCGTCGGGGACGCCATCGCGGCGTCGCCGGTCGACAGGGACGACGTGTTCGTGACGACCAAGGTGTGGCGGTCGAACCTCCGCGCCGACGATGTCCGGCGCGCGGCCCGGGCGGGTCTGGACCGCCTGGGGTTCGACACCGTCGACCTGTTGCTGATCCACTGGCCCCACCCACGAGTCCCGGTCGAGGAGACGCTCGGTGCGATGGCCGACCTCCGTGCCGACGGCCTGGTCAGGCACCTCGGTGTCAGCAACTTCACCCGCAGACAGCTTCGCCGACGCACGCACCGCCGTCGACGTACCGATCGTCACCGATCAGGTGGAGTACCACCCCTACAAGGACCAGCGCGAACTCCAGCAGTATTGTACGGAAAACGGGTTGGCGCTGACGGCGTACAGCCCGCTGGCACAGGGCGACGTGCTCGACGACGAGGTGCTCGCGTCGATCGGCGACCGGTACGACAAGCACCCGGCGCAGGTCGCACTCAGGTGGCTCGTCCAGCAGGAACAGGTCGTCGCGATTCCGAAAGCCCGGGGCCGCGACCACCTCGAAACGAACCTCGCCGTCTTCGACTTCGAACTGTCCCCCGCGGAGATGGATCGAATCCACGAACTGACCGGCAGCCTGGGCCGTCGCCTCCGGAACCGCCTCACGGGCATCGTTCGGTCGTTCCCGCTGTAGTGGCGGTCGCCGGACGGCGAGAGGTTTTATCACTGGTCACCCCTCCTTGTGTACGTATGGCAGATTCCGTCGATGTCGAGCGAGTCCCGTCGGGGACATCCGGCCTCGATACCGTGTTGCAGGGTGGCTTCCTCCGCGGACAGACAGCGATCGTCAACGGTGGCCCGGGGACCGGCAAGACGATTCTCGCGTTGCAGTTTCTGGCCGCCGGCGAGACGGGCCTGTACGTCGGATTCGAAGAGCGGGCGGACGACCTCCGCAGGAACGCCGCCGCGCTCGGGATCGATCTCTCGGGCGTCGTCATCCTGGATCTCAGCGAGCAGGGATCGCGGTTTTTCAGCGATCAGAGTTACTCCGTCCTGTCGCCCGGCCAGGCGGAGGGCGACGAACTCATCGGGCAGATCGCGGACGCGATCGACCAGGAGTCGCCCGACCGACTGGTGATCGACCCGCTGACCGAACTGCGCGCGCTGTTGCCCGACGACTATCAGTTCCGCCGGCACATCTCCTCGCTCGCCAACGCGCTCAAAGAGCGGTCGATCACCACGGTCTGTACCGCACAGGTGACCAGCGAGGCCGAAGAGCGGGACGTGCAGTTTCTCGGCGACGCGGCGATCGAGATTCGCCGGACCACGGACCACCGGAGCCTGGAAGTGACGAAGTTCCGTGGCTCGGGCTACGCCGGGGGCAGGCACACGTACCGGATCCGGTCGGAGACGGGCGGTCGGGTGTACCCGAAACTGGTCCCCGGCGATCACCAGCGGGAGGTCCCCCGCGAGCAGATCGGGTCGGGGATCGACGCGCTCGACAGCCTGCTCGGTGGCGGGGTACAGCGCGGTTCGGTGACGTTGATCTCCGGCCCGTCTGGGGTCGGGAAGACGACGCTGGCGACGGTGTTCCTGCGGGCGGCCGCCCAGCGGGGAGAGACACCACACGGGTTCCTGTTCGAGGAACTCGCGTCGGACTTTCGCTATCGGACCGAGCAACTGGGCATCGGGATCGATGAACTGGTCGAGTCGGGCGAGTTGCTGCTGACAGAGGTCGAGTCGCTGACCCGGAGCCCGGACGAGTTCGCCGACACGGTCAGGACAGCCGTCGAGGAGGACGGCGCGAGGATGGTAGTGATCGACGGCATCTCCGGCTACCGACTGGGGCTCCGCGGCGGCGATTCACAGGACCAACTCACCAGGGAACTCCACGCACTCTGTCGGTATCTCAAGCGGATGGGCGTGACGACGTTCCTGCTCGACGAGATCGGAACCGTCACGGGCGACCTGATGGCATCGGACGAGGCGATCAGTTACCTCGCGGACAACATCGTGTTTCTCCGGTACGTGGAACTGGACGGCGAGGTCCGGAAGGTCGTCGGGGTCCTGAAAAAGCGCTACGGGGCGTTCGAGCAGACGATCAGGGCGTTCGATCTCGGCCCCGACGGCATCGACGTTGGACCGCCGCTGGAGGGGTATCGCGGCGTGCTGACCGGCGTGCCCGAACGAGTCGACGAGGGAGACTGATGTCCGGTGACCGCTCGCCAAACTGGATCACGAGCGGTGATAGCGCGGGCGGCGCAGTCCCCCTTCCGGAGACGGCGGCGACAACGGTCACCCTCGCCGCTCCGGCGGGACGAGACCGGGACCTTTTGACCACGACGCTGTCGGCGTACGAGGTCCGACATCTAGAGGGTGCCGTTCCGGACGCGACCGACATCTGCGTGGTCAGCGCCGAGGCGTTCCCGGAGTGTCGCGACCGCCTCCGCGAGTGGAAACGCGAGCAGCGGCCGACGATGGCGCCGGTCTTGCTGTTGGTCCCCGAGAGCGTCCCCGATCCCTGGTCCCGATACGGTGACTCGCTGGGGCGGGCGCTGGACGGGATCCTGACGATTCCGTCGTCGAAACGCGCCATCCGGGCCCGCGTCGACGGCCTCGTCGCGATCCGTCAGTACTCGCTCATCGCGTCACAGCGCTGGAAGCGCCTCGAACTGTACGGCCGGGCGATGGACAACGCCGACATCGGTATCAGCATCGCCGACGCACAGGCCGAGGACGAACACCTGATATACGTCAACCAGGGGTTCGTCGACATAACCGGCTACTCGCTGCCCGACGCCCTGGGTCGGAACTGTCGGTTCCTCCAGGGGGAGGGGACCGACGAATCGACGGTGGCCGAGATCCGGACGGCAATCGACGCCAGGGAATCGGTGTCGGTCGTCATCCGCAACTACCGGCGCGACGGCGAGGCGTTCTGGAACCAACTGGATATCGTGCCCGTCTACGACGACGCAGGGACGGTGACGCACTTCCTGGGGTTCCAGCAGGACGTGACCGAGCAGATCGAGCGGAAACGCCTGCTCGAACAGTACGAACACGTCTTCGAGTCGGTCAGCGACCCGGTCGTCGTGCTCCGTGCCGACACGACCGTGGTCCACGCGAACGCCGCGGCGACAGACGTGTTCGAGGTGGACTTTCGTGCGACGCCGACGACCGCGTTGACCGATATCCTCCCGTCGGAGCAGGCGTCGGTCGTCCGGCGTGCCTGCCGGGTCGTCGTCGAGACGGGGCGGACACAGGAACGGGAACTCACGCTCACGCTCCCGACCGGACAGTCCCGGACCTTCCAGGTGAAGTTCGAACACGAGTCGGTCTCGGACTCGGCGGGCGACCGGGTGATCGCGATCGCTCGCGACATCTCCGCGATCCGCGCACAGCAGGGACGCCTGACGGTGCTGGATCGAGTGCTCCGGCACAACTTCCGGAACAAGCTGACCGTGGTCTCCGGCCGTGCCGAACACGTCGCGGCCAACGCCGAGGAGATGGACCCGGCGTCGATCAGCGAGGCCGCGGAAGCGATCCAGACCGCCTCCGACGAACTGCTCGACACCGCCGACGCGGTGAGACAGTTCCATCTGGGCAGTGATCCGGACCAGTCGAGTGTCCCACTCGACGTGCCGACCCTCGTTCGGTCGGCAGTCGGGGACCTCCGGGCGGTGTACCCTGGCGTCGAGTTCACCGTGGCGGGCGCGCCCGCCGCGAGCGCGATCTGTCCCGCACAACTGGAACTGTGTCTCGAACAACTCGTCGAACACGCCGTCGGGAAGTGGGGTGCCCCGGCCGGGCAGGTCTCGTTGCAGGTCACCGACGAGCCGCCGAGCCCCTCCGTCGAACTGGCCGTGCGGTTCCCTGGGATGGCGTTCTCGGAGATCGAGCGCTCGGCACTGGACGCCGGCAGCGAGTCCCCCCTGGAACACACGCAGGGCATCCGGCTCTGGCTCGTCAAGTGGGCCGTCGAGAACGCCGGCGGCGGGCTCTCTGTCGAGAACACCGACGACGGTGGGGTCGTGACGTTGTACCTCCGGCGCAGTGTCGAAACGGATGGCTGACAGACACATTGACGGTGCTGCAGTGCTGGATTCCGAACGGACCATGGACGCGCGTCAGGCGGTCGTTCTGAGTCGTGACGAGCACTACGTCGACCGGACCCGTTCTCACCTCGGAGAAACCGAACTCGGGCGGGTCGAGACGGTCGACGCCGTCGGCGCCGCCGTGGATGTCGTCGCGCTGGACCTCGCGACGCTCGACCTCGAACCGTCGGTCGGCGTCGATGCGCTCGACGGTATCGGGGCGGTATTGCTGATCGCTGCTACCGAGACGGCACCCGAGACCGTCGTCGACGGCCTCGAAGCCGGTGCCACCGACTACGTGGAACGCGCGCCGCCACAGGGCGGACCGCCGCGTGTCGCGTCGGCGATCGAGCACACGGCCGGCGCGACCGAGACTCAACCGCCGTCGTTTGCCGACCGCTTCCGGGACGCACTGAGTGCCCGCCGACACGCGGACGCGCGGCTGTCTGCGGTCCTCGACTGTGTTCCGATCCCCGCGTTTCTCAAAGACGAGACGGGTCGGTACGTCGCCTGTAACGACGCGTTCGCGTCCTTCGTCGACCGGGACCGGGACGCGATCATCGGCAGTCGGACCGCGGAGTTCCAGCCGGAACTCGCCGAGGTCTGTGACGCGGCGGAGGCAGAACTGCTCGACGGCGGGGGCAGCGAACGACTGGAACTGACCGTCGAACTCGGCGGCGAACAGCGCGACGTTGTCGTGGAACGACACGGCTACAGCCGGGACGGCAACAGCGGGATCGTCGGCGCGATCCAGGACGTGACGGTCCAGCAGCGCCGCGAGGCCGAACTCCGCGAACAGACCCGGAACCTGGAGATCCTGAACCAGGTCACCCGCCACGACATCCGAAACGACATGCAGGTCATCCTCGGCATGGCCGACGTGTTGCACGGGTACGTCGACGACGAGGGGATGCAGTATCTGGACCGACTCGCAGAGAGCGGCCAGCACGTCGTCGACCTCACCCGGCAGGCACGGGACCTGACAGAGACGATGCTGTCGGGCCACGAGGAACTGACGACGGTCTCACTGCGGCCCGTGCTGGAAGCGCAGGTCGACGAGGTCGGGTCGGCCTACGACAGAGCGGTCGTCACCGTCGAGGAGACGCTCCCGGATACCGCGGTGGTCGCGGACGAACTCCTCTCCTCTGTCTTCCGGAACATCATCGCCAACGGGATCCAGCACAACGACTCCGAGGTCCCCAGAGTGACCGTCTCCGCGTCGACGGGCGAAGAGGTCGCCGAGGTGCGGATCGCCGACAACGGCCCTGGCGTCCCCGACGAGCGCAAGCAGGAAATCTTCGGTCGCGGCGAGAAGGGGCTGGAGAGTTCCGGCACTGGCCTGGGGCTGTATCTGGTCGACAACCTGGTCGAGAAGTACGGCGGCGAGGTCCGGGTCGTCGACGGCGACGAGGGTGCGGAGTTCGTCGTCGAACTCCCGCTGGCGACGGACATCACAGCCGACGAGCAGTGAGTCGCCGGCGCTACTCGCGGGCGGTGTGTCCAGGCGCCCCGCGAAGGGCGTCTGCACCCCACCGCAGGGCGCTTCCGAGGACGAACGGACCGACCCCGACGAGCAGTGCCATCGCAGCGTACCACCCGAGTGCGTCGGGACGGAAGAGGAAAGCCACGCGCTCGCCCAGTGAGTCCACGGAGACAGCACGGGAGACGTGATGACCGACGAGCGCCGCGGCGGTGACGGCCCAGCCGGCGAGGGCGCCGCCCCGACAGTAGCCGACGACGGCGGCCCCGAGCGCGCCGATCCACGCGGCGAACGCCGGGAGCCAGACGACGCCGCCCGAGACGGTCACGAGGCCGGAGGCGTAGCCGACAGCCGAGACAGCGAGCGCGGTGAGACCGACCAGCGGCCACAACAGCCTGGGCGTGACTGGCTGTGGAGTCCCGAGAAGGACCCGCCGGAGGGGAGTGGACATGTAGACGTGTCGCGACAGGAGAAACTTAGATGCTCTGGTGAGTCAAACGGCCGTTCCATCCACGGCAGAGACGACGGTACGGACGACCGTGGGGCCAGCGCCGCCGTGCGAACGACTCGGCACGGGGCGGGCTGGACGAGACACTCACCCAACTATTCAATACCAGCTGATTCTACACGAACGTGGTGTTCCCAAATGACACTACTGGACGGCCGCGTCGCGGTCGTAACCGGCGGTAGCTCCGGTATCGGACGTGGAATCGCACGCGAATTCGCCGACTACGGGGCCGACGCCGTCGTGGTCGCCGACATCCGGGAGGGGCCAAAAGAAGACGGGACCCCGACCCACGAGTTGATCCGAGCGGAGACCGACGCCGACGCCACCTTCGTCGACTGTGACGTGACGGATCGGGCCGACCTGGCCGCGGCGATGGACGCGGCCGACGAGTTCGGCGGCGTCTCGGTGATGGTCAACAACGCCGGGATCTGGCAGCCCGAGGAGTTCCTCGACGTGAGCGACGACGACTACGAACGGACGATGGATATCAACCTCAAAGGGGCGTACGTCGGCGCCCAACTGGCCGCCGAACGGATGCTCGACGGCGACGGTGGCTCCATCATCAACATCTCCAGCATCGCGGGGCTGTTCGGCAACGGGAACTGGCCGACCTATTCGGCCTCGAAGGGCGGTCTGACGATGCTGACCTACTCGCTCGCCCACCGGTTCGGGAGCGAGGGCATCCGGGTCAACGCGATCCATCCCGGCGGGATCGAGACGATGATCGGCGGCGACAGCGGCGGCGATCCGGACCAGGCCGAGGCGTTCACCCAGCAGGTACCGCTGGGCCGGTACGGACAGCCCGAGGACATCGGGCGGGCGGCCGTGTTCCTGGCGAGCGATCTCGCCAGCTACGTCACCGGCGAGTCGCTGGTCGTCGACGGCGGCTGGACAAGCTGGCGGTAGCCGGCCTCATTCGGGGTCCGAGTCGGCGGCCGGGAGCGTCACTTCGACGGCGGCCCCGCCCCACGCCGACTCCCCGAGGCTGATCTCCCCACCGAAGTTGTCGACGAGCGTCGAGACGAGCGAGAGGCCACCGCCCTCGTCGGTCGTCTCGGGGTGTAACAGGTCCGCTCGCCGGTCCGGTGGGATACCTGATCCGTTGTCGGCGACCGCGATCCTGACGGTGTTCGGGCCGCTCACGACCGTCACGTCGACGCGTGGCTCGGCCGTGTCGTTGTGTTCGATCGCGTTCTCGACGAGGTTGTCGATCACCGACCGGACGCCGGCGTTGGCGGTGACGACCGCGCGCTCCGGGAGGTCGGACGTGACCGTCGCCCGGAAGGCCTCGTCGAACTGCTCGGTGATCTCGTGGACGATCGGGACGACATCGACGGCGTCGAGGTCGGGGTCGCTGAGGAGCGTGTCGGCGATCGCACGGCTCGTCTCGATGCGTGTCAGCGCCTCCATCGATTTCTCACGGACGACCGTCGGGTCGCCCGGGTCCGGCCCGGTTTCCCGCTGGGCCAGCAGGTCGGCGTGCCCGTGGATCACGTTCAGATCGTTCCGGAGATCGTGTCGGATGAGTTCGTTGACGAAGCCCAGCGCGTTTCTGGCGGTGGTGGCGCGCCGAGCGCTCGCCCGGGCACGGGCGTTGTAGTACCCGCCGACGAAGCCGGCGACGCCGCCGGCCTCGGCCGCGATCAGCAGCGAGAAGCCGGGTTCGGAGACGGGCCGTCCCTCGGCGAGCCTGATGCCGAACGTCGCCGCGATGACGGCCACGAACAGCACGAGGCTGGCGAAACACCAGACACACACCGTCCAGCGCTCCTGGTGGTCGAGATCGGTCGTCGACAGCCAGTGGCCGGCGTACATCAACCCGACGGCCGCGGGAACGTCCAGCATCAGCGCGGCGATCGGAGCGAGAACCGAATCGACGACGAGCAGTTCCGTGATGTGGTGGACGATCGCGGCGACGAACAGCAGCGTTCCGACCCCAGTAATGAGGGTCGGGGAGTGCGATCGGACGCCGCTGGAAGACATGTTTCAGGCCATAAGTCAATCCTGCTTAGGTGTTCCGGTACCGCCTCACGTCCCACCCGACGACTCGGCAGTGATCCCGTCGTCGACGAAGCGATCACTGATGTCGGTGTCAGGGATCATACACTGGTCTTTTCGGCCGAACCACTGGTAGCGATGGGCCGCGACGAAGTCGTAGACGGTGTCGCTGATCGAGGCGGGGACGAGCCGACCGACGGCAGCGAGTCGGTACGGCCACCCGAGCAGTTCGGCGACTCTGATGACGGCGCGTGACTTGGTGTACACGTCGGGACCATCGACCAGCACCACCGACCCCAGGGACTCCGTCGGGAGACCGTGTGCCGCTCGCACCCGCTGTCCGTAGTCGGACTGCAGCGACGCGAACAAGCCGCCCTTCGGGGTCCCGCGGGACGATGGTCTGGACCAGCCCGTGACAGAGGTTACAGACCCCGTCGAACAGCAGGACCGGGCCGTGGTCCTCGTAGCCCGGCCCGAGCGTCGGTTGGTCGGTTGTCCGGGAGATACCGTCGCAGTTGGTCGTTCGAACTCTTTACTCCGGCGGTCTCCACCCGAGCGACGACACCCGACGGCTACCTGCGGGCGGCGGCTGTCCCCTCGAGACGACGACGGTAGTGTCATGCTGTTCACACCGAGTCGTCGTTTTCGCCAGCGGGTCGTCGACTGGCCCCCCGTTTCTCGGGGGCATCACCTTGCCGACGGTATTCCGGGCTTTCCGGGGAGTAATCGACCCGTTTCTACCGGCCGGTTCGGTACGTCGAGCCTATCGTTGCGATGCCTGTGTATACTATTCAGTCGCCGTCGAGAACACGGAATTGGCCCGGCCGAGACGGCCAGTGCGGTGTTCAACGTCATGACAGATACCAATTCACCCAGTACAGACCTCGGAGACCGGGAATTACTGAAGCGGCTACTGGCCCGCGGATTCGACCGCCGGACCGTGTTGCGGGCACTCGGCTTCGGCGCGATGGCGGCCGCTGGGACCGGTGCTGCGACGGCCCGGCACGACGGCGGCCATCCG